>NZ_JBVFTR010000004.1:652222-978333 GCF_055693285.1 Roseobacter sp. S87
CGCCGGGGCAGACGTGATACTGGCGGACGAAGACAGCCTGCCGGGCGGGCGTCTGAACGCTGAGACACATCAGGTGGATGGTATTGCTGGCAGTGCCTGGGCTGCCGCTGTGGTGGCCGAACTTGAGGCGATGGACAATGTGCGTCTGATGCGGCGTACGACGGTCACCGGCGTGTATGATCAGGGAACTTATGGTGCGCTGGAGCGGGTGAGCCATCACCGAAATGCTTTCGTTCCCGGCCTGCCGCGCGAAACCTTCTGGCGGATTGTGGCGCGCCGTTCTGTGCTGGCAGCCGGTGCGCTGGAGCGGCCGGTGGCCTTTGAAAACAATGACCGCCCCGGCATCATGAATGCAGGTGCGGTACGGGCATACCTGAACCGGTGGGGTGTTCTGGCTGGGCAGCGTGTTGTTGTATTCGGCAACAATGACGGTGCGCATCGGACGGCCCGTGATCTGCTGGCGGCCGGTGCCGAGGTTGCAGCCGTGGTGGACAGCCGGGCAGATGTCAGTCTCGCGAGCAGTGACTACCCTGTGTATTCCGGCGCTGTCGTCACAGGCAGCACGGGGCGGATGGGGCTGACATCCGTGTCCGTCCGGGGTGCTGGTATGACGCGCACCATAGATACGGATTGTCTGGCCGTGTCGGGCGGATGGAACCCGTCGGTGCATCTGACCTGCCACATGAACGGTCGTCCCACATGGCGCGAAGATATTGCGGCATTTGTGCCCACACCGGGTTCGGTTCCGGGGATGTACGTGGCGGGGGCCTGCAATGGCGATTTTGAGACCGGAGACTGCCTGAGGGCTGGTGCTGCAGCCGCGCGGGATGCGCTGAGTGATATCGGTCTGAAGGCGAAAACCGGCGACGTTCCGGTAACGGATGACACGGGTTTTGCCGTCAGTCCGTTTTGGGAGGTGCCAGGCGACGGGCGGGCCTGGCTCGATTTCCAGAACGATGTAACGGTCAAGGACGTACGCCAGGCAGCGACCGAGAATTTCCGGTCTGTGGAGCATATGAAACGCTACACAACGCAGGGAATGGCGCCGGATCAGGGCAAGAATTCGAACGTTGCAGCCCTCGCGGTTCTGGCGGATGCGACCGGGCGCGGCATTCCGGAGACCGGGACAACGACGTACCGGCCCCCTTTGTCCCGGTATCCATTGCCGCACTCGGTGCCGGGGCCCAAGGTGCTGGGTTTGCGCCGGAACGGTTCACAACATCCCACGATGCCAGCACAGCGATGGGCGCGCCGATGATCGAGGCGGGGCTTTGGTACCGGCCGTCCTATTTCCCACAGGCCGGGGAGACGACCTGGCGGCAATCCTGTGACCGCGAAGTGGGCTTTGTGCGTGGGGCTGTTGGTGTCTGTGATGTCTCGACACTGGGCAAGATTGATATTCAGGGGCCTGGTGCCGCAGCACTGCTGGATTTTGTCTATACCAATACGTTTTCCACGCTGCGCGAAGGGCGTGTACGCTATGGCCTGATGCTGCGCGAGGATGGTCACGTGATGGATGACGGGACCACCGCGCGCATGGGACCTGAGCATTTCGTGATGACCACGACCACTGCTGCGGCTGGGAACGTCATGCGGCACCTCGAATTTGTCAGCCAGGTTCTGCGCCCTGAACTGGACGTGCGGCTGACGTCGGTCACAGAGCAATGGGCGCAGTTTGCCGTCGCCGGACCAAAATCACGCGACCTGCTGAACGGGTTGCTGGACGAACCGATCGATAACGACAGCTGGCCCTTCATGTCCTGCGGTGATGTCACCGTCTGCGGCATTCAGGGGCGCCTCTTCCGCATCTCCTTCTCGGGAGAGCATGCCTACGAGGTGGCGGTGCCTGCGCGGTATGGCGAAAGCCTCTTCCGCCTGCTGACAGAGCGAGCCACTGAAATGGGTGGTGGTGCTTACGGTATGGAAGCGCTCAATGTGATGCGGATCGAGAAGGGGCATATCACGCACGCGGAAATCCACGGGCGGACAACAGCCTTTGATATCGGGTTCGCCAGGATGGTCAGCGCCAAAAAGGACTGTATCGGCCAGACGATGGCCGCGCGGGAAGGGTTGACGGATCCGCAGCGCCAGCGGCTGGTCGGGCTGAAGCCGGTGAGCGCCACAGGCGAAATGACAGCGGGCGCGCATCTTTTTAACACCGGGGCGCTGATGAGCCGGGAAAACGACCAGGGGTATGTTACTTCGGTCGCCTATTCGCCGTCACTCGGTCATATGATCGGACTTGGATTTATCGAGCGCGGTCCGGAGCGGATCGGGGAAACCGTGCGGCTGGTGGATGGCCTGCGGAAGATCGAAACAGATGTTGTGATCTGCGCCCCTGTGTTTGTGGATGCCGAAGGAGACCGTCTGCGTGGCTGATCTGATTGCAAAAAGCCCCTGTGCGGAACTTCTGCCTGTCAGTGTGGGAAGCGTGACGCTGGAGGAAGCGGATCCCGGTGTCCTGACAACGCTTGCGCCCTGGCAGGGCAGGGAAGAGGCGTTGTCGCAGGCGCTGGAGGCAGCGCATGGCATGCGCTTTCCGGAACCGAACTGCACGACGGGGCGTGCAGGTGCGCGGGCGATCTGGTTCGGGCGTGACATGGCGCTGCTGATGGGACCGTCACCCGATCCGTCGCTCGCAGGGCATGCGGCCCTGACGGATC
The DNA here is from genome assembly GCF_055693285.1 of Roseobacter sp. S87. The sequence goes on from NZ_JBVFTR010000004.1 coordinate 654,886, forward strand.
AGTCGGATGCATGGGCGGCGGTTATGCTGACCGGCGCCGGATCGGACGACGTACTCGCACGGCTTGTGCCTGTTGATCTGCGGCCTTCCACGTTCCGGCGCGGACATACTGTGCGCAGTCAGGTGATGCATATGAATGCCTCCGTCACCCGAACCGGTCCGGACAGTTTCCTGATCCTTGTGTTCAGGTCGATGGCGCGGACACTCGTGCACGAGCTTAAAACAGCTATGGAAGGTGTCGCGGCCCGGGGTTAAGCTGGCGAAAATTACCGGAGGTTTCCCATGTTGCGTACTGCTGTTCCTGTTGTTCTCGCCCTGACCGCGCTGCCGGTGGCGGCCCAGACCGAAAAAGAGATCAGCTGTGGTCATCAGTCGGATGTTGTTCAGGCTGTGAAACAAGCGCGTCTGGATGGCGTCAAGGAACGCGATCTCCCGTCCAGCCTGTCTGCAGATGCAACCTGGCCGGAAAAATACAACAACATCATTCCGTTGCTGGCACCGTCCATCTACGAGAAATCGCGCAAGGATCTGAAAACAGAAGATCTGAAGACCTGGTGGTACACCGAGTGTCTGAAGCTCGGCCAGTAAGCACCCGCGCGGGCCGCGTCCTGCGCTGACAGCTTAATCGGCCGGGGGCGGCGCGTTGCGTCTGGACTCGGTCGCGGGGCTTGCCGATAAAGTGTTATGAGCCTGCCTCCCGGATTCCTTGACGAACTGCGTACCCGCCTGAGCCTGACCTCCGTCGTTGGGCGTAAAGTGATCTGGGATCCGCGCAAATCCAATCAGGCAAAGGGTGACATGTGGGCGCCCTGTCCGTTCCACCAGGAAAAATCCGCGTCCTTCCACGTAGATGACCGGAAAGGGTTCTATTACTGCTTTGGCTGCCATGCCAAAGGGGATGCGATCTCATTTGTCCGCGAGACCGAAAACGTGGGCTTTATGGAGGCTGTGACCATTCTTGCCGGCGAAGCGGGGATGACCATGCCTGCACGCGATCCGAAGGCGCAGGAAAAGGCTGACAGACGCACTGAGCTTGCGGACGTCATGGAGATGGCAGTGCGCTTCTTCCGGCTGCAGCTGAATACTGGTGCCGCGGCAGCTGCGCGCGACTATCTCGACCGCCGTGGGCTGGATGCCGCAACGCTGGAGCGGTGGGAAATCGGGTTTGCACCTGATCTGTGGCAGGGGCTCTGGGATCACCTTAAAGGCAAGAACGTTGCGGACGATCTGATCCTCGGTGCCGGGCTGGCCAAGCCCTCGACGAAAGGGGGCAAACCCTATGATACCTTCCGGGGCCGCATCATTTATCCGATCCGCGATGCCCGGGGCCGGGCAGTGGCCTTTGGTGGCCGCGCTATGGACCCCAACGACAACGCCAAATACCTGAATTCACCGGAGACCGAGCTCTTCGACAAAGGGCGCAACCTGTATAACCACGGCCCCGCGCGGGCGGCCGCCGGAAAGGGCCAGCAACTGATTGTGGCGGAAGGCTACATGGACGTCATCGCGCTGGCGTCTGCCGGGTTTGAGGCGGCAGTAGCCCCGCTGGGCACCGCGATCACCGAAAATCAGCTGCAGATGCTGTGGCGTATCGCGCCGGAGCCCGTCATAGCGCTTGATGGCGACACTGCCGGTCTGCGTGCGGCCATGCGGCTTATTGATCTGGCGCTGCCGCTGCTGGAAGCGGGGCGTTCTTTGCGGTTTGCTCTTATGCCCGAGGGGCAGGACCCCGACGATCTGTTGCGCGCCCAGGGGGCGCCGGCCCTGCAGAAGCTCCTTGATGACGCCATGCCGATGGTGAGCCTTCTGTGGCAGCGTGAAACCGACGGGCGGGTATTCGACAGCCCGGAACGCAAGGCTGCGCTCGACAAAGCGCTGCGTGAGAAAATCCAGCTGATCGTGGATCCTTCCATTCGCAAACACTATGGCGAAGCAATCAGGGAACTGCGGTATCAGCTGTTCCGGCCACAGCGGACCAGTGGCGGGCCGCGCGCATCGCGCGGTGCCTGGAAGCCGGGTGCCGAAAAGGCGATGCCGACCACGCGGGCGTCAGTTCTGGCGACAGCCGAAGGCGAAGCTGCAACTGCGCGGCTGCGCGAAGCGGTTATTCTGGCGGTGCTGGTCACCAGCCCTGAGATCATTGAAGAATTCGAATCCGGGCTGGAGCAGATGGAGTGTTCCGATCCGTTCCACGATACACTGCGCAATACGCTCCTGCGGGTCGCCGGGCGGCCGGAACAGGACTGCCGCGATGCGCTGACGGAAATTATCGGGGCGGACGCCCTTGAAAACCTGCTGTCACAGCGCCACGTGTCGGTGGTGCCGTGCATCCGCGCACCGGGAGATACCGACCGGGCCCGCATGACGGTTAATGAAGAGCTGGCCAAGCTGACGAGCGAACGCGGGCTCTCCGCAGAAATCAGTGAAGCTGCCGAAGATCTTACCGGGGAAGCTGACGAAGGGCTGACCTGGCGACTGTCAGAAGCCGCCCGTGCTGCAGATGTTGCGCGACGCAGCGGGCAGGAAGACAGAGCGGAATACGACGTAAGTGAGAACGGGATGCGAATCAGTCGTGATGAACGCAGTGCATTCGATGCGCTGTTGCAGAGCATAGCGAAGCAAAAAACGCACGATTAACCATATTTGAACCCCGTAAATGCAGAAAACATGGGTTATCGGGTGGAAGATTCCCCCAAAACACGAGATGATTCTTGAGTGATTCGGCGCAGCGAATCGATTCGGATGCAGGAGTTTTGAATGGCCGCGAAAGACACCAGCGAAGACGCCAAACCCGACGACCAGGAGTCCGGTCACTCGCTCGACATGAGCCAGGCTGCCGTCAAAAAGATGATCGGCGAGGCCCGCGAGAAAGGCTACATCACCTACGACCAGCTCAATACGGTTCTGCCACCTGATCAGGTGAGTTCGGAACAGATTGAGGACGTGATGTCGATGCTCTCTGAAATGGGCATCAACATCATTGAGGACGAGGACGCTGAGGAAGAAGAGGCTAAAGGCTCCACCGAGCTGACCACCACCGATGGCGCGCGCGAAGTTGCGGTGTCTTCCGGTACAGCCGAAAAACTCGACCGCACCGATGATCCCGTCCGCATGTACCTGCGCGAAATGGGTTCTGTGGAGTTGCTGAGCCGCGAAGGCGAGATCGCGATTGCCAAGCGCATCGAGGCCGGCCGGAACACAATGATTGCGGGTCTGTGCGAGAGCCCACTGACCTTCCAGGCGATTACAATCTGGCGTGACGAACTCCTGTCAGAGGAAATTCTGCTGCGCGATGTGATCGATCTCGAAGCGACGTTCGGCAACCAGATGGACGAGGATGGCGCCGTTGACGAACCTGTCGTGGCTGCCGATGGCACTGCTGCCAAGAAAGAGGACCAGGGTCCGGAGCTGGATGCTGATGGCAACCCGATCGCTCAGGACGATGACGACGACGAGGATGAACAGGCCAACATGAGCCTCGCGGCCATGGAGGCAGCGCTGAAGCCGCAGGTTCTCGAAGCGCTCGACATCATCGCAGACGATTACATCAAACTCAGCGAGATGCAGGACAGCCGGATTTCCGCGACGCTGAACGAGGACGGTACGTTCTCTGAGGCGGACGAGGAGCTCTACCAGAAACTGCGCTCGGAAATTGTGCTGCTGGTGAACGAACTGCACCTGCACAACAACCGTATTGAAGCGCTGATTGACCAGCTTTACGGCATCAACCGCCGGATCATGCAGATCGACTCCGCCATGGTGAAACTCGCCGACCAGGCGCGTATCAACCGCCGCGAATTCATCGAGGAATACCGCGGGTACGAGCTGGACCCGAACTGGATGGAGCGGATGGCCGAGAAATCCGGTCGTGGCTGGCAGATGTTCATCGAACGCTCCACCGACAAGGTCGAAGAACTGCGCGCAGACATGGCGCAGGTCGGCCAGTATGTTGGTCTTGATATCTCTGAATTCCGCCGCATCGTGCAACAAGTGCAGAAGGGCGAAAAAGAGGCGCGTCAGGCCAAGAAAGAGATGGTCGAAGCGAACCTGCGCCTCGTGATCTCAATCGCCAAAAAGTACACGAACCGCGGCCTGCAGTTCCTTGATCTTATTCAGGAAGGCAACATCGGCTTGATGAAGGCGGTCGATAAGTTTGAGTACCGCCGCGGCTATAAATTCTCCACATATGCGACATGGTGGATCAGGCAAGCGATCACCCGGTCCATCGCGGATCAGGCGCGCACGATCCGTATCCCTGTGCACATGATCGAGACGATCAACAAGCTGGTCCGAACGGGCCGCCAGATGCTGCACGAAATCGGGCGGGAACCGACGCCGGAAGAGCTGGCCGAGAAGCTGCAGATGCCGCTGGAGAAAGTTCGCAAGGTGATGAAAATCGCCAAGGAGCCGATCTCTCTGGAGACGCCGATTGGCGACGAGGAAGACAGCCAGCTGGGTGATTTCATCGAGGACAAAAATGCCGTGCTGCCGCTGGACAGCGCCATTCAGGAAAACCTCAAGGAAACCACAACCCGCGTGCTGGCCTCGCTCACACCGCGCGAGGAGCGCGTGCTGCGCATGCGGTTCGGCATCGGCATGAACACCGACCACACGCTCGAAGAAGTGGGCCAGCAGTTCAGCGTGACCCGCGAACGTATCCGCCAGATCGAAGCGAAGGCGTTGCGTAAGCTGAAGCATCCGTCGCGGTCGCGCAAATTGCGGAGTTTCCTGGATCAGTAACGCGTCCGCATTACTACGTTCGAGGGGGATCATCGTCGTTCGGTTGCTCGCAGAATGGTTGTGCTGGCCGAAGATTACCTGGCCGACGAAGCGCTTCTTTCCCGCAGCGCAGGTTCAAGCGGATCAGGCGCAGCAATGCTTGGTTTGATCGAGTTCGAGATTTTTCTAAAGGCTATTGCGGTGCTTGAAACCGGGAATCGCCCCCATAACCATGACTTTTCCAGGATCTGGAATGGCCTTCCGACATCTGTGCGTGAGAAACTACTGACTGATGCCAAAAGTCGTCATACGGTTCACGCGGATTTCCGGGAACCTGACCGGTTGTTCGCAGCTTTAAAGAAGGCTTTTGAAACAGGACGCTACTTCTACGAAGTAAACGACAATCGGACCGATGCGGAGGCAAAAACGGCTGGCGAGGACTGGGTTTCGGGAGGCGGTGCCTCTCAAACAGCTGACATTGCATATTACCCATTGGAGCGGGCAGCACTGATCTAAGCATTCCGCAGATATTGGCAGGCACAGAAATCTCGTAACTGACCAATCGTCGAACCAAACAAGTACGGGTAGCATTTCCGCTACGCGTTTTGGCACATCTGATTCAGCGACTGATCTGCCAGGTGACACCCTTTCCAGCGTATGCGTGGCGCGTTACTTTGAACGCCACAAGAACAGGGGAACACCAATGGCATTTTTCAAAAACCTATTCGGCGTCGGTGGCAACAAAACGCCCGAGGTTGAAGCCGTGACCTACAAGGGCTTCCGCATCACACCAACACCGATTGCCGAGGGGAATACGTTCCGCATTTCGGCGACCGTCGAAAAAGAGATTGATGGCGAGATGCGCAGCCACACCCTGATCCGCGCGGATACCCTGCAGGGGCTGGAGGCCGCACAGGAAGCGTCGGTCAGCAAGGCAAAGCAGGTCATTGATGAGCAGGGAGACCGGATTTTCCGGTGACGCCGGTCCCGGACCGTTGTCTGAGGCGCACAGGTCTGCCGGAACTGCACCGCGCCACAGTTGCACCCTTTGGCGGATGCAAATTGCCAGGCTAGGGTCGCATCGTCCGTTGCGTGGAGGAATGAAATGCGTGCGATGCTCTCAGGAATATGTCTGGCACTCTGGGTGTTGCCTGCGTCGGCCCAGTCCTATCTCGCGGTCAATCGTCTCGACGTTGTACCGATGACGCAGGACACTTTCGAAGTGATTGAAAGCCGGGGCGCGGGGGCCAGTGCGATCTGGTGCGCCGCAGCAGACTACACCATATGGGCCGGGCGGGACGGACCCCGCAAACGTCTGTACGTACTGACGCCCCGTGGTCCGTCACGGACACGCGCGGGCGCGACGGCTGTGGCCTACACTCTGACGCCTGATGACCGGCTCAGGAACACACCGCCATCCTATTCGGTATCGGTCCGCCGCGAGGGCGAAAACCTTGCAGTTTTCCATGCTCATAACTTTTGCGATGTGTTTGTTGATGAACTGCTGGACAGGTTCTGAGCCTTTACAGATGTGCCGTATCGGGGGCAGCCTGCGGTCATGAAAGTGATCGAACTGGATACGAACGGGCCGGGGCTCTACGAATTTACAAGACCCTTTGCGCAGATGCTGCTGGATGAGGGCGACGGTGTTGCGGTGCTTATGGTGCGGCATACGTCTGCATCACTTCTCATTCAGGAGAACGCTGATCCGGATGTGCAGGACGACTTGCGCGCGTTTTTTGACCGCCTGGTGCCCCCGGCCGATGACCCGTCAATGCGCTACCTGCGACATACGCTTGAAGGGCCGGATGACATGCCGGCTCATATTAAGGCGGCGATGATGCCTGTGAGCCTGTCGATCCCGGTTGTTGGCGGGCGTCCTGCGCTGGGGACGTGGCAGGGGGTTTATCTCTTTGAACACAGACGGCACCCGCACCGCCGTCAGATTGCCCTGCAGTTTCTGGCGTCGCGGTAAAGCCACGATCCGCCACTAAATCGGGGGTCCTGATTTCCCCTCTACCCAAAACTTAGTCTGTCGCCTATAAGTATCGCCAAGTGGGGCGCTGATCCCACAAAAGAGGCAGAGAACTGGAGAAGGGGGACGGCCCATGCGCTGCCCGTTTTGCGGAAATATCGATACTCAGGTAAAAGACAGCCGGCCGGCGGAGGATCATGTTTCGATCCGGCGGCGCCGGTTCTGTCCGGCCTGTGGTGGCCGTTTCACGACATACGAACGTGTACAGCTGCGCGATCTTGTGGTGATTAAATCCAATGGCAAGCGCGAGGATTTTGACCGCGATAAACTTGAACGGTCGATCCGGATTTCCATGCAGAAACGCCCCATCGATCCGGAGCGTATTGACCAGATGATTTCAGGTATTGTCCGGCGGCTGGAAAGCATGGGCGAAACCGATATCAATTCCAAACAGATCGGTGAGATCGTCATGGAAGCGCTCGCCCGTATCGACACAGTTGCGTACGTGCGTTTTGCCAGTGTTTACAAGAACTTCCAGGCGGCTGACGATTTCGACAAATTTGTAAGTGAGCTGCGGCCTGACGTGCCGCCCGAAGAGTGAACGAAGACACGCGGTTCATGGCGATGGCGCTCGAACTCGGGCGCCGAGGTCTCGGCCGTGTCTGGCCCAATCCGGCCGTGGGCTGCGTCATTGTACGGGACGGTTTCGTTGTGGGTCGCGGATGGACGCAACCAGGGGGGCGTCCGCATGCAGAGACGGTCGCACTGGCTCAGGCGGGGGAGCTGCCCGGGGGGCCGATGTTTACGTGACACTTGAACCCTGTGCCCATCACGGAAAAACCCCACCCTGTGCTCAGGCGCTCATTGATGCGGGTGTGGCGCGCGTTGTCTATGCCACACCGGACCCGGACCCGCGCGTTGCCGGTCGCGGTGGCAGCATGCTCGAAGAGGCGGGCATAAAAGTGGACACCGGTGTTCTGCAGGACGAGGCGCTGGATGCCAATGCGGGCTTTTTCGCGCGGATTGAACTGGACCGTCCCTTCCTGACGCTCAAGCTTGCCTCCAGCTTTGACGGACGTATTGCCACCGGTACGGGTGAAAGCCAGTGGATCACGGGGCCTCAGGCCCGGCGTCATGTGCATGCGATGCGGGCGCATCACGATGCGGTCATGGTGGGCGGGGGCACGGCGCGCAAGGATGATCCTGCGCTGACAGTCAGGGGGCTGGGGACGGACTGGCAACCAGCGCGCGTTGTGATCAGCCGGCGGCTGGACCTGCCGCTGATGGGAACACTGGCCAGAACCGCGCAGGAAACACCGGTTATTCTGTGCCATGGCCGGGATGCGGACCCGTCTCTTGTGCGGATCTGGGAAGACCTGGGTGCCGTCCTGCTGCCCTGTGCTGCGGTCGGTGCACAGCTCGATCCGGGCGACATCATGCGTCAGCTGGCCGGTCATGGTCTGACGCGCATTTTCTGCGAGGGAGGCAGTGCGCTTGCGGCCTCGCTGATCGAGGCCGACCTGGTGGATCAGCTGGTTGGATACACTGCCGGGCTCGGAATAGGAGCGGAGGGGCTGCCGTCGGTTGGTGCGCTGGGGCTGGGACGCCTTGACCAGGCGGCCCGGTACAGGCTTGTTTCCTGCACGCAGGTGGGTGGGGATGTTCTGCACATCTGGCGCCGGCCACGTTCCTGATCCGCTGTCAGCTGCGAAGAAATCTGGCAAAAAACCGCTGCAAGCCGGATAATTCTCTCTTGTCCGTTCGCGGGTGGACGTCTTTATCTGAGGTTATTCGCGCAACCGCCGTCTCAACGGGGCAGGGCAGTCCGGTTTGCGGGTCCGTGTAGCGGGGATAGTCAATCAGGCAGGCATGCACGAGGCCTGCCAGCGACGGCCTGGCGCGTCTTCGTGGCGGTATGTCGCCCAGATCGGTGGTCAGATCCCAGCCCGCGTAAAACGGTGCCCCGGTCGTTGTGACGGGGATTCCGCGGATCAGGGCTTCGAACCCGAGCAGGGATGTCATTGTCCAGAGGTGCGAGGTGACATCCAGCGCTGCCGCCGCGGGGACATTTCCCAGGATCACATCGGCGGCATTCTGCGGAACCGTTCCGCCGTCATGCAGGCCTGCAACCACATCCGGATGTGGTTTGTAGAGGAGCACAGCATCCGGATGAGCGGCCCGGGCCGCCTCCAGAAGGGCCACATTTGTGGTGATCCGGCTGGATTCTGCCCGGACTGACGCGCTGTCTTCGACCTGACCTGCCACCAGAATGCGCTCACCCGCTGCCAGATCGGGCAGAGGATCGGTGGCATCAGTGTGGACGAACCCGTGCTTTCGCAGCGATCTGATCAACGCTTCTGCGCGCTTTTCCTGATCCGGGCGCAGATCTGTACGCAGCGCAATCAGGTCTTCCAGCTGGCTGGGCGTTGCCGGATCAGAGAAGTTGCCTGCGATGTCCGTGGCAAACGAGAGAGCAGGACCTGTAAGATCGGCGCGCAGAAAGCCCTCTGTTGTCTGGACAGCATCGCGGTGCCCCATTGTCGCTGCATCGGCTGTGACCATCCAGGGGCGTCCGGTCGCCCGGGCCCTGCCCGGATCATCTTCAAAAATCACAGGCTGCCAGTGGCCAAAAGTTTTCTGAAGCGCGTCCCGTTTTTGCTGCGGGACTTCAGAGGCAACCCAGCCGCGGTGATCTTCGCGCCATGCGCGGGCGCGGGCAGCCATGATTTCAAGTGCTTCGGTTCCTGTGCACAGATCATCGGCAAAGGGACTGTACCACCTGGGATAGATCAGAAACGCCCCGGCAAAGAGCTGGGCGCGGGTCAGTCTGCGCTGACGGCGTTGAACCGGGAATTCATCGTCTGTCAGGCCCCAGCCTGCGTAAAACGGCTGGCCAAAGACACGCGGTCTGTGACCGGCGAAGATGGCGTCAAACCCGGCCTGAGAAGAGACAGTGTAAACGCCGACCGCGCCTTCGAAGAGGGACTGGTGACTGACCGGATCGGTCAGAAAACGGACGGTTTCCCCGGTGTCCTCATCACCAAAGTGACCCTGCCTGCCACCCTGCAGTGTTCCAGAGTGCTGCTGGATCAGGACCGGTGCGCCGGGATGTTCCTCGCGCGCGACAAAAAGCATCTCCAGAAAGCGGTTGCGGTCTGCGCCACAGGCGCTGACGGCGGGATCATTCCGGGGTTGATCGAAGATCAGTACGTATCCCGGTGGCGGCGGCACGATGTCGGTGCGTACGGCGTTATTAGCGCCCAGATGTGCCTCGCAGAAGCGGGCGATACCGCCACGGGCCTCATCCAGAAGTGCCGTGTCGTCCAATGGATGTGTGGCAAGCAGGAGTTCGAGGTCGGACGGCTGCGCGGGGTCGAAATGCGGGCCACGCGTATCAAGTGTCAGACCTGGCAATGACGTGCGCCCGGAGGCGGGAGGCAACTGCCCGAGAAAGGCATCGTCTACATAGAGATGGCCGTTCCTTTCATCTGCCGGGGTGGCTTCCGGCGGGAAACCCGCCCGGACAGCGATAAGATCCTGTGGGCCGGGATCATCTGTTGTGACCCTGTAGCCTGACAGCTCCAGAACACGGCGGACATCCGGCTGCTCCCAGAAACTGTCATCCCCGGCGCAAAGCCGCCGGGCACTTTCGGGCCCGGCGGGTGGTGTTGGAGGAACTGCGCCGGTCACGCGCCGTCAGTTGGCGAGCTGATCGACATTCGCCAGCGGTGCAACCAGTGACCCGAAGATCGCAGCAATGGTCTTGTTGTATTGTGCCAGCGGTGCTTCGGTAACGTAAAGCGTGTCACCGTCCCGGATCACGAAGTCCCGCGCCCGGAAGAGACCATTCGGCTGCGTCAGATCCAGCACATAGATCATGCGCTGCGCGCCAACCAGATCATCACGTCCCAGCACTTCGGAGGCGATGACATCAGGTTCATTGCGGAACACGAAAACGCCCGTCGCATCCGATGAACTGGCAACCAACCCGCCGACCTGGGCGATGGCTTCCAGCGCGGAAAGGTTCTGGGATTCAAAGGAAACGCGGGCCTGAGTGCCCGTCGCGCCAAGCGAGGTGAAAGACCGTGTGTCCTCTTCGACGAGGATCCGGTCACCGCCCCGCAATGCGATGTCGAGTTCGGGGAAAGAATAAAGGTCCTGGAACCAGATGCGGCCGGTTTCATGTCCCCTGAGCACCGTGATCTGCGCAATCTCAGGCTCAATCGTGACACCACCTGCGCGGGCCAGCATGGTCGAGAGGGTCCGGGTCGGACGTTCAATGGCATAGACACCCTGTCCGCCAACAGCGCCCACCAGCGAAACCGTTGAGCCATCGCCTGCCATGCGGCGCACTTCGACCTGTGGGTCGGGTGTCTGCTCTTCGAGTTTTTCGGTGATGATGCGCCGGATGGCCTCGGGTGAGTTTCCGGCGGCACGAATGCGGCCCGCGTAGGGCACAAAGATAAAGCCCGCGCCGTCGACCTGCACAGTTTCCAGCAATGTGGCATTCTGGGCCTCGCCGACCAGCAGGCCGTCGTCAACGTTTTCCCAGATCGTCAGGCCAAGAACATCACCTGCCTGAATGGTATCTGAGCCCATGACATTTGCATTGCGGAAACTTTCGGAGAACCCAAGCGCGGGGACCACTGCGGTTGCGCGCGTCACACGGTCATTGACCTCGACAACGAAAGCATCGCCTTCCTGTTGCACGGAGCCGCTGTAGATCTGTTTCTTGTTTGGTCCTGTCTTGGGAAGTCCGCACGACGATAAGACGGCCAAGGCCGCCACCACAGCGATGGGGCGCGCCCACCGGATGCCGAAAGGTTTCACTGCTCGGTCTCCTCGACCTGTTTTTCTGCCTCATTCCGCCGGTTTTCCGGCGTGATTGCGTTAAAACTAGCCGCTGAGTTGCGGAAAAATCAAGATATTATGGCATCAGACCATTGTTTGCGGCGTGGAACTGTTGCGGATGGGCCGCGCTTTGCCGGCGATTTTGCGCATAAAAATCAGCCTTTGAAAGCCGGAGTTGGCCAGTTGGTGCCACGACCGACGACACTCTGCTGAGGTCACGAAGCGCGGTCGAACGGTGCCAGTGCTGCCCGCGTCAGCACTCTCTGTCCTGCGGATCGGACAATCCGGCGGGGGCAGGGCTTGCAAGGTCATGGTCGCACAGCTAGGTCAGGACAGACACAGCACAGGGGCCTGCAATGTTCACCGGAATCATCACAGATATCGGCACCATTACCGAAACCGTCCAGGAGGGTGATCTGCGCGCGCGGATCAGCACAGCTTATGACACGGCGGCCATTGACATGGGGGCATCGATCGCGTCGGACGGTGTCTGCCTGACGGTCGTGGCGCTTGGCCCCGGCTGGTATGAGGTTCAGATCAGTGCAGAGACTGTCAGCAAAACGAACCTGGATACCTGGGCGCCCGGCAAGCGGGTGAACCTGGAGCGTGCGTTGCGCGTCGGTGACGAACTGGGCGGGCATATCGTGTCCGGACACGTGGATGGGGTGGCCGAGGTCGTTTCCGTCACTGAAGAGGGGGACAGCACACGTGTCACCCTGCGCGCACCCGATGATCTGGCGCGGTTTATCGCACCGAAAGGCTCGGTTGCACTGAACGGGACGTCGCTGACGGTGAACGAGGTGGATGGACTGACCTTCGGGATCAATTTCATTCCGCACACCAAAACGGCCACTACCTGGGGGGATGTTGCAACTGGCGACCGGGTGAACCTGGAGATCGACACTCTGGCCCGTTACGTTGCGCGCCTTGCGGAAATGCACACTGACTGATCGCTCAGACATCTGGTCAATGCGCGGCGGCTGGTCTAAACGCTTGCTCAGGACACCAGAGGCCAGAGACCCATGAGTTTTGAGACACCCGGACCCGTCGAGCAGACGCTGCGTGCCAGCATCTCTCCGATCCAGGATATCATCGAGGACGCGCGTCAGGGGCGCATGTTCATCCTTGTGGACCACGAGGATCGTGAGAACGAAGGTGATCTGGTGATCCCCGCGCAGTTCGCCGATGCGGCTGCGGTCAATTTCATGGCGCTGCACGGGCGCGGGCTGATCTGCCTGCCGATGGAAGCGGCGCGTATCGACACGCTGGCGCTGCCGATGATGGCGGTCAACAATTCTTCGCGCCATGAGACTGCGTTCACGGTCTCGATCGAGGCGCGCGAGGGCGTCAGCACAGGGATCTCTGCAGGAGACCGGGCGCTGACCATCGCAACAGCCATTGACGAGGACAAGGGCCAGGCCGATATCGCGACGCCGGGGCACGTGTTTCCGCTGCGCGCCCGTGACGGTGGCGTGCTGATGCGGGCAGGGCATACCGAAGCGGCGGTGGACATCAGCCGTCTGGCCGGGCTGCATCCGTCGGGCGTGATCTGCGAAATCATGAAGCCGGACGGCGAAATGGCCCGTTTGCCCGACCTTGTTGAGTTTGCAGCCGAGCACGGAATGAAAATCGGCACGATCAGCGATCTGATCGCTTACCGTCTCAAGCACGACAACCTGCTGCAGCAGCGTGACAGCCGCATGGTGACGTCGGCTTATGGCGGCGAATGGCACATGCGCGTTTTTGCGGACAAAATCACCGGCACGGATCATGTGATGTTGTCCAAGGGAGACATCACCACCGATGAGCCGGTGCTGGTGCGGACCCACGCACTCAATGCGCTGGAAGACGTTCTGGGCCTGGGGCCTGGGCCAACCGACGAGCTGCCGCGTGCAATGCAGATCATTGCCGAAGAGGGCCGCGGCGCCGTGCTGCTGTTCCGGGAACCACATCCGCGCCTGCGGCTGGACGAAGATGACGACGATGGCCCCCGTACGATCAAACGTACAGGTGTTGGCGCCCAGATCATGTCGACCATGGGCCTGACGGACCTGGTGCTGCTGACCGACAGCCCACAAACCAAATATACAGGTCTTGAGGCCTATAACCTGCGCATCGTGGGCACGCGCCCCATTTCCGAGGACTGATCAATGGCTGCCAGTGAACAGCACTACACCCCCGACATGCCGGACTTCGACCAGCCGGTGAAACTGCTGATCGTGGTCGCACCCTATTACCGGGACATCGCAGACAACCTCGTGGCCGGCGCAAAGGCGCAGATTGAGGCGGTCGGCGGGACCTGGGACATCATCGAGATGCCCGGCGCTCTCGAAGTGCCGACGGCCATCGGGATCTCAGACCGCAAAAGTAATTTTGACGGATATGTCGCGCTGGGCTGTGTGATCCGCGGGGAAACGACGCATTACGAGACGGTCTGCAATGACAGTTCGCGGGCCATTCAGCTGCTGGGCCTGCAGGGGCTCTGCATTGGCAACGGTATCCTGACTGTCGAGAACCGCGCGCAGGCCGAAGTCCGTGCTGACCCGGAAGGGCAGAACAAAGGTGGTGGCGCAGCGGCGGCAGCCTTGCATCTGATTGCACTCAGCCGTAAGTGGGGCGCCCAGACAAAAGGCATCGGTTTCAAGCCCGCGGGCGACAGCTACCGGATTGCCGGCGATACAGACGGATCCCAGACGACATGACATCTGCCCACGGCAATCTCTCCGGCAATCAACGCCGCAAAATGAAGTCGGCCGCGCGACTCTATGCGGTCCAGGCCCTGTTCCAGATGGAGCAGTCCGGACAGACCGTTGAGGCCGTGCAGCGCGAGTTCCTGGATTACCGTTTTGGCGCGGAATACGAAGGCGAAGCGATGCAGGAAGGGGATATGGACCTCTTTGCGGATGTCATGGAGGGTGCTGTGAACTACCAGGCGCCGATCGACCAGATGACCGACCGAGCACTGGTTGCGAAATGGCCGATCGCGCGGATCGACCCGACTATCCGGGCGCTGTTCCGTGCCGCGGGTGCTGAACTGCGGGCAAAATCAACGCCGCCGAAGGTTGTCATCACCGAATATGTTGACGTGGCCCGGGCGTTTTTTCCCGAAGGGCGCGAGCCGCGCTTCGTCAACGCTGTGCTCGATCATATGGCCCGCGAAGCCCGCCCGGAGGCCTTTGACAGCGCCGGATGAGGAGCTACGTCTCCCGGCGTAAGAGATATCACACGGAATTGGTATGCCACGCGTTGTCCGACTGTATTTCACCAGCGCTCTGACCGGTTTTGCAGCTGCCGCTGCATTTGTCGCACTGGTTCTGTGGCTCAACGTTGGAAATCTGTGGCATCTCGTTTCAGGTTCAGACGTGGCGCTTATGGCGGTTTTCGTCTTCTGGGTACTCAATGGAATCGTTTTTTCAGGGGTTCAGTTTGCCTGGGGCATTACGGCCGCAGCGCGGGCAGACGACGATGCCTGAGGGGGAACCCCGTGAATTCGGTACAACTTATGGTGTAAAGACGCCGTAGGGCTGCGCAAAGTGTCGCGGAATTCACACTTTGGAAAGGTATCCTCTGGACAATCCGGACGCAGATGCCATCTTAGATGTGAAGGAGATGGGTAATGTTTGACTTCCTTGTGCGTATGATCGACCGGCTTTTCGCCCGCCCGCAGCATGATGAACTGCTGATCCCGGTGCGCGTCGAACAGAAAAGACACCCTCTGAACAGACGCTGAAGCGTCTTTAAAGGTTATCATCCGGGTCTGGCGGAAGTGACGGGCCCGCTGTAACCGTTTGGTTCTTTATTCCCGAGGACCTGTATTTACAGGTGGGCGCCAGGTAACCTGACCAGGGCCAGGACAGAGCCAGCTCCCTCGGATTTGCTTAAGGCCACTGGAACGTAACCAGTCACGAGAGAAGCAGCACCCGTCTGCAGGGTACTTAGGCAGCATGAAGCTCCGGGGCAATAGCGAGATCTTTTATCAGCGCAGATAAATCTTGCGAGATGTTCACGAAATGTTCATATTTGCCGCATGGCTCACGATGATCTGAAAGTCCTGCAACCCGGTCAGCTGCTCGCGCGCGGCGCGGCGCGCCTTTTGTCCGGATATGGATTCGTAAGCGTCGAGGAACTGGTACCGGCCAAGGGGCTGCGTGTTGACGTGATCGGTCTGGGTCCGTCCGGTGACATCTGGATCGTTGAATGCAAATCGTCGCGTGCGGACTTTCAGTCTGATTCCAAATGGTCAGGATACCTTGAATGGTGCGACAGGTTTTTCTGGGCGGTTGATGAGGATTTTCCAACCGACTTGTTGCCGGAAGATACCGGTCTGATCATCGGTGACGCCTATGGTGCTGAAATCATCCGGATGGGTCCCGAAACACGTCTGAAAGCGCCGCGGCGCAAAACCATGACTCACCGGATTGCAACCACGGCGGCGCGCCGTCTTCATGCGTTGCGCGACCCCGATATGAGTGTCTTCCCGGGTTAGCGGCGCGCTTCTGATGCGCGCCGGGCGCGTGCCGCAGCAGCAGAGATTTCTTCAGCAATTTCCTCAGCATCATCCGGCGAGAAATCCATCGGGATCTCAACACCATCGGCCTCGACATAAATCCGCACCATACCTTTGTCGGTCGGCCCGATCTGGAGATTTGCCTCAATGTCGCTTTCTGTATCGATACCCATCGGTGCACTCCTGTTCAGCGTGGCAGCATCGCTACCCTGCAGGTGGTTGAATGGCAAGGCAGATTGCTGTTTGCTCCGGTTATGACAGAGGCAACCATACGGGCATTTGAGGCGGTGGCCCGTGACTGGCTGGTCGCACAGCATGCGCTGCACTACGCGAAAGAGGAGGGGTTTGACGCATCCTTTGGCGCGTTGGTGGCGGAGATCCTGGACGCGTTCATTGCAGATCAAGATCCCGCTTGCGAACGCGGGTGGATTGCCTGTGATGGTGCCGAAAGGCTGGGGTCCGTGTTTTGTGTCCGGCTCAATGATACGACGGCCAAACTGAGGCTTTTTCTGCTTGTGCCCGAAGCCCGCGGCCGGGGCCTTGGCCACAGGCTGCTGGAGACCTGCATGGGTTTCGCTCAGGCAAAGGGGTACAGCAGGATGCAGCTGTGGACCCATGAAAGCCATGCAGCAGCCTGCGCGCTTTACCGGCATCATGGATGGCAGCTGGAGAGCTCTGTGCCGGTGCATTCCTTCGGGCAGGATCTTGTGGAGCAGAGCTGGACATATCAGTTTTAAGCCTCTTGCAATCTGCAGACCCGGGCGATAAATCCGGGGCAGTGCCGCCTTAGCTCAGTTGGTTAGAGCGCCTGATTGTGGATCAGGAGGTCCCCCGTTCGAGCCGGGGAGGTGGTACCACCCTTCTTCACAGAGCGTCAAAAACAACGGGCCGATGCCGGTATGCGCGTGACAGGTCTGCGCGCAGTGAAAAAGGCCCGCTGCCGGAGCAACGGACCTTTCCTAACAAAGCACTGGTTACTATTCCGGAAACCTCACCCCGAAAAGCCACCCGACTGTCCCCCATCGGACGGGTCACCGTTGTCGCCAACACCGCCGCCGTCGTCATCGTCGCCGTCCGTGTCGCCATCGTTGTCACCGAACGTGCCGCTGGAGCCACCAGTGTCCTGTGGGCCTTCAGGGCTGTCGTTACTGGGTCCGCCAGACGACCCCGGACCGTCTTCGCCGTCGCCACGGATCTCTTCGCTGGCAAGCTGAGGTTCGCCGAAATATGTGGAGTAGCTCGGCCCCGGACCCGATGTTGCGGCGACAAAACCCAGTTGAATGTCCGGGCATGCCTCGACCAGGCGGTCGATGAGATCCTCGCCGTTGTCCCGTGCCAGCAGATACGTGGTGTAGTCTTCGTCAACACGGTCAAACCAGCAGTCTTCGTCCTGCGGCAGATCAAGGATGTTTTGCAGCTGCGCATCCCGCGTGATGACCGAAGAGACGGGCTGAGCGCAGGCAGACAGCAGCAGCGCGGCCGCGAGCGCTGAGGGTGCAACAAAGAACCGTTTACCAGACATGGTTTACTCCCAGAGTGTGCCCCCACCCCGGAAAAGCAGCCGCCAGCACCTCACCAACACGAGGGCTCAGAGCGACCGTGCCATGTTTGTGCCACATTGCGGCCCTGATTTCATTTCAATTCGGTCATTGTCCCGCGGCAGTCATCAATGGGATAGCGAGGCCCTGACTGTTGATAAGGACTTGGTTAAGTATACCGGAATGACGGACAAAAACGGCGGCGCACCGGGTTTGTTCCGGGTCAGAGAACAGGGTCAAAACGCCGGTTTCACCCCGATCGGGGCGAAAAAGTGGCAGGAAACGGTCTTTAGTAAAATTTGATTCGTTTCGTCGGGACCGGGTCAGGCACTATTCGCTTATGGTAATGCTCTGGCGCAGGTCGCCGGTCACCCTGTCATAGATCAGTATGCGGTTATCGGTGGTCACGACAGCGAACCAGCCGTCGCCCTGGGTGAAGGCCTGGGCCGCCGCACCGTCCGGCAGTGTGATTGTTTCCGGCAGGGGCGGGGGCCGGTCATAGAAGCGGATGACAATCAGCGCGATGATCAGTAGAACACCTCCGATCATCGTGGCGGTCAGAACCGTCACCAACCGTCTCAGGAAACGCAGGTTCGCCGGTTCCGCCACTTCATCGTCCGGTTTCAGTTCAGGATTATCCATGCCGCTTCGTCAGATCCGTTTCACTATTGGCGATACCCCGCCGCCGCGTCTTGATAAAGCGCTCGCGCGGGATGTGCCAGAGGACGCGCATCTGTCGCGCACGCGGCTCGCACGTTTGCTGTCAGAGGGGGCGGTGCGCGTGGATGGTGTGGTGGTGCAGGATGCAAAGGCCCGGGCTATCGCGGGTGCCGGCGTCGAGATCACGGTGGAAGAGGCGCAGGACAGTCACATCCTGCCGCAGGACATTCCTTTGGACGTGGTCAGCGAGGATGACGATCTCATTGTGATCAACAAGCCTGCAGGAATGGTCGTGCATCCGGCCCCAGTGGTCACCCGACGGGACGCTGGTCAACGCGCTTCTTGCGCATTGCGGCGATGCGCTGTCCGGCGTGGGCGGGCTGAAACGCCCCGGAATTGTGCACCGGATCGACAAGGATACATCCGGGCTGCTTGTGGTGGCCAAAACAGACCTCGCGCATCAGAGCCTCGCGGCCCAGTTCGAAGCACATACAGTCGAGCGGTACTACCGCGCGCTCGTCTACGGTGTTCCCGATGCCAGCGACCCCCGCCTGCGCGGTATCAGAGGCGCGAGTTTCGAGCCGGGCAACATTCTGAAACTGACAACTCGTCTGGCCCGTCACAAAACCGACCGCCAGCGTCAGTCCGTCCTGTTTGATACCGGCCGGCATGCGGTCACACGGGCGCGGACCATCGGCCGTTTCGGGAACCCGCCCTGTCTGGCCCTGCTGGAATGCTGGCTCGAAACGGGCAGAACGCATCAGATCAGGGTGCATATGGCGCATGCGGGACATGCGCTTGTGGGTGATCCGACCTATGGCGGGCGCCGGAAACTGCCGGCAAAAGCCCTCAGCGAAGAAGCATCAGACGCTGTCCGCAGCTTCCCCAGGCAGGCGCTTCATGCTGCAGTGCTGGGGTTTGAGCACCCGCGTTCCGGAGAAACAGTGCGGTTTGAGGCCGAAACCCCGCGTGATATGGCGGATCTTCTGAATGTCCTGCAATGACAGCTGAAATAAACCGCAAACCCCTGTGACCGCACGGGTACGTGAAGTGTTAACGCCTGCTCTTTATGTCAGGATTTTATTAACCGGATACGCTTAGTGTTCGCGTTAACAATTTATTCGCATCTTTACTTGAACTGATCGGTTCAGACACCATATTGATGTTAAGCTGGTAAACATTGGGAGGCTCCGATGGCTAATTACGCAAATCTGCCCGCACCGACACCCGAAGGCGGTCTCAACCGCTATATGCAGGAAATCCGCAAATTCCCGCTGCTGGAGCCGGAAGAAGAATACATGCTGGCCAAGCGCTGGGTTGAGGAACAGGACACTGAAGCCGCCCACAAAATGGTTACGTCACACCTGCGTCTCGCAGCCAAAATTGCGATGGGGTATCGCGGGTATGGCCTGCCGCAGGCAGAGGTGATTTCCGAGGCCAACGTCGGGCTGATGCAGGCGGTCAAACGGTTCGATCCTGAGAAGGGTTTCCGTCTTGCGACCTATGCCATGTGGTGGATCCGTGCATCCATTCAGGAATATATCCTGCGCTCCTGGAGCCTGGTGAAGCTGGGCACGACCTCGGGGCAGAAAAAGCTGTTCTTCAACCTGCGGAAAGCCAAGAGCAAGATCGGCGCGCTGGAAGAAGGTGACATGCACCCGGACAACGTCAAAAAGATCGCAACCGATCTGGGTGTGACCGAGGACGAGGTGATCTCGATGAACCGCCGGATGTCGGGAGGCGATGCTTCGCTGAACGCAACCGTCGGGACAGAGGGCGAGGGCGCCATGCAGTGGCAGGACTGGCTCGAGGACGAGGATGCCGATCAGGCAACCGATTACGAGGAGCAGAATGAACTGACCGCGCGGCGCGAACTGCTGGCAGAGGCCATGGGTGTGCTGAATGACCGTGAAAAGGACATTCTGACCCAGCGCCGGCTGTCGGACGAGACGATCACGCTTGAGGATCTGAGTTCTGAGTACAACGTCAGCCGCGAACGCATCCGGCAGATCGAGGTGCGCGCGTTTGAAAAGCTGCAGAAAAAGATGCGCGACCTTGCGCGCGAAAAAGGCATGCTTTCGACGGCCTGACCGCCGGACTTGACGGATTGATGAAGCTGCCCACATTCTTGTGGGCAGTTTTTTATTGGGGGACGCGGAATGGCAGGCTGCTGGGCACGGGACGGTGCGGTAAACGAACAGATTGAAGCCTCCATCAGTGATGAGCTCGCGCGCATGAAAGCGCGGCGCGCGCCAACAGGTGACAGTCTGACCCACTGCGCAGAATGTGAAGAACCGATCCCGGAAGCCAGGCGTGAGGCTCTTCCCGGGGTGAAGCTCTGCATCGATTGTATGCAGGAGCGCGATGGCCGGTTCGAGGTCAGAGGTGGCATCAACCGGCGCGGCTCAAAGGACAGTCAGCTGAGATAAATCACCCGGCGTGCTTCGATTACGGTTCGCATGAGGTGCTGTACCGGCTACTGTGAGCGCAAACATTCAGAGGACAAAATGATGGAACCAGTGAACTGGGGAATCCTTGGCGCGGCGAATTTTGCAGCGAGCTACATGGGGCCCGCGATCCATGCCGCCCGGGGCGCCCGCCTGGCGGCGCTTGGCACTTCAGATCCTGCAAAAGCGGATCGGTTTTTGGCCTTTGCGCCGGATCTGCGGGTGCACAGCAGCTATGACGCTCTGCTGTCAGATCCGGATATCGATGCTGTGTATATTCCGCTGCCCAACCACCTGCATGTGGAATGGTCTCTCGAAGCCCTCGAAGCCGGCAAACATGTGTTGTGTGAAAAGCCCATGACGCTGCAGGCAGATCAGTTTGACCGCCTGATTGCTGCGCGGGACAAGAGCGATCTCCTGGCGGCAGAAGCCTTTATGATTGTGCACCACCCGCAGTTCGTACGCGCCAAGGAACTGGTGGCCGAAGGAGCCATCGGAACGGTGCGGCACGTGGATGCGGTGTTTTCCTATTACAATGCTGATACCGGGAACATCCGTAACCAGGCTGGTGCGGGCGGTGGTGGCCTGCCGGATATCGGCGTCTACACCTTTGGGTCGGTCCGGTACGTGATGGGTGAGGAACCGCAGGCCGTTCCATTCGCCCATATCGACTATGAGAATGGTGTGGACACTTTCGTACAGATGGCTGCGCAGTTCCCCGGCTTTACCTATTCAGCCGTGGTCTCCATGCGCCTGTTCAACAGACAGGAAGTTGTGTTCCACGGAGACAAAGGCGTGTTGCGCGTCACCTGTCCGTTTAATGCCGGTGTGCATGATCAGGCGGAACTGAGTATTGAAACCGCGGGCCAGGTGCGGCGCACAGAACGGTTTCCGGGCGTCAATCACTACGTGCTGCAGGTCGAGGCCTTTTGCCGGTCAGTCCGGACAGGCGAGGCCTATGCGTGCCCGCTTGAATTCTCAAAGGGCACGCAGGTTATGATGGATATGACGTTTGCTGCGGGCGGGAAGGGCGCTTAGCCCTCCATCGCCTCCAGCTCGTCGATGAAGCCTGAGATCATGCTCAGGCCCTTGTCCCAGAAGGCCGGGTCAGAGGCATCAAGACCAAAGGGTGCCAGCAGTTCTTTGTGATGTTTGGAGCCACCGGCTTTCAGCATCTCAAAGTACTTGTCTTCAAATCCTTCGTCGCCTTCGGCATAGACCGCATAAAGCGCGTTCACCAGACCGTCGCCAAACGCATAGGCGTAGACGTAGAACGGTGAATGTACAAAGTGCGGAATATACGCCCAGAAGGTCTCGTAGCCGTCCATATAATCAAAGGCGGGCCCAAGGCTTTCGGCCTGAACGGACATCCAGAGCGCATTGATGTCATCAGGTGTCAGTTCACCGCCGCGCCGCGCATCATGCAGTTTGCATTCAAAATCATAAAACGCGATCTGGCGCACGACCGTGTTGATCATGTCTTCGACCTTGCCTGCCAGCAGGACCTTGCGTTGTGCATCATCCGTCGCGTTGTCGAGCATCTTGCGGAAGGTCAGCATCTCGCCGAACACCGATGCGGTCTCGGCCAGTGTCAGCGGCGTGGATGACAGCATTTCGCCCTGACCTGCCGCCAGGACCTGGTGCACGCCGTGACCCAGCTCGTGGGCCAGCGTCATGACATCGCGGGGTTTGCCCAGATAGTTCAGCATCACATAAGGATGCACGTTGGTCACCGTGGGATGCGCAAATGCGCCCGGTGCCTTGCCCGGTTTCACTCCTGCGTCGATCCAGCCATCGGTGAAAAACGGTGCCGCAATTTCGCCCATGCGCGGGTCGAAGGCATTGTAGGCGTCCATGACCATCTTTTCGGCCTGGCTCCAGCCGACCACTGAGGTGTCTTCCATTGGCAGGGGCGCGTTGCGGTCCCAGACCTGCATGCGGTCCAGCCCCAGCCATTTGCGTTTGAGCTCGTAATAGCGATGGCTCAGGCGGGGATAGGCGTCGACGACCGCATTGCGTAGGGCTTCGACCACTTCCGGCTCGACCTGGTTGCTCAGGTGCCGCCCGGTCTGGGGCGTTTCCATACCACGCCAGCGGTCCATGATTTCCTTTTCCTTGGCCTGTGTGTTGTGAACGCGCGCAAAGGTTTTGATGTTGCTGCCAAATACATCCGCCAGTTCGCGCGAGGCGGCCTCGCGTTTTGCGCGGTCTGTGTCGGTCAGCAGGTTCAGCGTGCCTTCGATATTCAGTGGCTCGCCGTCCACTTCGAATTCCAGCCCGGCGATGGTCTCATCAAAGAGGCGCTCCCAGGCATCACCCACGACACCAAGGTCGTGCAGGAACTTCTCCATCTCATCACTGAGCTGGTAAGGCTTCATCGCACGGATACGGTCAAAGACGGGCTTGTAACGCGCCAGGTCTGCATTCTGGGCGTACAGACCATCGAGATGGTCATCCTCCAGACGGTTGATCTCAAGCGTAAAGAACACCAGCGGGGTTGTGAAATTCGTGATTTTTTCCTGGTGGTCGGACATGAATTTGGCACGTCCGGCGTCGGTGGTCAGCTGGTAATAGCGCAGCCCGGCAAAGGACATAATGCGTCCGGCAACCTGATTGATTTTTTCCTGACGCAGCACGCACTCCAGAAACCCGGCGGCATCCAGACCTTCGAGCTGGCCTTCGTAATCTGAGGCAAAACTGCTGCAAGCCTGCTCCAGCCAGTCCAGATCGCGCTTCAGCTCCGGTGCATCCTCGCCTGCATAAAGGTCATCGAGGTTCCATTCCGGCAGGTCACCCAGCGGGGCGGCTGCGCCGGATGCATTGGCGTCGCGGACAGGAAAGGGCAGGTGAAACATGGGCGGTCCTCATCAGTGTTTGGTCTTAGGTAAGGTGCGCCTGCGCCTGGGGCAAGCGGGCAGCACCGGATCAGTTGTCAAAGCCGAAAAGCAGCGCTGGATTGTCGACCAGTATCCGCTGACGGGTGGCCGCATCCGGAACAACACGGTCCAGAGCGTCCAGAAGGGCAGCCGCACTAGCCGGCATGGCCGCATCGGCCAGCATCAGATACGGCCAGTCCGATCCCCAGAGGCACCGTTCCGGATTTGCCGCGATCAGCGCCGCCACGAGGGCGTCTGTCCGGTCATAGGGGGCAGGGCACATGCGGTAGACAGCGGAAAGCTTGACCCAGGCACGCCCTTCGGCGAGCAGCGCGCAGAGTGACTGAAAGCCGGGGGTGTCCGCGCTCAGCCCGTCCGCGGGCCATCCGATGTGGTCGAAAACGACGTCTGTGGGCAGGTAACGGACATCATCCGCAATCTGCTCCAGGTGTCTGTCCGAATGCGCCAGCATCTGGATGTGCAGGCCGCGTTCGGCCAGAGCAGGCGCCATCGCCCGGGCGCCATCCCAGGTCAGAACCCCGCCATGCACATAGTTCAGCCGGACCGCGGACATGCTGCGGGCAACGAAATCATCCATCTGTGCCTCCGTTGCGCCATCCGGCAGGAGGCCCACACCGCGAAATCCGTCGCCAAGCCGGCGCACTGCCTCAAAGGTGACCGCATTTTCGGTGCCATGCAGGATCGAATGCACAATGACGCCGCGCGTGCATCCAAGAGCGCTGAGATGCGCGCGGTAAAGATCCAGCCATTCCTCAAAGGTGACGCCGTGCACCGGGTCCTCGACACGGTTTTCCCAAAGCGGGTATTCACCACCGGCCGTCACAATATGAACATGGGTGTCGCAGGCTCCGTGCGGCACAGGGTGTTGCGGGGCGCGCGGGTCGGGTGGCATGTCTGCCATGGGTTTTGCGGTGTCAGCCATAAATGCGCAGCATGTCCTTCAGATCGTCCAGAGTGTTCGCTTCCTGCACCGGTTTGTCCCTGCGCCAGCGTGACATCCGGGGGAACCGCAGTGCCACACCGGATTTGTGACGGGGGCTTTCCTGGATGCCTTCGAAGGCGATTTCAAACACATGGTGCGGTGTCACCTGACGCACCGGACCAAAGCGTTGCAAGGTGTTTTTACGCACCCAGGCCGTGATTTCGCGGAATTCCGCGTCCTTCAGGCCGGAATAGGCCTTGGTGAACGGCACCAGGTCGTTCCCGTTCCAGACCGCAAAGGTGAAATCGGTGAACAGATTTGCCCGCCGTCCGTGCCCGGACTGGGCGTAGATCATCACGGCATCAATCGTGAGCGGGTCGAGTTTCCATTTCCACCAGTCGCCCTTTTTCCGGCCAGCGAGATAGGGGCTGTCTGCGCGTTTGAGCATGACGCCCTCTGCCTGCTCTGACCGCGCCTCTGCCCGCAGATCTGCGAGATCCTCCCAGCTGTCGAAGGACAGTTGCGGGGACAGGCGTACTGGGGCGTCCGCCGGCATATCACCGCAGGCATTTTCCAGCAGCGCCCGGCGACTGGCAAAGGGTTGGTCACGCAGATCGCGGCCCTCCCATTCCAGCAGGTCATAGGCGTGCAGCACCACCGGGGCCTCCGTCAGCAGCTTTTTGGGCACGGTTTTGCGCCCGATCCGTTTCTGCAGGACGTTGAAGCTCGCCGGGCTGTCGGATGCCGCCTTCCAGACCAGCAGTTCACCGTCCAGCACTGTGCCGTCGGGCAGAAAATCGCAGGCACGTGCCAGTTCGGGAAACCGTTCCGTCATCAGCTCTTCGCCGCGCGACCAGACAAAATATCCGCCATCCCGCAGGATCAGCTGCCCACGTATGCCGTCCCATTTCCATTCCGCCCGCCAGTCGGCGACCGGGCCAAGTGCCGCAGGTTCATTTTCCAGCGCATAGGCCAGATAAAAGGGGTAGGGGCGGGAAGCATCCGCGCCCGGGTCGTCCGCCTCGATCAGGGCGTTCCAGTTGGACGTGTCGGGTTGCCAGTTGCCCATCAGCCGGTGCGCCAGTTCGGCTTCTGATTTTCCGGTGGCCCGTGACAGGGCGCGCGTCATCAGTTTCTGGCTGACCCCCATGCGGAACCCGCCGGTGATGAGCTTGTTGAACACGAACCGCTCGGCCCCGCCCAGTGCCTGCCATGCATTCCGGACGAATGTGCGCCTGCTGTCCTCGTCCACATCGGACAACGCGCGCAGCTCATTGATCCAGGCGGTGAGCGACCGGTCATCGCGTGTCTCACCCGGTGGCAGCACAAGGGCAATGGTTTCGGCAAGGTCGCCGACAATCGGATAGCATTCCTCGAAGAGCCAGAGCGGGATACCGGCCATATCGGCCCCCCATTCGCGCAGGCG
This sequence comes from Roseobacter sp. S87, assembly GCF_055693285.1. The sequence goes on from NZ_JBVFTR010000004.1 coordinate 680,827, forward strand.
GGTCGTGGTCACCGCGCGTTTCGGCCGCCGACCCGAGAAAAGCGCGATTGTCCAGAGCCTGTCATCCTCCGGGGCCTCGTTGAAATACCGGGCAAGTGCGTCGACCTTTACGGTCGTTTTTGTGCTCTGGTCGATGGCGCTGAAGAGTTCGGCAAACTGCTTCATGCGCCGTCCTCCGTGTCATCGTCGCTGTCCCCGAATTCAGTCGGCACGATCTGCGCACGCCACCCGTTTTCGCTCAGATAGCGGCTGAAAATCTCTGTATACCCATGTGTTACATAGATATTTTCAGCCCCGGTCTCGCGGATCGCCCCGAGCAGCCCATGCCAGTCCGCATGGTCGGAAATGACGAAGCCGCGGTCGCCCGCCCGTCTGCGCCGTACGCCGCGCAGCTGCATCCAGCCACTGGCAAAGGCACTTTCCTGTGGCCCGAAACGCCGAGCCCAGGCGCTCCCGAGTGCTGACGGCGGGGCCAGCACAATGGCACCGGGCCAGTCTTTGGGTTTGAGGTCCGCGGTTGCCTGAACGGTTTCCGGCAAGTCAATCTTCTGCTCGCGCAACACGCGGTTTGTGGCCTCAACAGCGCCATGCGTGAGGATGGGTCCGGTCTCGGGATCAAGCAAACTGAGCAGGCGTTGTGCCTTTCCGAGCGCATAGGCGCCCAGAAAGGCCGTTTTGCCATCAGCCGCACAGCGGGCCCACCAGTCATTGATCTGCCGGGCGACTGTTTGCTGCGGCTGCCAGTTGAAAACCGGCAGACCAAAGGTGGATTCGGTGATGAAGTGGTGGCATTGCACCGGTTCAAAAGTCTCCGAAAGCCCGTCGGCCTCGGTTTTATAATCACCTGAGGCAACCCAGACCTCACCATCCACAGCGACGCGGATCTGTGCGGAGCCGGGAACGTGGCCCGCAGGATGAAAGGAGACATCCGCTGTGCCAATGCGGATGCTTTCCCCAAAGTCAATGCCCTGTGCAGAGATATCGCCCAGCCGATGCCGCATTACGGGCAGGGCAGCATGTGTGGCCAGGTAGCTGTCATGGCCGGGGCGGGCATGATCTGCGTGCCCATGCGTGATCAGAGCACGGTGCACGGGCCGCCAGGGATCAATGAAGAAATCCCCTGCGGCGCAGTAGATGCCTTTTTCCGTGAAAGTCAGAACCGGTTCCCGAGCCATAAGAACCAACTTAGCAATGCGTCGCGGTTTGCCCAGACCTCAGGTGCCCGCGCTCTTCCTGAAGTGCGCAGTGATGCGGTTAAAGAGCGGCTCAGTTCGTTCGGCGCTTTCCATCAGCACCTCGTGCTCTCCGGGGTCTACTATCTGCAGCTCGCCGCGCGGCCAGGCGTCCATGCGCCGGTGGATGGCAGGCACGTCGACAATGCCTTCGTTGCTGCCAAGCAGCGTCAGACAGGGCAGGCCGGGCGATGGTCTGCCCTGGAGGTGCCGCGTCTCGCGCAAGGCTTCCCGCAGCCAGATATAGCTTGGCCCGCCCAGTTCCATTTCAGGATGCGCCGTGAGTTGCTGGTGCATGATCTCAAACTGTTCCGCGTCGCGTGTCAGGAGGTTGGTTTCAAGGTCTGTTGTCAGAACATGGGCCCGTGGGGACGATCCTGGCGGCAACAGGTGACCCCGGCCGATCACAGGCATGACGTGTCCAAGCACGTGAGCGAAAGGCCGGATGTGGGGTTTGAAAAATATGCCCCACATGGGCCCCGAGAAGGTTACGGCCTGAACGCCCAGGCCCTCCATAACGGCCCGCAACCCGATGGCGCCACCCATGGAATGGGCCAGCAGATAAAGGGGGCGTGGCAGACTAAGCTGCCGGACCGCGCGCATCAGGGCTGCGACGTCTTTCTGATAGTCGATGAAACTGTCGACATGGCCAACCAGCGGGTCATCCAGCATCCTGTCCGACAAGCCCTGACCGCGCCAGTCGATGGCGACTGAGGCCAGACCGCGCTCCGCAAAGGCAGCCGCGATCTGCCCGTATTTCTCAATGAATTCCGTGCGGCCCGGAAAGATCAGGACTGTTCCTTCCGCCCCGTCGAGCGGCCAGTGCCCGACGCGTATGCGTTTTCCGTCGCCCGCCGTTACCCAATAAGCTGCCCCGCCCTCAGGACCGTGACTGATGTCCGTGTAAAAAGGAGCGGGGCTGAGGTCCATCAGGCCAGAACCGAGGCCAGTTGCATGGCAAGCCCCATGTCGCCGTCGACAGAAAGCTTGCCGGACATGAAGGCAGAGGTTGGGTTTGTGTCGCCTTCGAGGATGGAGCGGAAGGTATCCGCGTCAGCGCTCAGCGTGACATCGGCCGGTTCGTCGGCGGCGCGGGCACCGGACGCGTCCATCATCACGGCCCCTTCGCCTGAGATGTCGAATTTTGCCGTGCCGCCGAAATCAGCGCCACTCAGCTTTTCATTCAGTGCCGCAACGGCTTGATCTACGATATCGCTCATTTGTGAGGCCCTTTTGCCCTGTGGCGCGTACCGGGGTCTGGATTTGCCGGCTGCGCCTGTTACATTCCAGACTGTTATGGGCATCAATCTTCTCAACCTCAAATCTGCCGTTACGGCAATTTTTGTTTTTGTTGTGTTTTCTGTGCCGCTCCAGGCGCAGGAGCGTGAAGCGGAACTGTTGGATCAGCTGGCTGAGGCCAGCGAATCGGATGCGGCGCGGCTGGACCGCGAGCTGGGCCTTTTGTGGGACCGGTCGGGGTCACCGGCGATGGATCTGCTGCTCAGCCGAGGACGCGAGGCGATGGAAGCAGAAAATGTCCGTCTGGCGATCGAACATTTTACGGCGCTCACGGATCATGCGCCGGATTTTGCCGAAGGCTGGCATGCCCGCGCAACGGCCTATTTCCAGGCAGATCTTTACGGGCCGGCACTCGATGACCTTCAGCGCGCCCTTGCGCTGAACCCAAATAACTACAATGCCATTTTCGGTCTCGGCGTTATGTTCCGGGAATTCGGCGACTATGAGCGCGCGGCACAGGCATTTGGCCAGGTGCTGGACTTGCATCCCCATCATGAGAACGCCACAACTGCACTCGAACAGCTCAGACGCGAAGGCATTGGCTTCACGCTCTGACCGTGGCTGACTGAGGATACTGCTGTGGCAGGTGAAGAGCGGGTTGTGGCCGTCCTGGGCCCGACCAACACAGGTAAAACCACTTATGCAATCGAGCGCATGCTGGGGCACCGCACAGGTGTGATCGGCCTGCCGCTGCGCCTGCTGGCGCGTGAGGTATACGACCGGATCGTTGCGTTGCGTGGTCCCTCTGTTGTGGCGCTCGTCACCGGCGAGGAGCGCATCGTGCCCCCGCGCACCCAGTACTGGGTCTGTACGGTCGAGGCGATGCCGGACGGGATGGGATGCGATTTTCTGGCGGTGGATGAAATCCAGCTCTGTGCCGATCCGGAACGCGGTCACGTCTTTACGGACCGTCTGCTGCGTTCTCGGGGCCTGCATGAGACGCTGTTTCTGGGCGCTGATACCATGCGCGGCCCGATCCGGGAGCTGATCCCCGGTGCTCAGTTCATCCAGAGGGAGCGGATGTCCGATCTGACGTGGATTGGACAGAAAAAGATAAGCAGGATGCGTCCACGTAGCGCAATCGTTGGGTTTTCGGTTGAGAATGTATATGCGATCGCGGAGCTCATCCGCCGTCAGAAGGGCGGCGCAGCGGTCGTGATGGGAGCGCTGAGCCCGCGCACGCGCAATGCTCAGGTCGAGATGTACCAGAATGGCGAGGTGGACTATCTGGTGGCCACGGATGCCATCGGGATGGGGCTGAACCTGGACGTTGATCACGTCGCCTTTTCGGCGCTCAGCAAGTTTGACGGACGCCGCATGCGGCCGCTGGCCCCGAACGAACTGGCGCAGATCGCCGGTCGCGCCGGGCGGGGCATGAAAAACGGCACCTTTGGTGTCACAGGTGATGCGCGGCCGCTGGACGAGGAAGTGTTGCGCGCGATTACGGACCACCGTTTTACGCCTCTGAAGAAACTGAACTGGCGCAACCATGCGCTGCAGTTCGGCAGCATTGACCGGCTGATCGCCTCGCTTGAAACCCCGCCACAGGACGAAATCCTCGTCCGGGCGCGTGAAGCGGACGATCTGGGCGCGCTGCGGGCGTTGGGGCAGGTCGCAGAGGTTTTTGCGCGCTGTTCTGACGGACCATCGGTGCGCCTGCTCTGGGATGTGTGCAGAATTCCGGATTTCAGGGGGATCAGCCATGCCGAACATGCCAGCCTGCTGGAGCAGATTTTCTGTTTTCTGCATGAAAACGGCCAGGTGCCGCAGGACTGGCTGGCACGACAGATCAGACGGATTGACCGGACGGACGGGGACATCGATGCGTTGTCGAGACGCCTCGCGTTTATCCGCACATGGACTTACGTGGCTCAGCGCAAAGGCTGGACAGGTGACGAAAGCCATTGGCGTAACGAGACACGTTCTGTAGAAGACCGATTGTCGGATGCGCTGCACGAGCGTCTGACCCAAAGATTCGTAGACCGGCGCACATCCGTGCTCTTGCGCCGGCTCGGCCAGAAGGAAGCCATGGTGGCAGAAGTATCGAATACCGGCGAAGTGACCGTCGAAGGTGAATTTGTAGGGCGGCTGGAAGGGTTCCGGTTCAGCCAGGACAAGGGTGCCGGCGGCGCCGAGGCGAAGACGATTAAGACGGTGGCGCTGCAGGCGCTGGCGCCGCAGTTCCATCTGCGGGCCGACCGTTTCTACAATGCGCCGGACACAGAGATCGACTTTACCGAACAGGGCGGTCTGATGTGGGGCAAAGACGCCGTGGGCAAACTGGTCGCGGGACCCGATGCGCTGCGTCCGCAGGTGGAAGTCTTTGTCGACGATGTTGCCGGGCCGGAAGTTGCGCAGAAAGTGCAGCGTCGTCTGCAGCACTTTATTGATCGCAAGATTGCCGCCCTTTTTGAGCCGCTGATGAACCTCAGCCGTGATGAAACGCTGATCGGCCGTGCGCGCGGGTTCGGGTTCCGCATGGTCGAGGCTCTGGGTGTTCTGCCACGGGCAGAGGTGGCCGATGAGGTCAAAGCCCTGGATCAGGATGCGCGCGGCGCATTGCGCAAACACGGCATCCGTTTCGGGCAGTTCACGATTTTCCTGCCACTCCTGCTGAAACCGGCCCCCACGCGTCTGCGCCTTGTTCTGTGGTCTCTGACAAATGGACTGGGCGAGTTTCCTGAGGCACCGCCCCCGGGTCTGGTCACAATTCCGGCTGACAGCGGCGCGCCTGCGGGGGCTGACACGATGTCGGGCTACCGTATCGCCGGTGAACGCGCGATCCGGATTGATATGCTGGAGCGTCTGGCAGATATGCTGCGGGCCGAGAACACCCGTGCCGGCTTTGAGGCGTCTGCCGATATGCTGTCGATCACAGGGATGACGCTCGAACAGTTCGCGGATCTGATGCAGGGCCTTGGGTACAAGGCAGAAAAGGGCGAGCGGGACAGGGTGAAGCCCGAGCAGGCAGCTTCTGGCGCTGCCGAAGGGGCTGAGGTCTCAGAAGAGACTGCACCGGAGAGCGAAAGCGATACATCCGCCGAACCAGTTCCGGCGACTACAGATGAAGAAGCCGCACCAGCGAAAGACGCAGAATCTGCAGCAAACACTGGAGATGCGGCAGAAGCAGCCGACGCGAGCGAGCCCGACGCGCCCGAAAAAGAAGTTTTCTTTACCTTTACATGGGGACGTCAGAACCGTGGCGGGCAGCAGGGCCAGCGTCGTGGCGGAGACCGCGCGCCGGGCAAGGGCAAACCGAAGGGCAAGGGCAAGCGTGGCGGCCCGCAGGACGGCAAGGGCCAGCGGGCGCAGAAGTTCTCGGCAAAACCATCGAGACAGGAAAAGAAGATTGATCCGGATAACCCGTTTGCTGCCGCGCTGATGGGTCTCAAGGACAACAAGTGAGTGGCTGAAAAGCTGCGGCTCGATAAATGGCTCTGGCACGGGCGGTTTTTTAAAACCCGGTCGCTGGCAGCCACACGGGTCGCAGCCGGCGACGTGCGCGTCAACGGAAACCGGGTTGAAAAGCGCAGCACCATGGTGTCACCGGGCGATGTTCTGACCTTCGCGCAGGGCAAAACCATCCGCGTGATCCGCATCGAAGCTCTGGGCACCCGGCGTGGTCCGGCCCCCGAAGCGCAGGCGCTTTACGAGGATTTGTCGCCGCCAGAGCCCCGTTCACAGAAAAGTGCTCCTGAAAACCCGGCCTTTGAAGGAAAAGGTCGCCCGACAAAGCGTGATCGTCGCATTCTTGATCTTTCCCGGTCCCGCTCTCTTGAATGATCCCGGCTGCTGATTTAGCTAACCTTCAGATTTTGCCCGGAACCGCATCACATGACCTATATCGTCAACGACAGCTGCATCGCCTGCAAATACACCGACTGCGTCGAAGTCTGCCCGGTAGATTGTTTTTACGAGGGCGAGAACATGCTGGTGATCCACCCGGACGAGTGTATCGACTGTGGTGTATGCGAACCGGAATGCCCGGCAGATGCCATCCGTCCGGACACTGAGCCGGATATGGAGAAATGGGTCGAGTTCAATCGTAAGTATTCCGAACTCTGGCCGGTTATTATCACCAAAAAAGACCCGCTGCCTGAGGCCGAAGAGCGTGACGGTGAGCAGGGCAAACTGGAGAAATACTTCTCCGAAGCGCCAGGCGAGGGCGGCTGACCAGCAAGCCCGTTTGATTCGCTTCACGGGCGAATCGACAAGAATCAGCTAAGCAGCGGGTTTTATGTAACTTTCCCGCAACTTACGCAGCGGTAGCTTTCGCTGCGGCCGATTCTGTGATATAGTGTTGGAACAAACAAAATAACGGATGCCGTCTTTCCGCGCTTTCACCAGCCTGCGGACACTTAAAATTCTGTCCAGTCACACCCGCATGCAAGGGCTGCCCGCCCTGCCTGGTGTGTTTTTGACTGTTCACAGTGGCCGGATGTTCACCCGTTTGACGAGGAACAATGAATGACAAAATCGAAGAAACTTGATTTCCGCCCGAATGAATTCGTCGTGTATCCGGCCCATGGTGTGGGTCAGATTCTGTCGATCGAAGAACAGGAAGTGGCCGGTATCACGCTGGAGCTCTTTGTTATCTCCTTTGAGAAAGACAAGATGACGCTGCGGGTGCCGACGCACAAGGCGACGGAAATCGGGATGCGGGCGCTGAGCTCGCCTGACGTTATTTCCCACGCGATGAAAACGCTGAAGGGCAAAGCCAAGGTCAAACGGGCGATGTGGTCGCGCCGTGCTCAGGAGTATGAGCAGAAAATCAACTCCGGTGATCTGATCGCGATTGCCGAGGTGGTCCGCGATCTGCACCGCACCGATGATCAGCGCGAACAGAGCTATTCGGAGCGTCAGCTCTATGAGGCAGCGCTTGAGCGTCTGACCCGCGAAGTCGCAGCTGTAAGTGGTGGCGATGATCTGGCAGCGGCCAAGCAGGTGGGCGAGGTTCTCGAAAGCCGCGTCGCGGCCTGATCTGCAAAGATTGCTTCAGTTTCAGCCGTCCCGGAACGTCCGGGGCGGTTTTTTATTGCAGCAATATCAGCAGCAGACACAGGGCCGTCAGTTCGCTCACCTGCTGTGTGGCACCCAAGACATCCCCGGTCTGACCTCCGATCCGGCTCCGCGCCAGCCACGCCATGAAGGCGGCAGCCAGGGCAACACTCACGCTTGCCGCCACAGCGGGCGCGCCGAGCAGCAGAATGGCCAGAACAAGCGCGATGATCATTCCGGCGAATACACGTGGCCGCGCCGGCCTACCTACGGAATGAGATAAACCAGCGGCGCGCGCGTGTGGCAACAGCGCCATAAGAACCGGCATGGCCGCGCGCGACAGAACAGCCGCTGCGATCAGTGCGCCGGGGCTGATCACGAGCAGGGCAGACCATGCGAGCCACCTCAGCCCCGTCACAAAGATCAGCGCGAGCGTTCCGTAAGAGCCAATCTGGCTGTCTTTCATGATCTCGAGGCGTCGTTCTGTCGAATACGCGCCCCAGAACCCATCCGCCACGTCGGCGAGCCCATCTTCATGCAGCGCGCCGGTCAGGACAGTCAGCAGCGCCAGCCCGATCCCGCTGGCAACGGACACCGGTAGTCCGAGCGACAAAAGTGACAGAGCGGCGAAACCGGCGATGGAAGCCGTCACCAGCCCCACCAGCGGATAGGCCCACACGGCCTGCGCACCCCGGGCAAAGGCACTGTCAGGCAAATGCGGCGTCGGAAGGCGGCTGAGCAGCGCGAATGCCAGCACGATCTCAGTCACAACGGGGGGTAGGTGTCGGTTTTCATCCCTCTGGGGCCTCATCCCGTCTTGCTGGAGGTGTGGCAATGGTTAAAGAGGGGGGACGACCCATGCAAGCCGGAGGATCCCGCATGACTACAGCTTTTTCTGATCCGGGGGGTTCCGTGCTCTGCTGGCCGCGCAACCCGACGCTGTGGCTGATGCGGCGGGGGCGGCTGCAGCCCGAAACGGGCAGCTCACCAAACCACCGGGCGCGCTGGGGCGGCTGGAAGACCTCGCAATCTGGTACGCGGGGTGGCGTGGAACGGACCGGCCATCAGTCGATGCGCCGCAGGTCATTGTTTTTGCGGGAAATCATGGTGTTGCCGCGCGGGGTGTCTCCGCGTTTCCCCCAGAGGTCACAGCGCAGATGGTTGCCAATTTCGAACATGGCGGTGCTGCGATCAATCAGCTGGCGCGCACGTTCGGTGCTCGTCTCGACGTGATCGCCCTGGCTCTGGAGACACCGACTTCGGATTTCACCCAAGCCCCCGCGATGACAGACGCAGAGCTGACCGAGGCTCTGCTGAGCGGCTGGAACGCGGTCGACGCGGACGCTGACGTGCTGGTTGTGGGCGAGATGGGCATCGGCAACACAACATCGGCAGCTGCAATTGCGGCTCTGCTGCTGGGAGGCGATGCGGCCGACTGGACCGGTCGGGGCACCGGTGTGGATGATGCAGGCCTCGCACTCAAGACCACTGTCGTGTCGGAAGCCACAGCACTTCATGCCGGTGCGTCGGATGGTCTCGATGTGCTGCGGCGCGTGGGGGGGCGTGAACTGGCAGGGATGGCCGGCGCCATTGCCCGGGCGCGGGCGCTGCGTATTCCTGTTCTGCTGGATGGTTTCATCTGCACTGCAGCGGCGCTGACACTGGAAAAAACAGTCGCGGGCGCGCTGGATCACTGCGTGGCAGGGCATCTGAGCGCCGAGGGCGCGCATGCCCGGATGCTTGAAGCGCTGGGTAAGGAGCCGTTGCTGTCTCTTGGGCTGCGTTTGGGTGAAGCCTCAGGCGGCGCGCTGTCGCTGGGTGTCCTCAAAGCCTCCGTGGCGTGCCTGAGCGGGATGGCAACCTTCGCAGAAGCCGGTGTCTCTGACGCTTAGGACCCGCCGCCGGACGCTGCGACCTTCTTCTCTTCGCTCTCCCGGCTGAGAAACGCGGTCTCCAGCTCTTTCTGCAGCTCTTTGGCCTTGTCGATATAGGCCTGATTTTTGCTGGCAGGCACGCCGGGTTGCCACAATTCGGCCAGCTGGCGCACGGAATGCCGGTCGTGATGATAAAAGATCCGTTCGGCCTCGCTCGCCTCGTAGTCACTCAGCCCCATGTTTTCGAGAACATAGCGGCCTGCGCGCAGGGAACTGTCGAAAAGTTCGCGCACGATGTCATCAGCACCGGCCTGATAAAGGCGGTAGACATGCGTCCGGTCGCGCGCCCGGGCAACGATATGCAGATCAGGGTAGTTTTTGCGGGCGTATCCTACCAGCTTGATTGCAGCCTCGGGGTCATCCAGCGCCACCACCAGCACACGGGCCTCTGCAATCCCGGCGGCACGCAGGATGTCGGGCCGGGTCGGATCGCCAAGAAACCCCTTGAAGCCAAAGCGCCGCATCACCGCGATGGTCTCCATGTCATGGTCCAGCACAACTGTGTTGAACCCGCTGGCCTGCACCAGGCGGTTCACGATCTGGCCAAAACGTCCGATACCGGCAATAATCACCGGCCCTTCGGCGTCTATTTCATCGTCGGGGTGGTCGACGGTGCTTTCCTCCATGCGGCGGGACAGGACGTCATACAGAATGAAGAGAAGTGGCGTGATCAGCATCGACAGGGCGATCACAAGCAGCAGCGTTTCGGCAACATCCACCGGGATCACATTCTGCTGCACCGAAAAGGACACCAGCACAAAACCGAATTCGCCGGCCTGGGCAAGCCCGAGGGCAAAGAGCCACTGATCGCGTCCTTTCAGCCCGAAGGCGCGGCCCAGCACAAAGAGGATCAGGCCTTTGACAATAATGACGAGCAGCGCCATCGAAATAATGGCCGGCATGTTCCCGAAGAGCAGCGTAAAGTTGATACCAGCCCCGACTGTGATGAAGAACAGCCCCAGCAGCAGCCCTTTGAAAGGTTCAAGGTCGGTTTCCAGCTCGTGCCTGAATTCGGAGTTTGCCAGAACCACGCCCGCGAGGAACGCACCAAGAGCAGGCGACAAGCCGACCAGAGTCATCAGGAATGAGATGCCCACCACGATCAGCAGGGCGAGTGCGGTATACATCTCTCTCAGGCGCGAGGCGTGAATGTAACGGAACAGGGGGCGGGTGAAAAAGACACCGGCGATGACCACCGCGCCGATTGCCGCGATGGTAACCAGCGTGACACCCCATGCAGGCAGCCCTTCGACAAGCGACAGGGAGTGATGGCCGTCACCATGGTGACCGGCAGCGGCCTTGTCGACGTGGATCGAGCCGTCTGCTGCTATGTGCTGCGCGGGCAGCGTGACCACCAGCAGGGGCAGGAAAGCGAGGATGGGGATGACCGCAATGTCCTGTGTCAGCAGCACCGAAAAGATGCTGCGCCCGCCGCTGGTCTGCATCAGGCCCTTTTCAGACAGGGTTTGCAGAACGATCGCGGTGGAGCTGAGTGACAGGGCCAGACCAATGGCCAGACCGACGCCCCAGGGCTGGTTATAGGCGACAGCAATCGCCATCAGAGCGGCCGCACTGACGCCGACCTGCAGGCCGCCCAGCCCCAGCAGCCGGTGCCGCATATCCCACAGCGCGCGCGGCTCCAGTTCGAGGCCGATCAGAAACAGCATCATAACCACGCCGAATTCCGCAAAATGCTGCAGATCCTGGGTTTCGGAGCCAACAAGGCCCAGCACAGGCCCGATGATGATCCCGGCGGCAAGGTATCCGAGCACCGATCCGAGGCCCAGGCGGGCGGCGAACGGGACCGCAATCACTGCCGCGGCGAGGTATATCGAAGCCTGGTAGAGGAAGCCGTCCATGTGGTCTTTTCTCCCGGAAGGGCGGGTTTCAGGTGGGCAGGGGGCCATCCTGTTTGAGCTGGTCCATCACGATCTGGCTGTGCACCCGTGCAACAGACGGGTGCGCGAGGAGGACCTCGTGAATCAGTGCATTCAGGGCGGGAAGGTCGGCGCAGTACACACGCAGAAGATAATCCGCATCGCCGGTCATTGTCCATGCGCCGGTGATCTCCTGGCGGGTGTTCACAAGGCGCGCGAAGCTGCGCGCCTGTTCGGCGCCATGGGTGCCAAGATGCACCTGCACAAAACCCTGAACGTGCAGGCCCAGATGCAGCGGGTCGAGCCGTGCCTCATAGGCGCGGATATAGCCGTCTGCTTCCAGCCTCTGCCTGCGACGTCCGGCCTGGCTTGGCGAAAGGTTCAGCACATCCGCGAGCTGCTGTGCGGTCAGCTGGGCGTTTTTCTGCAGTTCAGCCAGGATACGTGTATCGACATGATCCAGCGCCATGATGCGGCCTCCGGTCGTGATTTCACCTTATTATGCGGGAAATGTGCAAAAAAATCTATAACGCACGAGAGAGATGCGCAGTTTCCCCGCCAGTTTTCAATGACAATGATGAAAGAATGCGCAGCCGCGCAGAAAACCGCCACGCAGGAGCATCATCATGGGACCTTTTCCGCACAACGCCCCCCGTTCGGTCATTTCGGAAGAAAATCCGGCGGGCACGGACGGTTTTGAATTTGTGGAGTTCGCCCACCCGGATCCACAGGAACTGCGCGAACTTTTTGAGCGGATGGGGTACACGCATGTTGCAAACCACCGGACACGCGCGGTTGAGCTCTGGCAGCAGGGGGATGTCACCTACATCCTGAACGCTGATCCGGAGAGTTTTGCTGCGGGTTTTGTCGCCGAACATGGTCCCTGCGCACCATCCATGGGCTGGCGCGTGGCGGATGCAGAAGCGGCCTGCCGTCAGGCCGTTGAGAAAGGCGCTGTCCGCTACGAAGGGCCGGGCAAAGCGCTGGATGTTCCGGCGATCTATGGCATCGGTGGATCATTGCTGTACTTCGTCGATCAGTATTACGACACCAGTCCCTACAACGAAGAGTTTGACTGGATCGCGACGTCAAAACCGGCGGGCGTCGGGTTCTGGTATCTCGATCACCTCACGCACAATGTGCACAAGGGTAATATGGACAAGTGGTTCCGGTTTTACGGTGACCTGTTCAATTTCCGTGAAATCCGCTTCTTTGACATCGAAGGCAAATACACCGGACTGCTCAGCCGCGCGCTGACCTCGCCCTGTGGCCGGATCCGCATCCCGATCAACGAAGACCGGGGCGAAACAGGCCAGATCGTATCTTATCTGAAAAAGTATAACGGCGAAGGCATCCAGCACATCGCTGTTGGCGCGCGCGATATCTATGACAGTACAGATGAGATTGCCTCGCGGGGGCTCAAATTCATGCCGGGGCCGCCGGAGACTTACTACGACCTGAGCTACGAACGCGTCACGGGTCATGATGAGCCTGTGGACCGGATGAAGAAGCACGGCATCCTGATTGATGGCGAGGGGGTGGTAGACGGCGGCGAGACCAGAATTCTGCTGCAGATCTTTTCAAAGACAGTGATCGGGCCGATCTTTTTCGAATTCATTCAGCGGAAAGGCGACGATGGGTTCGGTGAGGGCAACTTCAAAGCGTTGTTTGAAAGCATCGAACAGGAACAGATCATAGCCGGTGAGATCGCCGCAGAATAACGGCGGCCTGCGACGACCGGTCAGCTGCTGGGCATTTTGAGCACGATGTTTCTGCTGCCTTTGCGGTACCGCAGTTCGGCATCACCGATCGCCGAGACCTGGCCGCCATCCAGCCTGTCGCCGACCTGCACTTTTTTGTAACGCCCGTTGCCGAGGCGGATCAGTGCCCGCCGGTCAGACGGTTTGCCGTAAACCCCGATCAGGTTCACCCGGCGCAGGTTGATGGCGTTCTGTTCTGTCGCTTCGCGCGCCGCTGACGCACTAGACGGAATGCGCGGGGCAACGGCTCCGGGCGCTGCGCTCGCAGTGGTTACAGCGGCCGGAGCAGAGGCGGCGGGCGCGCTCTGCAGGATACGAGCCACGCGGATGCTGAAATCCGAGGGCCGTGCTTCAGGGCGCAGTGAGACAGCCACAGCATTCTCAGGTGCGGGTCCGGCATCAGATTCGGTGAAAAGCGAGCCGGCTGTCCCGGCACGTGGTGCAGATGCGGCAGCAGCAGAGGCAGCGGCGTTTGCGGCTGCGGTCAGAGCAGCGGCCTGTTCCTGCAGCGACTGCGGACGCGGGGGCGGCCTGAAAGCTGCCAGCTCCGACCGGGTCAGACCGGCGAAGGACGCGCGTTCGGACTGTTCCGCAAAATCGTCGGGACGAAGTTGCGGGCGGAAACCTGCGAGAAGAGCCAGCAGAACGGGGTCGGCCACGGAAGCCTCTTCGATCACCTGAACGCGCCCCTGTGGCGGGCGGACGGGTGGGGCGCCTGCAAAAATTATGACGCCGTCGGGATTCATAGCCCCCGCTGACGTCGGAATGACGAACCCACGCTCGTCCAGCGCAAAAGAAATGCCCGCGGGAGCCGGTGACGCAGGTGTCAGCAGCACTGCGTCGTCCGACACAGCAACGGTTTCGGGCAATGCGACAGCATCAAAAGCGACCTGAACAGGGTCGATGCTGGTGACATAGAGGTTTTCCAGGTCCACAAGCCCCGGCGCAGAAGGGACCTGAGGCGCCACAGACCAGATGCCCGTTGCGGCATAGCGCGCCAGATCATCCACCGGTTCCTGGGGCGTTTCCGGCACTTCCGGTGCGACAGGTACGCTCAGCGCTTCGCGGATCGCGGCATCCGTTCCGGTCGCCGCGGCCGGCTGCCATGCCGGGTCTGCGGTTTCCGGTGTAGTGCCGCTGGTGCCTGGCACCGGGTCCTCGGGCTGCAGGGGGGCTGCAAACTGCGCCTCGGGCTCGCTGTCCTCAAATGTGTCCAGCAGCGCCGAAAGGCTGCCGCTGCCAAGCAGACCGGAAGCCCAGATGCCTGAGCCGACTGCGAGGAGCAGAGCAAAAAATCCAAGTGTTGCAGGCCGCAGCAGCAGACTGGTCTTCTGTTCACCCCGATGCTGGTGTCCGAAAGCTTCAATCTTGCTGGCCTGGTGCGCGGCAAGCGATTTTACCTGCCGGGGTGGCCGCTGAACGCGGGAAGCCGCGACCGGCCGGTGCTCAAACGGTTCCGGCTCCTCGGCAAAGCCTGTGTGCCGGGGCGTTGGCATCTCGTACCGGACGTCAGGGGCAGGGGGTATCTTCGGGGTTTGTGCCGTTTCCGTGCGTGGTCCGAAAAACGGTGTGCCGGGAAAAAGATCCCCGGTAGGTACTGCGCTGAACTCTACAGGCTCAAACCCGTGATCACGCGCAAACCCACGGGCTTCCTCCAGCGTCTCGCGTGCAACAGCGGCAATGAAAAGGCGATCGGCCGAGAGAGCTGTCGCGATGCACAGATCGGCGATGGCATAGGGCGTCTGACCATCCAGCGCCCGTTTGGCGGCTTCCTGTCCGGACATCTCTCCGGGCAGAAAGAGAATATCCATATAGCGGATCTGATTGTCAGGCAGATTGATCCGGCAGTGCAGACTACCGGAACTCAGCCGGACCGCCTGGTCCCTCAGCTCTGAAAGCTTTTCTGCCAGATCGGGAGCGGCCGGATCAACGGTCGCCATGCTATCCCAGCCGGTTGCTGATCTGAGCAACAGGTCAATGCCTTCGTGGGACAGAGAGAGCGCGAGTTCCGGCGTCATAAACTTTCTTTACCAGCAGGCATTTGCAATCAACAGGCAGCGCAATAACACTGTCAGGATACAGCAGGTCTTTGCCGAGGGAAAGGCAAAGGGTTTCCGCCGCAGGACGGATCAGCGGTATAGAGGTCACTGGCAGGACCATCAGAATGGAGAAAGTAATGCGTACAGCAGCGATCATACTGTCCCTCGGGCTGGCCGCAGCCGCGCCGGCACTGGCTGAAGACGTAAGAACGATCTCGACCTCTGGTACCGGGACGGTCGAGCAGGCGCCCGATATGGCCGTGATTGACATTGGTGTCACACTGGAAGCTTTGCGGGCCGGTGACGCGCTGGACGGAACCTCGGAGGCTGTACGCGGCGTTCTGGCAAGCCTTGATGCGCTGGGTATTGCCGAACGGGATATCGCCACCAGCAACATCTCTCTCCAGCCTGTCTGGAACAACCGGGGGCCGGGCGATGATGACAGACCCCGCACCATCGGCTTTACGGCGTCGAACACGCTGACCGTCCGTGTGCGTGATCTCGACAAGCTGGGCGATGTGATGGAGCTTGCTGTCGGGGATGGTGCGAACCGGTTCAATGGCGTGCGGTTCGCGATCCAGGAACCGGAGCCTGTTTATGATGCGGCGCGCACCGCTGCTGTGCTGGATGCGGTCCGCCGCGCCACTCAGCTGGCGGAAGCCGCAGGTGTTAGCCTTGGGGAGGTGCGCAGCATCAGCGAGCGCGGGGCCGGGCGCCCCTCGCCGATGATGGAAATGTCAGCGGCGCGTGTGGCTGATGTGCCGGTGTCTGCCGGTGAATTGAGCGTCAGTGTCACGGTCGATATGGTATTCGGGATCGCAGACCCATAACGCCGAAGCGCACAAAAAAGGGGGCGCTGTCCCGCGCCCCCGTCGTCGGGAAGTGTCCCGTCAGCTCGTCGCTTTGGACAATGCCTGATCAAGGTCAGCGATCAGGTCATCGGCGTTTTCTGTACCGATAGAAATCCGTACGACGCCTGGGCCGGCGCCGGCGGCTTCCTGCTGTTCTGCGGTCAGCTGCCGGTGCGTGGTTGAGGCGGAGTGAATGACCAGTGATCTTGTGTCACCAAGGTTCGCCACATGGCTGAAGATCTCCAGCGCATTGACGAATTTGACGCAGGAATCGTATCCACCTTTGATCGCGAAAGTGAAAAGCCCGCCTGCGCCTTTCGGGCAGATTTTCTTGACCCGGTCAAAGTAAGGGGACGATTTCAGGCCCGCGTATGTGACGTAGTCGACCCGGTCGTCTTTCTCCAGCCAGGAGGCCACGGTCACCGCGTTCTCCACGTGACGGTCCATGCGCAGTGACAGGGTTTCGGTACCCATCAGAGTATAGTGCGCTGCCTGCGGGTTCATGGTCATGCCCAGATCACGCAGCCCGATGGCAATGCCATGGAACGTGAAGGCCAGCGGCCCGAACGTCTCATGGAACTTCAGACCGTGATATGCCGGTTCCGGCTGGCTGAGAGAGGGGAATTTGTCATTGGCGGACCAGTCGAATTTGCCCGAGTCTACCACACAGCCGCCGGTCACAGTGCCGTTGCCGGTCAGGTATTTGGTTGTGGAATGCACGACAAGCGTTGCGCCGTGTTCAATGGGCCGGCAGAGGTAAGGTGTGGCCGATGTATTGTCGACGATCAGCGGGATGCCCGCTTCATCGGAGATCGCCGAGATTGCATCGAGGTCCGTGATGTAGCCGCCGGGGTTCGCAATCGCTTCGCAGAAGACCGCGCGCGTGTCGTCATTGATGGCTGCCTTCACTGCATCAAGGTCATCGAAATCGACAAAGGTACATTCCCAGCCGAAACGTTTGATCGTGTGCGAGAACTGCGTGACGGTGCCACCGTAAAGACGGGTGGAGGCCACGATGTTCTTGCCCGGGCCCATGATCGGGAACAGTGCCATGATCTGTGCGGCGTGGCCCGAGGAGCAGCAAACCGCACCAACGCCGCCTTCAAGCGTCGCGATACGTTCCTGCAGAACGGCAACCGTCGGGTTGGTCAGGCGCGAATAGATGAAACCCACTTCCTGGAGGTTGAAGAGCGCTGCGGCGTGATCGGCGTCGCGGAACACATAGGCCGTGGACTGATAGATCGGTGTCTGCCGGGCACCTGTGGCCGGGTCGGGCCGGGCGCCTGCGTGAATCTGCAGCGTATCAAAGCCATAATCGGGGCCATCTTGCATTGGAAATACTCCCTGAGTTGTTTGCGCCTATGGTTAGGGGAAGCCCGGAGTGACCACAAGAGCGGCCCACCGCATCCTGCTTATAGTCCCGGGTCCGCCCGCGCCGGAGGTGTGCCACGGCGCCGCAATGATCCCGCAGCGTGTCTGTGCCGGGGAGCTGTATCTAGCAGAAACCGGCTTCAGCCCGTCAGAAGGATGTCCGCAGGCAGCGCGTTTTCGGCAACCGCGCGCGCATTTGCGATGTCATTTCCGGCGGCGCGGTCAGCGGCCTGTTCCGGCGACAGGCCATGACCCAGCCAGCGCTGAATGAGGCGCTGTTCCAGCGTTTCAATCGCAATATCCAGCCTGACCGACAGATCCCAGTGCGGCGCGAGATCGCGCCAGACCGGCGCGTCGAAAAGCAGGTAATTGCCTTCGACGATCACGGTGTCGCAATCCGGCCCCACCCGTCCGGCGCAGGCTACCGAAATATCCCGGTCCCGTTCGAACAGCGCATAAAACACTTCGTCTTCGTCGTGCAGCCTGCTGATCAGGCTGACAAATCCCGCAGCGTCAAAGGTATGTGGCGCACCTTTGCGGTTGAGGCAATCGCGGTCGAGCAGGATCTGGTTATGCAGGTGGAAACCGTCCATCGGGACGACTTCGGCAGCGCACCCTTCTTCGTTCAGGGCAGTGGCGAGGCAATCCGCGAGCGTGGTTTTCCCGCTCGCCGGTTGTCCGGCCAGAGCGACCAGCCGGCGGCGCCCCTGACGCGGCGCCGCAAGAACGCGCGGACAGAGCTGCGCGGCCATGTCCGCGGGGGAGGTCATGCCGCCTGAGAAGGCGCTTCTTTGGCACCGGTCATAAAGGCGACTGCGTCGGACATTGTGTAATCCTTGGGGTCAATGACACAGAGCCTGCGACCCAGCCGGTGCACGTGAATGCGGTCTGCGACCTCAAACACATGGGGCATGTTGTGACTGATCAGAATGATCGGAATGCCGCGGGATTTTACGTCGAGGATCAGCTCAAGCACCTTGCGGCTTTCCTTGACGCCCAGAGCCGCCGTGGGTTCGTCGAGGATTACAACTTTGGAACCGAAGGCGGCGGCACGTGCCACGGCCACGCCCTGGCGCTGGCCACCTGACAGGCTTTCGACGGCCTGATTGATGTTCTGGATTGTCGCAAGCCCCAGTTCGCTCAGCTTGTCACGCGCGAACTGTTCCATGGCCTGTTTGTCCAACCGCCGGAACACTTTTCCCATGATGCCCGGTTTACGCAGTTCGCGCCCCATGAACATGTTGTCCGCAATCGACAGGGCAGGGGACATGGCCAGTTGCTGGTAGACCGTCTCGATGCCTTTGTCCCGGGCCTCAATCGGAGAGCGGAACCGGACTTCCTGTCCTTCGAGCCAGATCTGGCCTTCATCGGGAACTACCGCCCCCGACACCGCCTTGATCATGGAGGACTTGCCCGCGCCGTTGTCTCCGATCACGGCCAGGATCTCGCCTGGCATGAGATCAAAGTCAGCATGGTCGAGCGCGGTGACCTTGCCGTATCTTTTGACAAGGTTCCGGGCTTTGAGAATGGGCTCTGTCATGCTGCCACCTTTCTGATCCACTGGTCTACTGCGACGGCTGCAATGATCAGCATACCGATCAGCATGAAGGTCCACTGCGGGTCTGCGCCTGCCATGCGGAGGCCCAGTTCGAACACGCCCACGATCAGGGCACCAAAGAGCGCGCCTGCGATGGAGCCGCGTCCGCCAAAGAGGGATATTCCCCCGATCACAACAGCGGTAATAGACTGAATATTGCCGATGACGCCGGTTGTTGCAGAGGGCGAGATCGACCCGAACCGGCCGACCATGACCCATCCCGCAAGCGCGCAGATAAATCCGGCGGCCATATAAACGGACATATAGGTCCGGTGTACGTTTACCCCTGACAGTTCCGCCGCTTCGGGATCATCGCCCACAGCGTAGACGTGCCTGCCCCAGGCCGTGGACCGGAGCGCGTAGGCGAGCACGACAAAGAGTGCGATCATGCCGATCACCCCCAGCGTGAACGTCGCCCCGCCGAACTGAATTTTGGTGCCAAGGAACTGCAGGAACGATGCTTCGGCTTCGATATCCTGTGAGCGGATGGTTTCGTTGGCGGAATAGAGATAGTTCGCGGCCAGAACGATCTGCCACATGCCCAGCGTGACGATAAACGGCGGCAGCTTCATCCGGCTGACGAGCCAGCCCGAGATGGCGCCCAATGCCGTACCAACGGTCAGGCCAATGGCGACGGACACGGCCGGCGGCACGCCGTACTGAAATGACGCCTTACCCATCACCACCGTGCAGAGCACCGCGATGGCGCCCACGCTCAGGTCAATCCCGGCGGTCAGAATGATCAGGGTCTGCGCGGCTGCGAGTACGCCAACGATCTGCACCTGTTGCAGAATGAGCGTCAGGGCAAAGGGCGAAAAGAAACGCGACCCCAGCAGAATGCCAAAAAGTGCAATTGAAAAAATCAGGACGATCAGCGGCACCAGAGAAGGCGTCTGATGCAGGGTGTGCTGGACGCGCCCGACGAATCCGCGGCGGTGATCTTCGAAGGCTGCGACCTTGACGTCGGCAGAAGAGAGAGCCGCTTCGTAGTTGTCCGGTTGGGTCATGGAATCCTATCCTGATGGACGGTG
Organism: Roseobacter sp. S87; assembly: GCF_055693285.1. The sequence continues at coordinate 700,816 of NZ_JBVFTR010000004.1, forward strand.
TCAGGGCCGGTCATCAACCGCCCTATGGTATGGCTGTGAAGATGCGGGGGGAAGGCTGCTGCCCCCTCCCGCTTTTGTTGCTCTGCCTGCGCAGATCAGCCCCAGCAGAGGTCCTTGCCTTCTGCGACCGAGATGCTTTCCACGCCGTCGGCTGGCTTGTCTGTCACCAGCGATACGCCGGTGTCAAAGAACGCCTTGCCTTCTGTTGCTTCCGGCTTGGTGCCATCCTTGGCCCATTGTGCAATCGCTTCGATGCCCAGTGATGCCATCAGCAGCGGGTACTGCTGCGAGGTTGCGCCGATCACGCCGTCCGCGACGTTCTGAACGCCGGGGCAACCGCCGTCGACGGAGACGATCAGCACGTCGTTCTCACGACCGATGGCCTTGAGTGCTTCATAGGCACCGGCAGCCGCAGGTTCGTTGATAGTGTAGACAACGTTGATGAACGGGTCCTTGGCCAGCAGGTTCTCCATGGCACGGCGGCCACCTTCCTCGTTTCCTGCGGTGACGTCATGGCCGACGATACGCGGATCATCCTCGTCACCCCATTTGTTGGGGTCTTTCACGTCGATGCCGAAGCCGGTCATAAAGCCCTGATCGCGCAGAACCCCAACCGTCGGCTGGCTGATCGCCAGATCCAGCATGCCGATTTTGGCATCTGCTGCTGCGTCGCCCAGCTGGGCAGCGGCCCATTTGCCGATCAGTTCGCCCGCAAGGAAGTTGTCCGTGGCAAAGGTCATATCGGCCGCATCAATGGGTTCCAGCGGCGTGTCGAGCGCAATGACAAGAAGACCCGCGTCGCGCGCCTGCTGTACAACCGGAACAATGCTTGCAGTATCCGAAGCAGTCAGCAGGATACCCTTGGCACCATTGGCAATGCAGGTTTCGATCGCCTGAACCTGTGTTTCGTGGTCACCGTCCACCTTACCGGCGAACGAGCTCAGCTGGACGCCCAGCTCTTCGGCTTTGGCCGAGGCGCCTTCCCGCATCTTCACAAAGAACGGGTTCGTGTCGGTTTTCGTGATCAGGCAGGCAGAGACACCGTGACCATCGGCAAACGCGGCTCCGGCGCTTGCAATCATCGCCATTGCGGTTCCGGCAATAAGCTTTTTCATAATTTCCTCCCAGGGGATTGATTTGATCGTCATGAGCAGCAAAGCCGCCCGGACCCGGCGGCCCTATCCGCTCAGGTTGACGCTTAGGGAAACCGATTCACCCCAGAGTGTCAATAAATAAATAAACTTGATTTATTAATTAGGATGTCGCTTACTTTATGAGTGCAGAGTGAGGTTTTTGGACCGGGTATGGACGGCGGCGAAATCACAGAGCGCCTCGGTGGCGTTAATCAGAGCGGTGTGCGTAACCACAACGAACGCCTTCTGATGTCTATGCTGCAGCGCTCCGGTGGTATGGCCGGAAGCGACATGGCCCGGCGCGCCGGACTGTCGCCACAGACCGTCTCGGTCATTCTCAGAAAGCTGGAAAAAGACGGTCTGCTCCGGCGGGGTGATCCGGTGCGGGGCAGAGTGGGCAAGCCATCCATTCCGATGCAGCTGAACCCTGACGGTATTTTTGCCTTCGGGCTCAAGATCGGACGGCGCAGCGCCGATCTGGTGGTGCTCGATTTTGTGGGCAGGGTGCGCGAGCAGCTGAAGAAGACCTATGAGTATCCGCTGCCCGAAGAGATTTTCGACTTTCTGCGCAGCGGGACGCAGAAACTGGCGCGGCGGCTGAGTGCTGATCAGCGCGAACGCCTGTGCGGCATCGGAATCGCGACACCGTTCGAGCTGTGGAAATGGCACAAGCTCGCAGGGACACCCGCCGACAGTTTCAGGTCTTGGAAGGACATTGATTTCCGCAAATCCGTTGCCGAGTTTTCGCCACTGCCGGTCTATGTCGGAAATGATGCTACCGCTGCCTGCCGTGCTGAACACCTCTATGGAACGGACAAGGGCCTGCAGGACTATGCGTATTTCTTTGTCGGCTCTTTTGTGGGCGGTGGCATCGTTCTGAACGACACGGTGTTTCAGGGTAATCAGGGGAACGCGGGGGCCCTTGGCGCGATGCGCAGCACCGGGCCGCTGGGCGAAAGCCGGCAGCTGATTGATGTGGCCTCGATCCATCTGCTGGAAACGCGTCTGATCGAAGCGGGTGTGCGCCCCTCTGTGCTCTGGGACGAACCGCAGGACTGGACGCGACTTGCCCGCTATGTGGATCCGTGGCTGGGCCAGACCGCACAGGAATTGTCCAAGGCGGCACTTTCCGTCTGTGCGGTGATCGACTTTCAGGGCGTCGTGATCGACGGGGCGTTTCCCGAACCGGTGCGCCTGGAGCTGGTCGAGCGGGTCAACCGGTATCTGGCCAGTCAGGACACGCGGGGCCTGATTGCCCCGGTGGTGGCCGCCGGCAGCGTCGGTGCAAATGCACGCGGGATCGGGGCGGCAAGCGGGCCGATCTCGTCGCAGCTGCTGCTCGATAAAAACGCGGGTTTGTCGGTCTTCTAAAGAGCTGCGCCGAAAAAGTCTCTGATGTCAGGAAAAGTGGTGGGCGACCCCGGAATCGAACCAGGCGTGCGTCTCCGCGAGGGAGTTACAGTCCCCTGCCACACCTTGCGGCCTGTCGCCCACTCTGTCCATGCATTGCATCAACAGTGGCGCGTGATTACAAGCGGACCCTACAGGCGTCAAGACGAAATCCGAACCTTTTCGCCGCCGCAGTCAGGCAGGACCATTGAATGAAAAAACCGAAGTGGGTCGTTCAGAAAGAGCAGGACAAAAAGGCCCGGTCCCGCGAGACGGTCTGGCTCTTTGGGCTGCATGCGGTGCGGGACGCTCTGACGAACCCGGCGCGCAGCCGGGAACGTCTGGTCGTGACCCCCAACGCGGAGCAGAAACTGGCGGATGCCATTGCGCAGAGCGGCATGACACCGGAAGTTGTCGAGCCGCGCAGGTTCAGCGTGCCGCTTGATCCCGGGTCGGTGCATCAGGGCGCGGCGCTCGAGGTGAAACCGCTGGAATGGGGGCGGCTTGAGGACGTCTGCATCGGGGATGAAGCGCCCCGCGTGATCCTGCTTGACCGGGTCACGGACCCGCATAACGTCGGTGCCATCCTCCGGTCTGCTGAAGTGCTGGGGGCGTCTGCGGTGATCGGCACCCGCCATCACTCCGCGCCGGAAACGGGTGCGCTGGCCAAGACCGCCAGCGGCGCGCTGGAACGGCAGCCCTATCTGCGGGTGCGTAACCTCGCCGATGCGATCCGCGCATTGCAGGACATGGGCTACACCGTGCTGGGCCTTGATGGCGAAGCGGACCAGACAATCGAACAGGCGGTCGCAGGACGTACTGACCGGCCCGTGGCGCTGGTGCTGGGCGCGGAAGGGCCGGGCCTGCGGGAAAAGACCCGCGATACCGTGGACCATCTGGTGCGGATCGACGCGGCGGGCGGTTTTGGGTCGCTTAACGTCTCGAATGCCGCGGCAATCGCCTTATATGCAAGCCGTGGCCCGCGCGGCAGCGCATAGGAGAACCGGACATGCATCCGAAAATTGCGACCTGTTGTTATTGCGGGGCACGGGCTGCCCTGCGTCTGGACAAGGTGCGGCATGAACTGACATGCGCCAGTTGCGGCGCCCCCCTGCATGACCTGAAACGTCTGCCGGTCGAGCGCAGGGACACGGGGGCGGAAAAACGGCCCACCCCGCCGCGCCGCAAAAAGCATGTACCGCCGCCGGAATACCGGTCGGATTACAGACGCCCGAAGAAGCAAAAGCGGCGCAAGGGTTTTCTGCGCTATGCGCTTGAGGAGATCGCGGACGTCGTCGAAGACATCTTTGACTGAATTCTGCCGCTCAGTTTAACGGTTCGTTCACAGATTTGAGAGAGGGTCTGGGCAGGCGCTGAAAGGCGCTTAAGTATTCTGAGTATCAGTTGGCCCGGAACGCCGATTGATTGCGTTACTGTCCCTCGTTCCGTACCTTGCAGCGCCCGTGGCATTCATGCTCCGGGCGCTCTTTTTGTCTCTGGAACATATGAGTAGGGTGCCGGCATGAACAGGACGATGCGCGAACACAGAGATATCCTCCAGCGCACCCGGCGGATTGCCGCCGTGGGTGTGTCCATGAATCCCGTGCGCCCCAGTTACTATGTGGCACGGTATCTGGGCCTCAGGGGGTATACCGTCATTCCCATCAACCCTATGCATGCGGGAGAAGAGCTTTTTGGCCAACCCGTCTACGCGAGCCTTTCCGACATTCCGGAACCCGTCGATATGGTTGATATTTTCCGGAGGTCCGAAGCTGTTCCGCCTATTGTTGACGAAGCGCTTAGTGTGTTTCCGGACCTCAGGACGCTGTGGATGCAGATCGGTGTTGAGCATGAAGACGCAGCCGCCCTGGCAAGAGCACGCGGGATTGATGTAGTAATGAACCGGTGCCCCAAAATCGAACACCAGCGCCTTTTCGGTGAGTTGCGCAAGGGCGGATTTAATACAGGTGTGATTTCGTCAAGGCTCTGATATCAGTCGCGCGCGGCTTTTTCCTGCAGCCCGGACTGTGCCTGACGTCCCGCCAGTTCCTTCAGAACCGCCTGCAGCGGCACATCGCGCGATGCGAGCATGACCAGCAGGTGATAGAGCACGTCAGCGGCCTCGCTGGTCAGCGCATCGCGGTCGCCTTTGACCGCTTCGATGATGGCTTCCACCGCTTCCTCACCAAATTTTTCGGCGCATTTCTCAGGGCCTTTCGCCAGCAGCTGTGCGGTCCAGGAACTGCCCGGGTCTGCGGATTTGCGGGCTTCGATCGTTTCAAACAGGTCTTGCAGGGTCATGTCAGCCTCATCGGAATGCCTGCCGCGGCCATATGAGCCTTGGCCTCTGCAATGGTGTAGTCGCCAAAGTGGAAAATAGAGGCCGCAAGCACAGCCGACGCGCCGCCCTTTGTCACGCCTTCCACGAGGTGGTCCAGCGTGCCCACACCACCCGAGGCAATGACCGGCACGTTCACCGCATCCGAAATGGCGCGCGTCAGTGGCAGGTTGAAGCCTGCGCGCGTGCCGTCGCGGTCCATGCTGGTCAGAAGGATTTCTCCCGCGCCCTTCGCCTCGACGGTGCGGGCGAATTCGACGGCATCGATGCCGGTGGGTTTGCGCCCGCCATGGGTGAAGATTTCCCACTTGCCGGGACTGACTGTTTTGGCGTCGATGGCGACCACGATACACTGGCTGCCGAACTGATCGGCGGACCGGGCCACGACATCCGGATCGGCCACAGCCGCCGAGTTGAACGAGACCTTGTCCGCGCCTGCAAGCAGCAGCGCGCGCACGTCCGCCGGTGTTCTGACGCCGCCGCCAACCGTCAGCGGGATATAACAGTGCTCCGCCGTGCGGGTCACAACGTCAAACATTGTGCCGCGGTTTTCATGCGTGGCGGTGATGTCGAGGAAACAGAGCTCGTCGGCACCTGCGGCATCATAGGCAATGGCTGCATCCACCGGATCTCCGGCGTCGCGCAGATCGACAAAGTTCACCCCTTTGACCACACGGCCTTCGGCCACGTCGAGGCAGGGAATAATGCGTGTTTTGAGCATATTGCTTACGTCCGGGGCAGTCCGTCAGAGGGTGGCTCGGCAAACTGTGCCACCCGGGCCAGAGCGTTTCTGGCGATCATGATGTGAAACGGCATGATCGCGGCCAGATAGAGCCGCCCGCCGATGTTGTTGGGCTGGACCCAGGTTGCAAGGTACACAGATCCTGCCTCGCTCAGAACACTCACGCGGAAATTGAGGTGGCGGTCATTGAAGCCAGCGATGATCTCGTTCTCCGGTTCGGTCTCGACCGGGAAAAGCCCGAGTTTATCGGCACTGTCCGGACCATCGGCCATAAGGCCGAAGGGGGCAGTCACCACATTGCGCAGAGCAACGAGGACACGCGCCCAGCCGGGAAAATCCACAATAATTTCAGCAGCCTGGCGCGGGGGCAGGGGCGAGGCAACGCTGTAGCAGTCGAGAAAATCACCCGGTGTTCTGCGCGAATGCAGCATGCTCTGCGCCGGCAGGTCCGTTTTTCGCACGCGGTTCTCTGTCATAAAGGTCACCCCCGCAGTTCTGCGAGCGCTTCCCGCAGGTCTATGGCGCCATCATAAAGCGCGCGCCCGGAAATTGCACCGTTCAGCGCTGTGCCACAATCACGCAGGGCGCGCAGGTCATCCAGTGACGACACGCCGCCCGAAGCGATCACCGGGATCGACACGGCGCGTGCGAGATCCGCTGTGGCGGCGATGTTGGGTCCGCCCATCGCACCGTCGCGCAGGATGTCTGTATAGATGATCGCAGCGACACCTGCGTCCTCGAACGAGCGGGCCAGATCGGTCACGCGCACATCCGTTTCCTCGGCCCAGCCCTTGGTCGCAACAAAACCGTTGCGCGCATCGATACCCACGGCGACCTGGCCCGGAAAGGCCTTTGCTGCCTCGCGCACGAGGTCCGGATTTTCGACGGCGATGGTGCCCAGAATGACCCGCGCGAGGCCTTTCTCCAGCCAGGTTTCGATGGTGGCCATGTCGCGGATGCCGCCGCCCAGCTGGGCCGGCACATCGCAGGATTTCAGGATCGCCTCGACAGGGGCCGCATTCACCGGCGCGCCGGCAAAGGCGCCGTTCAGATCGACCAGATGCAGCCATTCGCAGCCTGCTTCGACAAAGCTGCGGGCCTGGGCTGCGGGGTCGTCACTGAACACAGTTGCCTGGTCCATATCGCCGTGCACGAGGCGTACGGCCTGGCCGTCCTTGAGGTCAATTGCGGGGTAGAGAATCATCGTCGGTGTCCTGTCGGTATCGCGTCGGTTTAACGTCGGTATTACGTCGGTGCGCCGCGCGCGCTTCATGCACGAGCCGTTCACGAATTGCAACGCGACGTAAAGTCAACGTGCGTTGCGACGCGGGGTCACTGTTGCCTGAAAGGCGGACCCGGTTCCAGATGCCACCCGCAAGGGAGGACATATCATGACAAGATTTTGGGTGGCCTGTGCGGCCATGGCAGTTACGGCAGGCATGGCGGCAGCGGACCCGCTGGAGGGCACATGGCAGACGGAGCCGGACGAGGGGGCTTTTGCGCACATCGACATCGGCCCCTGTGGCGCGAATTTCTGCGGCACGATCGCGCGCACCTTCAAAGACGGCGGCGAGTACAAATCGCCCAACCTGGGCAAGACCCTGGTGATCGACATGGCGCCGCAGGGATCGGGCAAATACGAGGGCAAAGTCTGGCGCCCGAGCAACGACAAGATTTATCTGGGTAAAATCGCGCTGAATGGTGACAGCATCAGACTGCGCGGCTGCGTGGCGGGTGGTCTGATCTGCTCGAAACAGACCTGGGCGCGGGTAAAGTGATCCGGCTGGCCCCGGCATTGTTCCGGGGCCGCATGGTGTCTGAACCTGCGTTTTGCGTTTGACGGGCTGTGCGAAACGGACAGCTGAAAAGACAAGGCTTGCCCGGGCCCGTATTGGCAGGTTTTCAGCACAGGCGTTAAAAAGGGCCCCGCGTCGTGCAGGGCCCTTTCGTGATCGATTTGCCCGTGCGTCAGCCTTTGCGGCGACGGCTTGCCGTGATCAGACCACCGACACCGGCCAGCAGCAGCAATCCGGAGGCGGGCAGCGGAACCGGAGCCACTTCGGTGATTTCGATGGTCAGAACATTGAAGTCGTCTGAGGTGAAGTCGAAAAAGCCGCTGAGTGTAGCAAGGGCGGGCAGAGACGGGTCAGACCCCGGAGGGGCCAGATCCACACCGCTCCCAAAATCAAGACTCAGAGCGCGCTGGATGGTGCCAGCCTCGTCCGCGCCTGCATTGATGTCAGCGCCCTGAACGAAGGCGGCACCACCGGCCACGCTGAGATCATTCACCTCTGTACCGGCGTCAAAGATATTGTCCCGACCCACAACAATCGACTGTGGACCAAGGAAGGAGCCCATCTCGTCGAAAATCTCAATGGGATCGAGGTTTCCTATAAAGGTGTCGTTGGAGGGCAGGATCATAGCGAGGAACGTAAAGAAGCGATCGTCGGTCGGATCGGCGATGTCCACGATCGCTGAACCTGCGTCACCACCTGCCTGACCCGGGCCGATGTCTGGCGAGAAGATCGGTCCCGGACCTGCATTGCCGAAAACCGGTGCAGGCACACCGCCGCCACCTTCGCTGGCACGCTGGGCCGCAATTGTGGTGTCGTCACTCGCCGGACCGAACCGTCCGGTTTCTGCGAGATCCCGCAGGCCTTCGGACGCTGTACCGCCGATCTTGATCGGGTCGAAACCGCCGTTGTGGAATGCCGTATAGAGCGGCGTGATGAACAGTGGGGTCGTGCCATTGTGGGTGACACTGATCTTGAGGGTGGTCGCATTTGCATCTGAACCGAGCGCACCAATTGACCCCATGGCCAGAACGGCCACAGCCAATAAATTCTTCATTGCGTGTTTCCTTGTTGGAGTTTCATGGGTGTGAGCGCTCACACGGCCACAGTACCAGCCCTGCATTCACACAGGGGTCACGTGTCGGTGAAAGTCCTTTAAATATATGACGTTTTTGCGATTGAGCGCGATCAGAAGTTCACCGGGCCGTGATCAGTCCGGCGTCCGCGCGTGTGAGGCGGGGCGGGGACCGAAGGCATTGCGCTTGACTTCGCGCTGTCAGTTTTCACACATTCGGTACACGCGGAGGTCGAAGCGCAGAAGCGCTGACACGGGCAGGCGATCGCCGTATTTTGCCGACAAGCTGAGCTTCGACGCGCCCTTTGGCGCGACTGCAACGTATTGAATTTTGAGGGTAGCGCATTGAGCAATAGTCAAAATAGCAAATTCTGGTGGACGAACCCGACCAACGTTAAAGTCCGGGGTAAAAAGGTTCAGCCAAACGTGCGTGGTGTGACGGTCGACGACGACCGCCTGCAGGAAATGGGCGAACTGAACGGTCGCCTCGCAGTAACTTTTGAGCCTCTGGATGAGCCTTTTGTGCCCAGTGAGTTGCGGTGGGTTTACAGCAAGGTGCCCGACAAGGAACGCAACCTACCGGATGGATTCAAAGGCCATATGGCGGCGCTTATCATTTCCGAAGCATTCTATGAAATCCTCAGGGACTTTTACCTCGGGCAAAGCCAGCTTTTCGAACTGCCGCTCTATGAACTCAAGACACTGACGAAAATGGGCCGGACAGAAGCGGACTACTCAAAACCGGATCCACGGAAATGGTATCTTCTGCACGTTACGGAGCTCAAAAATGCGCTGGTGCCTGAACAGTGTGAGAACCTGTGGCAACCACGGCTCCGGGATCCAAGTTACCTGGCGTTCGATCCATCGAATGCACCTGTGATCGCGCTGGACGCCCACGCCGCGGCGGCTGGTGTTCCGGTCTGGCGGGAACAGCATCTGCGCGATGGGGTTTTCTTTTCTGACGACATCAAACGCGCCGTGAAAGCGGCGAAGCTGAAAACGCCCGCGTTTTCGTTCAAACCCTGCGTGCTTTTCTGAGCGACCGGAGGCCTGCCGTCACGCCCGCTGTGCGCGGCGACTTGCAGAATGCCGGGCTCAGCGGATCAGGGCCGCCAGGTCAGGAAATTCGCGATCATGCGCAGGCCGGCGGACTGGCTTTTTTCCGGGTGGAACTGCAGGCCGATCATGTTGTCGCGCCCGATGACGGCGGTGACGTCGCCGGCGTAGTCCACGTGGGCCAGGCGCTGGGCAGGGTCTGTGACCTGCATATGATAGCTGTGCACGAAATAGGCGTGATCGCCCGTCTGCACCCCTTCGAACACCGGGTGGGGGGCGTTCAGCACCAGGTCGTTCCAGCCCATGTGCGGCACTTTCAGCGATGCGTCTGCCGGTGCAATGCGGGTCACGTCACCACCGACCCAGCCGAGGCCTGCTGTCTCCTGATATTCCAGCCCGCGCGTGGCCATCAGCTGCATGCCCACACAGATGCCCATGAAGGGGCGGCCGCGGGTTGTAACAGCCTCGATCATCGCGTCACAGAGGCCCGAATGACCGCTGAGGGCTGCCATACAGGCCGGGAAGGCGCCGTCGCCGGGCAGTACCACGCGGTCCGCGCGGGCCACGGTTTCGGCATCGCCGGTGACCACAACGTCGCCGCCGTCCACTTCACCGGCCATGCGTTCAAAGGCTTTGTGCGCCGAATGCAGGTTGCCGCTCTCGTAGTCGATAATGGCTGTCAGCACGTCAGAGCGCACCTTTGGTCGAGGGAATGGCATCGGCCTTGCGCGGGTCCGTCTCCAGCGCGTCACGCAGGGCGCGGGCCACTGATTTGAACGCGGCCTCGGCGATGTGATGGCTGTTCAGCCCGTGCAGCATATCGACGTGCAGGGTGATACCGCCGTGTGTGGCAAAGGCCTGGAAGAATTCGCGCACGAGTTCGGTGTCGAAGGTGCCTATCTTTGCCGTGGGGAAGTCCACGTTCCACACCAGAAAGGGCCGGGCCGACAGGTCGAGTGCGGCGCGCACCAGCGCGTCATCCATGGGCAGCAGACAGGAGCCGTAGCGCACGATGCCGCGTTTGTCGCCCATGGCCGCCGTCAGCGCCTGACCGAGGGCGATGCCGGTGTCCTCGACCGTGTGGTGGTCGTCGATGTGCAGATCGCCGGTGGCGCGGATGGTCATGTCGATAAGCGCGTGGCGCGACAGCTGGTCAAGCATATGGTCGAAAAAGCCAACGCCGGTCTGGTTGTCGTAGACGCCGGTACCGTCCAGATCGATCGTCACCTGGATATCGGTTTCCGCGGTTGTGCGGGTGATGGTGTGGCTGCGCATGTCCGGGCTCCGGAGGTCAGAATTCCGCGCCCTTATAACAGCCTGCGGTTCTGCGCCAAGGTGTTAACTTGGGGATTGCGGCGGGCGTGCTCTCTGTGCCAGCCTGTAGCCTGCAACATCTGTCCCGGAGACCCGTCATGTCCACCTGTGTGTTTATCCAGATCCGCTGTAAACCGGGCACGACCTATCAGGTGGCCGAAGAGATCGCGCTGCGTGAAATCCATTCGGAACTCTATTCCACGAGTGGCGATTACGATCTTCTGATGAAACTCTATATTCCGGCGGAGGCTGATGTGGGCAAATACATCAACGAGCATCTGCTGGATATCAGCGGGATTGAACGGTCCCTGACGACCATGACGTTCAAAGTGTTTTGAGCCTGCGGGCGGCGGCGGTTGCCGCAGTTCTGATGCTGGCGGGCGGGCCGGCGGTGGCGCAGAGGACGTATGAGGGCAGTGAGGCGGCGGCGCTGCGCTGTGCCAATACCATGGCCTTCACCGCCATTGCGCTGTCTGAGACCGGCCGGATGACCGAGGTGGAAAAAGACGTGCTGCTGGGGGTCACGGTGCTCATTCTGGAGCGGCATGTGTCCGGCACCTGGGCGCAGAAGAAGGCGGCGCTGGAGGTGGTGCGTGACCGGCGGGACACGCTGGAGACCTTGCAGGATTTTGAGATGTTTGCGGAAACCTGTCTGCGGCAGTTCCCGATCAACTGATATCGCGTCCGGGCGCATTTGCCGCTGATTTTCAGTAATTTGCTCCGGACGCCGCTGCACTGTTTTACACTTTGATAAGAATCGCCTGCTACCCGGATTGGCAGCGCGCAGCCCGGACACGCCAGAATATCCGGACACCGGCTCTCCCGGCTGTTGCTCAATGTGAGTACAAGGGGGTTTCCTGTGCAGCAAGTACTGAAAAATGTCACCATCTCAAAGCGCCTGCCGGCCATCATGGCTCTGCTGGTCGGGGTCACTGTCCTCGTTATGGGGGTTGCGAACTACTATTCGACGCAGTCCGTCATCCGCGCGGGGGCTTCCGAGAAGCTGCAGTCCATCGGTATTCTCAAACAGAAGCGGATCGAGAACCTGCTGAACGACATCGACCGCGACCTGCGGCTTCAGACCCTTGAACCTACGACGTCGCAGGCGCTGATCGCGCTGACGGACGGGTATACATCGCTGGAGAACCGCGAAGAAGTCCTGCGCCGGGTGTACATCACGGACAACGAATTTCCGCTGGGAGAGAAAGACCAGCTGGTAAAAGCGGATACCGGGTCAAGCTATGGGTTCATCCATGCCATCTATCATCCCACTTTTACCCGTCTGAAGAACGAGATGCAGTACTACGACATCTTCCTGATCGATCCGGACGGGAACCTTGTTTACAGTGTTTACAAGGAAAACGATTTCGCGACCAATCTGAATGACGGGGCCTTCAAAGACTCGGGCCTTGCTCAGGCGTTTCGCGGCGCCCTTGAACTGCCTGCGGATGGCGGATCCGTCTTTGTCGATTTACAGCCTTATGAGCCGAGTGCCTATGCGCCGGCGGCCTTTCTTGCGCGCCCGGTTTTCAATGAGCAGGGCACACTGCTGGGCGTTCTGGCCTATCAGATGCCTGCTGGAATGCTGGACAAGGCTGCGGGCGAGCTTGATGGTCTCGGCGGCACAGCAGATGGGTTCATTGTTGGTGCGGATCGCCTGATGCGGACGAACTCACGGCTGACGGAGGACAACGAAGCGCTGACAACGGTCGTGGACAACGAGGCCGTGACACAGGGGCTTGAGGGCGGTTCGGGTCTCTTCAGTGCGACCGGTCGCGACGGCCAGCGGGTTACCGGCTATTACGGTGGATTTGATTTCAATGGGACCAAATGGGTGTCCATCGTCCAGCAGGACTACGACGAGCTTTACGCAGCTGCCTACCGGACAATGTACATTGGCGCGGCCATTGCCGTGGCCATTTTTGCGGGATCGCTGGTCGTTTCAGTCTTCTTTTCCCGCACTATTTCGCGGCCGCTGCAGCGCCTGACGGGTTCGGTTTCATCCGTTTCCGAAGGGGCTCTGGACACAGAAGTGCCTGAAACAGAGCGCGGGGATGAAATAGGTGCGCTGGCCCGGGCCGCGGAAGTGTTCCGCCAGAACGCGGTCCGTATGGAAAAGATGAACGAGGAACAGAAAGCCGCCAGCGAGGAGATGGCGCGCCTGAGCGAGGAGCGGGAGAAGGCCGCAGAGCGTGAGGCGCAATCGATGCGTGAGCGTGAAGAGGCCGATAAAGCCGCGGCACAGGAGCGCGAGGAAATGATGCGTAAGCTCGGCAGCTCGTTCGGCGAGGTTGTGCATGATGCCCTGGCCGGGCGGTTTACGAGCCGCGTGGATGCGGATTTCGACGACGAGATCCTGATTGAGCTTGCCGACAACATCAACCGCCTGATGGGGGCTGTGGATGATGGCCTGCATCAGACCGGCGCCGTTCTGGGCCGGATCGCCGGGGGCGATCTGTCCCAGCGTCTTGAAGGGGATTTCCAGGGGGCCTTTGCAGAGCTGCAGACCAATGTGAATGACATGGTCGGCTCGCTCAACACGCTGATCGGTGAGATTTCGGTCAGTGGCAATACGCTGTCTGAATCCTCGGGCGAACTGCAGCAGACGGCCGATCTTCTGTCGCGGCAGGCGGAGCAGAATGCAGCATCTGTCGAGCAGACCTCAGCCGCACTGGAGCAGTTGTCTGCGAGCATCAAACACGTGAGCGGCAATATTTCCGAGGTCAGCACCAACGCCCGTGAAGCGCGTGACAGTGCCGTGGCCAGTGAAAAGATCGCAGGAGATGCGGCTGTATCGATGGACCGTATCGCAGACGGCTCAAAGGAAATTTCGCGCGTGACTGCGGTGATCAACGACATCGCGTTCCAGATCAACCTGCTTGCGCTCAATGCGGGCGTCGAGGCCGCACGGGCGGGCGAGGCGGGGCGGGGCTTCTCCGTTGTTGCATCTGAAGTGCGCCAGCTGGCTCAGCGGGCCAGTGAAGCCGCGCGTGAGATCGGCGAGGTGATCTCGCAGAGCGATACGGCCGTTGCTGAAGGGGTCGAAAATGTCGCCAATGCCAAAGCGTCGCTTGAGGACATTTCGGCGCGGGTGATCAGCATTTCCGACAGCGTCGATGATGTCACCACCGCGATCTCAGAGCAGTCCTCAGGCATCAACGAGATCAACTCCGCAGTGTCTCAGATCGACGGCAACACGCAGAAACAGGCGGCGGCCTTTGAAGAAGTGACCGCGTCCAGCCAGGTGCTGGCGCAGGAGGCGAAGGATCTGAAACAGTCGACGGCCCGTTTCATCATTCCGGATGCCCCGGCAGCGCGCCCCGCGCCTGCGCGTGCTGCGGCCCCCGTGGAAACAGCGCCGCGCGAGATGCCCGCAGCGTTTGAGGACGATCGCGCAGACGGTACATATGGTGGTGCCGGCTGGGAAGAGTTCTGATCCGGCGGACGACCCTGCACCGGGCGGCGCAGTCGGCTGCCCGGTGGGACGGGGCGCAGCGCTTCGGCTTACTGCCTGTCCCCGTCTGATCCCCGGCACCGACAGGCTCCTCGGCCCGCAGGGCGGCCGCTTCAATTGCGTCGCGTCGCAGATGGCCCTAACACTCCGGACATGACTGACAGCCACGCCTGCGAACATTCCGTCTGGCTGGTGCCCGATACCGCCAGCAGCGCTCTTTTCACCGAAGAGATCGCATCCCTTGTCACAGCGACCGGCGGAACGCCGTTCATGCCGCACATCACCATGGCGGGTGATCTGACCGGGTCTCCCGGCGCGACACAGGAACTCTGCCGCGCCATGTCGGGGAGCCTCGCACCTTTTGAGGCCACCGTGTCCGCGATGGTGGCGGGGCCGCAGTTTTTTATGTCCTTGTTTCTTGATCTGACGGTGCCTGCGCACGTGACAAACGCCCGGCAGCAGCTGTGCGCCCGGCTGGGTCTGAGTGCGGCGCCCGCGTGGCGGCCACATATCAGTCTGGCCTACGGCGTTGAACCCGGACCGGAGAAGGAAGCGATACATGCGAGGCTGGAGCACGCCCACCGCGGCCGCAGCATCCCCATCCGCGATGTGGTGGTGGCCCATTCATCCGCCACGCTGGCCATCGACAGGTGGCGCGTGATCTCCCGTTTCCGCCTGGGCGAAGGGGCCCTCTGACAGCCTGCGGTTTACCCCGCACAGAACTTGACACCGCCGGTTGCACCGCTGATGGTAGCGCCAGGGGGGCGGACAAATGCATCTTTTGTCATGCGTTTGTCACTGACCTGCCTGTAAAAACAAAAACGCAATCAAGCTGTTCCAAGGAAAGGGAGATCCCGATGAAATATACAGCCCTGCTCGCCGCAGGCTTTGCTACTTTTGCCACTTCCGCACTCGCGCAGACTGAAATCCAGTTCTGGCACGCGATGGGCGGACGCCTGGGCGAGGTGGTCGAGGAGATCGCCGAGAAGTACAATGCCAGCCAAAGCGACTATGTTCTGGTGCCCACATACAAGGGTGGCTACGAGGATACGATGACTGCCGGTATCGCCGCATTCCGCGCGAAACAGCAGCCTGACCTGATCCAGATTTTCGACGCCGGTGCGGCGACAATCATCAACGCAAAAGGCGCCACTGTGCCGGTTGCTGACCTGATGACAGAGCACGCAGGCGGCTTTGACAGCGGCGACTTTATCGAAGGCGTGCGGTATTTCTATGCCGACAGCGATGGCAAGATGATCGGCATGCCGTTCAACTCGTCCACACCGCTGCTGTACTACAACAAAGACATCTTCGCCGAAGTGGGCATCGACGCACCGCCAGCCACATGGGAAGAGTTCGAAGCCATGGCACCCAAGCTGAAAGAGGCCGGGTATCAGGCGCTTTCGCAAAGCCACAGCCCCTGGATTTTCTCCGAGAACTTCCACAGCCGTCACAATCTTCAGATGGCGACGGGCAACAACGGGTATGACGGTACGGATGTGAAAATCCTGTACAACAACCCGGAAATGAAGATGCACTGGACCAAGGTCAAAGAGTGGCTGGACGCTGGTTATTACGGCTTTTACGGCCGTGGCTGGGGCGACAACCAGGACGCTTTCGTGCAGAAGAAAACAGCCATGTGGCTGGGCTCCTCGGGCTCGTTCGGCGGTCTGAAAGCGAGCGCGGACTTTGATTTCGGCACATCCTACCTGCCGTACTGGGAAGCGATCATCGAAGAGCCCAAGGGCACCTTCATCGGTGGCGCTGCGCTGTTCGCCATGGCCGGCAAAAGCGAAGAGCAGAACGCAGCGACAGCTGACTTCCTGAGCTTCCTGTCCAGCCCGGACATCCAGTACTTCTGGCATAAGGAAACCGGCTATGTGCCGATCACAAACGCGGCCTATGACGTGGCAAAAGCGGACGGCTACTACGAGTCCACGCCGGACGCCGAAGTTGGCATCCTGCAGCTGACCCAGCCGGGCGGCGAATGGACCAAAGGCTACCGTCTTGGGTTCTATGTTCAGATCCGCGACGTGATGTACAAGCACTACGAGGACATCTTCTCCGGTGACGCGACTGTCGATGAGGCGTTCGCGGGCATCGAGGAAGAAGCCAACGAACTGCTTGAGCGTTTCAACGCGACCTACAACTGATCCTGAAAAAGGCTGGCGGGGCTGTGTCCCGCCAGCCACTCAAAGACCGGCCGGGGGGCACACTTTATGAAGCGCGTTCAGTTCGAGCACAGCGCTGTTCCGTACCTGTTCATTGCACCGCAGATCATCATTATTGTGATCTTTTTCCTGTGGCCCGCTGCCCAGGCGATTTACCAGTCTTTCCTGCTTGAAGATGCCTTTGGCCTGTCCTCGCAGTTTGTCTGGTTCCGCAATTACGCAGACACAATCTTCAATCCGTCATGGCTCCAGGCCGCAGGCTTTACCATCATCTTCTCGACGCTGGTCACGTTCCTGTCGCTGGCGATTGCTTTGTTGCTGGCGGTCAAGGCCAACGAGGTCATCCATGGCGCGAGCACCTACAAGACGCTGCTGATGTGGGCCTATGCCATCGCACCGCCTGTTGCGGGGCTGATGGGCAACCTGATGTTCAACCCGCTGATCGGGGATCTTTACCAGGGCATGAATGCGCTGGGGTTTGATTTCGACCACAAGCTGGATCCGGTGGATGCGGGTTTTGTGGTGATCCTGATTTCGGTCTGGAAACAGGTGAGTGTGAACTTCATCTTCTTCCTGTCCGGGCTGCAGGGCATCCCCAATTCGGTGAAGGAAGCGGCGACCATGGACTGTGACAGTTCGTTCCGCCGGTTCTGGACGATCACCTTCCCGCTGCTCGCGCCCACGACGTTCTTTCTGATGGTGATCAACATCACCTATGCGTTCTTTGAAACCTTCGGGATCATCGACACCACAACGCAGGGCGCACCGGGTGGCGCAACCACGACGCTGGTGTTCAAGGTGTTCCAGGACGGTTTCCGCGGCGCGGACATCGGCGGCTCCTCGGCGCAGTCGGTGGTGCTGATGATCATGGTGCTTGTGCTGACCGTGATCCAGTTCCGCTTCATTGAGAAGAAGGTGCACTACTGATGGAACGGCCTTCGATCACAACACATATCATTCTGATCATCGGCGCGATTTTCATGACGCTGCCGGTCTGGATCGCTTTTGCCACCTCGACCCACGCGCCGGAGACGATCCTGCGCGAGGGTCTGCAGTTCTGGCCCGGCGGGCATTTTTTCGAGACCTACAACGAGGTGCTTTTCGTTGAGGGCGGGGTGATGAAAAAGGTCACCGCGGTGACCATGCTCAAGAACTCGATGATCCTCGGGATAGGTTTTGCCATCGGCAAGGTCATCATCTCGATGCTGGCGGCCTATGCCATCGTCTATTTCCGGTTCCGGCTGGGTGTGCCGCTGTTCTGGATCATCTTCATGACGCTGCTGCTGCCGCTCGAAGTGCGGATCATTCCGTCTTATGAGGTGGTGGCCAACATGGGGCTGCTGGACACGCATACGGGGCTGATTGTGCCGCTGATTGCTTCGGCGACTGGCACGTTCTTTTTCCGGCAGTTTTTCAAATCTGTGCCGGATGAGCTGCTGGAGGCCGCGCGTCTTGACGGGGCCACCGCCTGGGGGTTCTTCAAGGACATCCTTGTGCCGCTGAGCCGGACGATGATTGCGGCGATCCTGATCATCATGTTCGTGGTCGGCTGGAACCAGTATCTGTGGCCGCTCATCATGACGACGCAGGAAGACAATTATACGCTGGTGATCGGCATCAAGCAGATCTACCAGGTGCTGAACGAGGGCGGCGAGCTGCCCCAGTTCCAGAAGGCATTTGCACTGACAATTCTGGCGACACTGCCGCCGGTTCTTGTGGTGCTGATATTTCAGAATTGGTTCGTAAAGGGCCTCGTGGAGAGTGAAAAATAATGGCTCAGGTTGAACTCAAACAGGTCCGCAAAACATATCCGAACGGGGCGGAAGCCATCTTTGGTGTCGACATGCAGATCGCGGATGGCGAGCTGATTGTTTTTGTCGGCCCGTCGGGCTGTGGCAAGTCGACACTGCTGCGCATGGTGGCCGGTCTGGAGTCTGTGACATCGGGCGAAATCAGCATTGGCGAGCGTGTGATCAATGACGTTTCCCCGTCGCAGCGTGATGTGGCGATGGTGTTCCAGAACTATGCGCTTTATCCGCATATGACCGTGCGCGGGAACATGTCCTATGGTCTGAAGAACCGCAAAATGCCGGCAGACGAGATCGAACGCCGCATCGTTGAGGCGGCGAAGATGCTCAAGATCGATCAGTTCCTCGACCGCCAGCCCAATCAGCTGTCGGGGGGACAGCGTCAGCGTGTGGCCATGGGACGTGCGATTGTGCGCAACCCGCAGGTCTTTCTGTTTGATGAACCGCTGTCGAACCTGGATGCCAAGCTGCGCGTGCAGATGCGCATCGAGATCAAGAAGCTGCAGCGGAGCATGAATGTCACCTCGATCTATGTGACCCACGACCAGACCGAAGCGATGACGCTTGCGGACCGTCTGGCGGTGATCAATGAGGGACAGGTGGAGCAGATGGGCGCGCCGATGGAGCTCTATTCCAATCCGCGCACGCTCTTTGTGGCGTCCTTTATCGGAGCCCCGCAGATCAACCTGATGCCGGTGACGTTTGACGGCACGCACCTGGTGAATGGCGACATCCGCCTGACGGGTTACAGCGATCTGCCGGCGGATACGCCGCTGGTGCTGGGCGTGCGGCCTGATGTGCTGTCGATCCGCGAGGATGGCCAGTTCCCGCTGAGCGTCGATCTGGTGGAACAGCACGGCGGCGAAAACCTGATCTACGGCTCGGTGACCGGTGCGGTATCTGACGAGGGCGACGCGCATGAGATCTGCCTGAAGGCCCCGCAGGATCTGTTGCCGGATATGGATGACCGGCTGACGCTGGGTTTTGATCCGGCAGACAGCTTTGTGTTCCGCGCGGATACAGGTGAGCGCCTGAAATGACCGGCCGGGTGCCGCCCCTTGTCCGGTGTGAAGGCGCGGCACGACGGTTTTCCGTAGGATGAAGCGGCCCCTGTTGCGGCAGATCGGGGCGCACGTCGTCCTGATGGCGGGTGTGCTTTTTCTGATCGGGCCCGTGGTGCTGATGGTGTCGTCGTCCACCCAGTCGACGCACGATCTGGTGACCGGGGGGCTGCGGTTCTGGCCCGGTGCGCATGGGCTGGATAATTTCCGTACCATTCTGACCCTGCAGGCGGGGTTTACGAACCAGATCACGGCCGCGGATATGCTGCGCAATTCACTGATCGTGGCGTCAGGGATCGCGGGAGCCACCACGGTTTTGTCACTGCTGGCGGCCTATGGGCTGGTCTGGTTCCGCCTGCCGCTGGCAAAGGCCTTTTTGTGGGTGACGCTTGCCACGCTGCTGCTGCCGCTTGAAAGCCGTTTCATCACAACCTTTCAGGTGACTTCTGCGCTGGGGCTGATCAACACGTATACCGGTATGATCCTGCCTGCGGTGATGATCGCCCTTGGCACGATGTTTTTCCGCCAGCTGTTTCTGAGCTTTCCGGGCGAATATCTCGAAGCCGCGCGGCTGGACGGGGCGGGGCCCTGGCGCTTTTTTGTGGATTTTATCCTGCCGCTGTCGCGCGAACGGGGCGGGGCGATTTTCGTGGTCTCGTTCATGATCGGCTGGAACCAGTATCTGTGGCCGCTGCTGATCAGCACGGACGAGGGGCATTACACGCTGGTGCGCGGCATCCGCCTGATCGGCCAGGAAAGTGGTCCGGGTATGGCGCTGGTTGTGCTGACCATTCTGCCGCCGATGATCCTGGTGATCATCTTTCAGCGCTGGTTTCTGCGTGCGCTCGCGGATCAGAAGGAAAGCTTCTGAGCCTGTTCGGGCCCGGGCCGATACCTCAGTTTTTAGCTGCATTTTAAGCAGAAATGCATCGTTTCTGACCACCTGACGACGCGGTTAAACCGTTCCTGAAACATTCACCGGCATCATCTGCTTTGCAGAGGAGATGTGGATGTCGGGCGTGGGCCTGTTTTATCGGCGATGTTTGGTGTGGTCTGGCCTTGTGGCCCGGGCCGCCGGTGTCCTGTGCTCTGTGATCAGCCACCGAACCAGACGCGCGCAGGGGTAGAGACCATGCAGCGCATCAATTTCATGAGCCGCTTTCTGAAGCTGACGCTCTTTGGCTATATCCTGTCGATCCTGTGTGTGGCCGGTGCGGTCTGGTTTGCCTCTGCGCCGACGCTGAAAAAGATGCAGCTGGAAGCCAAACGCGCGCACCTTGAAACCAAGGCCAACGTGATCGGCTCGATCCTTGATGCCATGGTGGATGAGGGCGAGTTTCTGGCCCGTTCGCCTGATATCGTTGAATATGTCACCGGTCACGAAACCCGCGATGCAATGGCCATCAGTGCCCTGCTGACGCTGCAGGATGCCCGGAACATCCGTCTTGTTGATTTCAGCGGGCGCGTAAAGGTCTCGGTGCATGAAGAACAGTCAACCTCGCCTTTTCTGCCTGTTGAAGCGGTCGAGGGTATTGCCGATCTGGTCAGTGGCCGCACCCCTGCGGAGGCGCGTATTTCGTACCGGCCCAGCCGCGGCGAACACATGGCCCATTTCCTGATTTCGGTACCGGTTCTGTCTCTGGGTCAGGTCGAGGGGTTGCTGGTTTTTGAAAGAACCGTTGATCTCGGGCATATACTGACGGCCACCGATGGTCAGCCTGCGACCGTAATCGCCACGACGTTTCAGATGGAGCGCTGGGGCGAGTGGTTCGGGCGCAGCGGCTCGATCGTGTCCACGCGCATGCCCAGCGGAGACTTCCATCTGATCGTGGATACCGATCAGAAAACGCTGGCAAATCTGGGGTTCAATCTGGTTGTGAATGCGATCGGCGTGGCGATGCTCGCGCTTGTTGTCCCCTTCAGCATGATGGCGGCTTCGGGCATGCGTGCGATTGTGCGGCCCCATGAAGAACTGGAAAAATCCCGTGAGGTACTGGCGCAGAAGCAACGCGAACTGGGGGAACTGGCGCAGATCGCGGAAATGGCGAATGAAAGCATCCTGGTCACCGACAGTGAGCGCAGGATAATCTGGACGAATAATGCGTTCACCAAAATTACCGGCTACAGCAGGGAAGAAGTGGTCGGCGTCCGGCCCAATGACCTGCTGTACGGCCCCGACACAGATCCGCGTGTGATCACGCAGATCCGCGATGCGATCCGGAACCGTGAGCCGGTGCAAACCGAGGTTCTGGTCTATCACAAGGACGGACGGCCTTACTGGATCAGCCTTGGCATTTCGCCGCTGGAGGCAACGGCGGCAACCGGTGTTCGGTTTGCATCGATTTCTACAGACATTACGGCGGCCAAGGAAGCGCAGGAAAAGCTCGCGCAAGCCAAGGCTGCTACGGAAAGGCAGTCGCTGCATGACGCGCTGACCGGGCTGCCGAACCGCCGGTGTCTGGACGGTATTCTGGAGACAGAAGTGACCGACATACACCCGCCGCGCACTCTGATCCGCGTGGACCTCGACCATTTTAAAAACGTCAATGATACGCTCGGCCATGCGGCCGGGGATTTTGTTCTGAAAAGCGTGGGCGAGATCCTGAAGAAGGGCGTGCGGCCAGGCGACGTTGCGGCCCGTATCGGCGGCGATGAATTTGTGATCCTGCTGGAGGTCGGTGGCGATTCCGAAACGGCGCGACGGATGACCGATGGCCTGCTGGTGGAGATCCGCAGGGAAATGGACTTTGAAGGCAAGACCTGCCGGGTTGGTGCCAGCTTCGGGATCGCGTCTGCCATGGATGGCCTGCTGAGCAATTCGGACCTGCTGAAAGGGGCGGATTCGGCGCTGTATTCGGCCAAGGAACTCGGCAGGAACACAGCAACTCTCTACACACCACAGCTGCACAGTATCGTAAATGAAAAGCGCATGCTGTCGGCTGAGATTGAACTGGGGATCCGCAACAAAGAGTTCGAGGCGTTTTTCCAGCCTCAGTTCAACGCGCATTCCGGTGCCCTTGAGGGGGTTGAGGCGCTGGTGCGCTGGCTGCATCCGACGCGGGGCCTGCTGCCGCCCTCGCAGTTCCTGAAGGTTGCGGAACAGCTGCGCTTTACCCCGGACATTGACCGCCAGGTGTTCGAATTCGGGCTGTCCCGCATCGCGCGGCTGAATGACGCCGGCTATCCGGTGCCGAAGATATCGTTCAACATGGACGTGCATCAGATCGTGAATACACGCATCGAGGACATTGTCCGGCGGCATGACATCGGGCAGACAATTGTTGCGCTCGAAGTGCTGGAGAGCGTGCTGGTTGAAGAGCAGGACCAGAATTTTGTGGCACGGATCAACCATCTGCGCGCGGCTGGTTTCCAGATCGAAGTGGATGACTTCGGGTCGGGGCATGCATCGGTTATCGGTCTGAAACACCTCAAGCCCCATGTGATGAAGCTGGACCGGATGCTGGTTCAGCCGGTCGACACCGATACGACCGCGCGCACACTGGCCCGGAACATGATTGAAATGGGCAAAGCACTGGGCATTTCGGTCACCGCGGAAGGGGTGGAAACCGCCCGGCATGCAGCCATCATGCGTGATCTCGGTTGCGATACGCTGCAGGGCTTCTATTTTGCCCGGCCAATGCCGTTTGAAAAACTCGAAGCGTTCATCTGCGGCGGAGAGCGTGAGAACCTGGCGCGCGGGCGAACGTCGGGGCGCTCCTAGGTCAGTTCGGAGATCGCACGGTTGCCCCGTTGCGCCGCATCAGGCGCCCGACGACATCAGCGACGTGCCCGGAGGCCTGGACCGATGCCAGACGTTTCTGTATCTGAGCCAGCCGGGACCTGGTGCTTTCAGAGGTCATGAGTTGTTGCAGGGTCCGTGCGATCTTTGCGGGACTGTCCCGGTATCCGCCGGACATACCAATGCCGTGATACTGCGCGCGCGCGGCATTCCCCTTTCCATCGAGTGCATTGGGGCAGATCAGCATAGGCGTCGCGGTTGCAAGGCATTCACCGAAAGTGCCTGCGCCGCCATGGAAAATCGCGCAGTCGGCCGCTTCCAGCGCGTCAAGCTGTGGTGCCCAGCCGGCAAACTGCAGATTGTCGGCGGGGGTGGTGCCGGGCAGCAGCCGGTCGGCATCGCCTGCCACCAGAATGTTCCAGCCGGTATGGGCCTGCGCGACCTGGTTGAGCGCCTGAATGAACCTGACGGGCGGTCTGCGCATGGATCCGAACCCGGCGTAGATGCGTTTTTTCCCGTCGCCGCGCGCAAAAAACGATCCGGGTCAGGTGCTGCGACGGGGCGCGGTCGGTTCCGCCAGATCTGAGGTCCGAGGAAGGTCAGGTGCTCTGCTGCGGGAGCCGGAAAGTCCAGCGCGCCGTCAACCAGAGCCAGCGTTGGCAACCGGTAGCTCCACGGTGTCTGAAACGCCTTTCGGGTTGTGATGTTGACCAGATCAACGCCGTTCTTGTCCGCCAGAGCCCTGTGTGCGGTGGCCATGTCAGCCCCCCAGCGGCGGAAGCTCGCGCGCCGCAATCTGAGGTGTTTGGTCATCTCGAGCAGGCGCCAGCGCATACTGACAGCCGCCGGCGTGCCGGTCAGGCCTCTGCCCGGTATGGCCGAAGTGGTCAGGGGGGCGCCAGCGGTCCCGGCGGAGAGAAGTACATAAACGACAGCAGGACAGTCCGATATCCCGCCGAAATGCTGCGGATGACTGCGCTGTGGTGCTCGCAGTCGGCCAGCACCATGTCGGGCGCGGTCTGTTTGAGCGCTTGGGCAAACCCATCTTCCTCAATGCGCGCAACGGCCCGTGCCGTTCGGTCCTGTTTCAGGCGTGCCGTCCGCGGAAGGCCGGGTTTTGGCAGGTAGCCTGCGCGCACGCTCAGCAGCGGGGCCTGAACGGGGACCACCGGAAACCCGGCATGAGCGATGGCGCTCTGGCAGTTGTCGGGCGCGGCAAACGTGACATCATGGCCTGCCCCCTGCAGCGTTTCGGCCAGAGCGAGTGTTGAGAAAAGATTGCTCATCAGGCCGGTGCAGGTGAACAGCAGTCGTGCGATGATCGGCTCCTTTCTGCGCGGCTCAGGATGGTTTTCTCATCAGGGAGATGATCGAGGTTGCAACCGCGACAACGCTTTCGGGAGCCGTGAGGACGTCACGATGCCGGTGCTGCAGGTTGATGACGCTGCGGTTTTTCAGACGGGTGTCGATGGCGCTGCCAGCCGCCAGAGCCGGATTTTCCTGTGAAATCATGACAGTGACCGGCCGGTCGTATTGCCGGATCCGGTAGCGCGACAGCGAAAAGACATAGGCCGAGCGGACCAGCGTACGTCGCCGCCAGTCTGAGCGGGGCATAACGGGCGCGAGGACAGTGAGTGCTGCCACCCGTGCCGTGTGCCGCAGCAACCGCAGTGCAAGGGCGCGTCTGGTCCGGCGGTAGAGGTGCAGAGCGGCGGGCTCGGTGCCCGGGGGTGGGCCGTCCTGCAGCATCTGGTAGGGCGGATCGATCAGAACGAGGTGTTTCAGTTCGTCCCCGAGGATGCGGGCCATTTCCAGCGCCACGGGCGCTCCGGCCGAATAGGCGCAGAGAACATAAGGACCGGCTGGTTTGAGGGCGCGCAGGTTTTCCACGGCCTCCTGTGCCAGGTCCTCAACGCGGATTGTCAGCGGCACCCGCAACCCGTGAAGGTAATGCGAGAACAGCAACCCGACCGGATGGCGGTCGCCAAGCCCACGGGCGACCTGGCTGAACAGCTGCATTGTGCCGTGCACGATAAACACCGCGTCCCGGTCGCCGCCGCTGTTGGCATAGCACACATTGCGGACTTGCCGGCTGTCCACCCTGGTGTCTGCGGTCGCCAGAACACGCCGCGCGAGAGCGCGCGGTGTCGGGTGTTCAAAGATGTCGACCGGGGCAAATGTCAGGCCGTGCTGGCGTGCCATGCTGTACACCGCAATGGTCATGAGACTGTCGCCGCCTTCGTCGAAAAAGTCTGCGTCCGGGTCGAAACTGTCTGTGCCAAGTGCGCCGGCAAAGATGTCCGCAATCTGCTGTTCCAGCGCTGTCATGGGGGGCGGGACGGCACCGGCAACAGGCCGGACGGCGGCCATCTCCGTCAGCGCGCCGACATCGGTTTTCCCGTTGGGCAGGCGTGGAAACTGATCCATCAGAAGGATCCGCGCGGGCACAAAGGGGGCGGGCAGGCGTGTGGCAAGCTGTGCCCTGATCTCTTCTGCTTCCGCCGTGCCGGGGGGTGTTTCGATGCACAGAACTATTGCCCCGTCGATAGGCAAAACAAGGCAGGACGAACCGGGGCAAAGGGCACTGGGCGGCTGCTTCGGTTTCGCCGGGTTCGACCCGGTGACCACGTATTTTCACCTGCCGGTCGCTGCGTCCGGTCCAGGTAATGGTGCCTGACGCGTCGGCGTACCCGCTGTCGCCGGTCCGGTAAAGGCGCGGCGCGCCCGTTCCTGCAGCGGCAAAGGTGTGTTCCGTCAGGGCCGGGGCATTGAAATATCCCTCGGCCAGCGTCGGACCACACACCGCGATCCCGCCCCGGACGCCGGGCGGCAGGGGGATGCCATCGGGGTCGCAGATCCCCGCCCAGGTGCCGGGCAGCGCGCGGCCGATGGGCACGGTGTCGGTGGTGCAGCCGGTCACTTCCGCCGCGGTTGCCCAAACGGTCGTTTCCGTTGGTCCGTATTCGTTGAAAAGCCTGAGCCCGGGGGCGGCCTGACCCACGCGGTCAACAAGCTGCTGGGGCAGGGCTTCTCCGGCGCAGATAAGGGTTCTGAGGCGGCGTAATGTCCGGTCCGGAAGCGCGTCCAGCAATGCAGCCGCCAGCCCGGGCAGGCACAGGGTATGCGTGACCGAATGTCTGTCAATCAGAGTGCCGAGACCGTCCGGGTCCTGTTCCGCATGCTGTGGGGCCAGCACGACGTGCCCGCCCGTGGCCAGCGGCCAGCAGAGCCCGGGCACAGAGCTGTCAAAGGCCAGCGAGGAGAGTACCAGATACGCGTCCGGCGTCCCGCCGTAGATCTCGTCTCGCACGCCGGTAGAATGGGCCAGGGCATTGTGAGAGATTACGACGCCCTTCGGCTTGCCCTGTGACCCGGAGGTGAAAATCACATAGGCCAGTGGCCCGGGCGTCACGGTGGGGGCGTCATCGCCGGTCAGCCTATCCGTCAGGATAAGGTCGGCCCCGTGTGCAGGCAGGGTATCGATGGTGTCGCCGCGCGTGATGATCCGGGCGGGATCGACCGTTTCCAGAATGTCCGCAATCCGTGCGGCAGGATACGTCAGGTCCAGCGGGACGTAGGCGGCACCGGCCATCCAGGTGCCGATGAAGGCGGCCAGAGCATCGGTTTCGCGCGGCAGTGCCACGGGAATGATCTCGCCCGGCCGGGTGCCTGCGCGTCGGAGGGCGGTTGCGATTTCGCCGGCGCGGGAGCGGAGCTGGCCGTAGGTCAGCGTCGTATGTGCGTCGCTGACGGCGGGGGCATCGGGAGTGTTTTCTGCCGCCTTCAGAAACCGTTCGAGGACCGTTTGGTAGGGTTGCGTTGCGGTCACCCGGGGCATCGGCAGTGCCTGCTGCAGCGCGTCGGCCAGCGTGCGCCGCGGGTCAGCCGTGAGGGCTGTGACGATCATGCGGTAGCGCAGCAGTATCCCGTCTGCGAGATCCGGTGACACTTTTGAGGTGTCGAAGTAGAGCTCGCAGCGCAGATCCTCCCCCGGCGTCACGAGCATGGCCAGGGTGTAGTTGCTGGACTGCACCGTGCGCAGGTCGCGGACGGTCACCCCGGCCCGTTCACCGGGCAGGGTGGCCACGGGTTCGTTCACAAAGAGCGTATCGAACAATGGCGTGCCGCGCGGGACGGGGGCGATTGCCTGTACTTCTGCCAATGCGGCGAAGGCATGTGGCGAATGCGCGCGCTGGTGGATTTCGGTATTGGTCAGAAACTCAGCGACAGTCGCCTCAGGATCAATCCGCAGCCGCAGAGGCAGGGTGTTGATGAACGCCCCGGCCGCAGTTGCCGATCCCGGAACCTCCGGCGGCCGGCCGGCATAGGTCTGGCCGAAGATTACGTCATTGCTGCCGGTCAGATGCCGGAGGGTCAGCGCCCAGGCCGCCGACAAAAACGAGTTCGGGGTGATGCGCAGTTTTTTCGATGTTTCACAAACAGCGCGGGCCGTGTCCGCGCCAAGCAGCATCTCCCTGTGGTCCTGGCCCGCGCCTGGTCTGGCCAGCGGGGCCAGGGGAAGCGTTGCGGGATCGTCCAGACCGGCCAGATGCGTCCCCCAGTAGTCTCGGTCAGCCACGTCCTGGCGGTTTTTACGCACCCAGCCCAGAACATCCCGGAACGAAGCCGGTGCGCGATCCGGTGTGGCCTCGCCCGCATAGCGCCGGAAAATGTCATCCAGCACGACAGAGGTGGACCAGCCGTCGCTGATCAGATGGTGCACGGTCCAGACCAGAACGTGCTCAGTTTCGGTGCGGCGGATCAGGCGGACGGCCATCAGGGGCGGTTTGCCCAGATCAAACCGGCGCGATTGTTCCAGCCGGATCAGGGCCGCCAGATCAGTCTGGGCCGCATCGCCGGATTTGCCGGACCAGTCGTCCTCTTCCCAGGGCAGGGTGATGGTTTCGCGGATTGCCTGGGCGGGCTGCTTCATGCCTTCCCAGACGAAACCGGCCCGGTAGCTGTCACGCGCGGTCACGGCCTGTTGCATCGCTGTTTTCAGGCGCTGCGGATCGAGCGGGCCGTCGATGGTACAGGACAGCACGGCGACATAACGGCCCTGGGCCGCGGGGTCTTCCAGCACGTGAAAGAGCATGCCTTTCTGCGCGGGGGTGAGCGGCAGAACCGCTGTGACGCCGGCCGGCAGGGTCATGTCAGGAGAGCGCCCCGGTCAGGGACGCGAGGTCTTCTGCGTCAAGCTCAAAGCCCAGATCATCCGTGTCGTCGCCTGCGCTCTGCGGTTGCTGCGTATCGGCGTTTTCGGCCAGGGCGGCCAGCGTTCTGTATTCAAAGAGGGCCGTTGCCTGCAGGGGAATACCCAGTTCATTGGCCCGCATCGCGACCTGGATCGCCGCCAGTGAATCCACCCCGATGTCGAGGAAATCAGCGTGACGGCTGACCTGTGCGGTCTGGGTGACTTCACAGAGCACTGCGGCCAGTTGCTGCTCTGTTTCTGTCAGAGGGGCTCAAAGGCTGCATCCACCGGCGCGCCTGGTGCCGGCAGCCTTTCGTGATCCACCTTGCCGTTCGGGGTCAGCGGCAGCGCGTCGGTCAGCACAATGCGCGACGGCAGAGCCTCGCGTGGCAGTTTCGCCCGCAGGGCCCCCATCAGGGCATCCTCGCTGACGCTGCCGTCGGTTGCGGCCCAGGCTGTCAGACCCGCGCCGGACGCTGTATCCTGACCCGGGTCGTACCCGATCTGACCCAGCATACTGCGGACCGCATTCGGGTCGATCTCGTCATTCAGCTCATCCAGTGCTTCGGCGCGGGTCTTGTGGCCCATCCGCACATCCCAGCTGTAGGGCAGGGCATAGTTGTGATACCCGCGGCGGTTCTGGTGCACATAGATCCCGGCGTCGTTGATCAGGCAATTGGTGGAGCGTCCGGTGTCAGCGGGTCGTTTCCAGGCGCCGCGCGCGTCCAGCACCCGGTAGATTTCCGACACGGGCACGTCGATGAACCGGTAGATGTCAATGATATCAATCTCTTCGAGGAAGGCGCCATCGGCCAGATCACTGGTCTGCAACAGCGTGGCCACAGCGTCGTCTTCGGCGTGATACCGGCGGCGTGCTTCGGTCACCATGTTTTCCAGCTGCGCACAGGTCGGCGCGCTGCGCGAAAAAGCTCGGGCGAGAGGCGCGTTTCAAAGAACTGCCCGCGCGACAGGCCGGTGACAATCGCGGGCGCGCCCTCCGCGCGCGCCGTACGGATTGCAAGCGTGTAAAGCGCCTTGAAGCATCCCTGGCAGACGTTTGCGTGCGTGTTCAGACTGTCGACAAAAATCTCGTTCATCCGGTCTGTGCTCAGAAACCGGTGATCCCAGCCCAGATCTGCGACAACGCGGCGGATGTTGTCTTTGGCACCCTCCGCGATAAAGCCGTTGTCCAGCGTCACAGCCAGCACGCGCGGCGTCAGTTCCGCCAGGCGGTAGGCCGCATAGGTGCTGTCCTTGCCGCCGCTGAGCAGCATGACGGCGTCATAGGGCCCGCGCGATTTTTCCGCCGCAGCGCGCAGCCTGTCGGCCAGATCATGCTCGGGGCGGAAATAGGCCTGTGCGCGGTCGCGGTAGTTGTCAAAGCCTTCGCAGATGGAGCACAGGCCTGCTTCGGACAGGGAGGCGCCGGGGAATGTGTCCGGCAAGCCGCAACGGGTGCAATGCGCAGATGGCGCGTCTTCTGTCGTGCGGGGCAGGGCCACATGCGCCGCACTGACACCGTCGACGGCAAGCAGGGCATTGGTGATTTCGGCGGTTTCGATGCGGACACCACCGATTTTGAGCTGGTCATCGCGCCGTCCCAAATACCGCAGTGAGCCGTCACGGGCCTTGCGGCCGATATCGCCTGTCCGGTAGAGAAATGTGCCGTCCGGCGCTGTGACAAAGGCCCCGGCGGTCAGGTCGGGCTGACCCAGATAACCGGAAGCGAGACGCCCGCTGATACAGATCTCTCCGGCGATACCTGCTGGCAGTACGGACAGCCCGGCGTCCCGGACGGTCACCGCTACGCCGTCAGCCGGTCTGCCGATGGGCACAGAGGCTCCGGTGTCCGCCGCCGGATCAAACCGGTGGATCATTGCGCCCACGATCGCCTCGGTGGGCCCGTATTCATTGAGGATCGCGAGCCTGTCGGACAGGACGGCGCGCGCGCGCCTGCAAAGGCTGGTGGTCAGGTTCTCTCCGCCCAGCACCAGCGTGCGGATTGTGCTGACGGACTGACCCGCCTCGCAGACCAGTGCCAGGTGAGATGGCGTGAGTTTGACCACACCCACGGCATCCTCGCGGAACACGTCGAGCACGGCCAGATCGGTTGGCCCTGTTTCCGGATAGACGGCAATCGTGCCACCGGTTGTCAGCGGGACAAAGATCGAGGTGATCGTCAGGTCAAACGACAGCGAGGAAAAGAACGCGTAGTCTGTGTGGCCCGGAGTGCTGAACGCCTCTGCGGCCCAGCGGATGTAATGCGCCAGCCCGTCCTGCGGGACAACGACCCCTTTGGGCGTACCCGTTGAGCCCGAGGTAAAGAGCACATAGGCCGTATCATCCTGTCCGATGGGCAGCGGGTCCTGCGCGGCAGAAGGGGAGGTGATGACGGGGACAGTGCTGGTCGTTTTCAGTTTTGTGGCGGTTCGGGCGTCGCCGATCACGGCCACAGCGCCCGCAGCCTGCAGAATGGTGGACACGCGCCCGGCGGGGGTGTTCGCTGCGACGGGCACAAAGGGGCAACCGGCACGCAGCACCCCAAGAATGGCGGCAATACAGTCCACGGACCGGTGCATCTGTACAGCGACAGGTCCCGCGCCGGATGTGGCGCCCTGGACAGCCGCCGCGAAATGCCCCGCCTGTTTCCAGAGGTCGCGGTAGGTGCTGACGGTGCTGCCTTCCCGTGCCGCAATGGCGTCGGGTCGTTCCCGCACCTGTTCTTCGATCAGCGTCAGGACCGGGGTTGCGGCGTCCGGCGGTGCCGCTGGTCCGGCGCAAAGCCCGGTGATCTCTGTGGCGGCCGCATCGGAAGTCAGGGGCAGGGTTACCAGCGGTGCGGTGGCATCATCGCAGACCGCCTCCAGCAGTTGTGCGAACTGGTCCGGGATCTCTGCGGCGTCTGTTTCCCGGCTGATGGCCGCGCTGACGTCAATTTCCAGCGCGGGACCGCTGCCATCGAAATCCGTGACATGCAGGCGCAGCGGGTTGTGCGGATCATGCGCACCGCTGTGCAGCCAGGTCGCGCGCGCAGGCGCACCCGCGAAACCCCCGAAACGCGCCTGGATAAAGTTGAGAACACTGGC
This sequence comes from Roseobacter sp. S87, assembly GCF_055693285.1. The sequence goes on from NZ_JBVFTR010000004.1 coordinate 732,169, forward strand.
TGTGCCGCCAGGGGCCTGCGCGGCAATGGCATTGGGTCTGGCCTGCCGGAGAAAGGTACCCAGCCCCTCGCGCACGCGGGTAAAGAGCGTCGCAAAGCTGTCGCCGCACTCGATATCCGTGCCAAAGGGAAGCACCTCAACAAAGAGCCCCATCGTCTGGCGGTCTTCGGCGGTCAGACGGTTATGGGCGGGCAGGGCCATAACCACGTGGTCGTCATGGGCGATGCGGTGCAGGAACGCGGTCCAGGCGGTCAGAAACAGCGCCAGACGGGTAAGGTCCGGTGTGAACATGCGAAACTGCGGGTCCGTCCCCAGCGCATCCAGTCTCCGGGCCGCGTGATCAAGGCTGTCACTGCGGACGCGCACCGATTTGGGGTGACGGTCCGGCTTTGCGCCATAGGGCAGGCTTTGGGCCGCGGGTGGTGCGCTTTGATCCGCGTCGCCGGCAGTGGTGTCGCGCGTGAACTGATCGTTGAGACGCTGTGCGGCATCAAACCAGGCAGGTCCGGTGTCTGTTTCGCCATCTGTGGCATAGGCCTGTGATACCGCTTCAAAGAGCAGCGCACCTGACTGTGCATCACAGGCGATATGATGCTGTGCCGACAACCAAACCCAATGCGCAGGAGCTAGTTTGACCAGCTGTGCTCGGTAGCTTCCGCAGCTGAGATCAAAGGGGTCGGCGAGGAAGGAGGCCAGAAGCGCCTCAAGGGCTGCTTCGGGATCAGGCGTTTCGCTCAGATCGCGGAACGCGGGCACGGCAAAAGCGGTATCCGCCGGAAACTGAACCGGACCATTCTCTGTGTCGCGAAACCGGGCCTGCATCGCATCCGAAGCATTCACCACCCTGTTCAGCGCCCGTGAAAAGCGCGCCGGATCGATCTCCTGCAGAAGGTCAAACCGCCAGACCATCGTGTAGAGTGGCGCGTCCGGTGTCAGGCGGGTGCCCTGCCAGAAACGCAGCTGGCTCTGTGTCAGGGGAATGTCGGTCGTTGTGTCACGCATCGGGTGCCCGCGTCTCCAGGTAGGCGGCAATTGCCTCAATGGTTTCGAAGTTTTCGATCACAACATCCTCAAACGGAATTTTCAGACCGAATTCCTGTTCGGTGAAGGTCACGAGAGACATAACCGCCAGCGAATCCAGCAGACCGCTGAGCAGCAGATTCTCGTCATCTGAGATCTCTCTGTTTCCCAGAAGGCTGCCGCTGATGTAGCCGCGCAGCACGGGCCGGGTGTGTTCAGGCTGCAGAGCGGTCACAGCTCACCTCCTGCAGGGCTTTGCGGTCTATTTTGCCGGTTGAGGTCCGGGCCAGCGTGGGCACGGAAATGATCCGTTCGGGCACGGCATAAGGCGGCAGGTTTTCGGCCGCATAACGAAGGAGCGCATCGCCGTTGGCAGTACTGGAAATGAAAGCCACAAGGGTCTGAGCATTGTGGTCCACGACTACGGCCGCTTCACGCACTTCTCTGTGCCGCTGCAACACCAGTTCGACCTCATCCAGCTCGATACGGAAGCCGCGCAGTTTGATCTGGCGGTCTGCACGGCCGCGCAGCCAGATGGTGCCATCTGCGCCCCGGTCCACAAGATCACCGGTACGGTAGAACCGCAGGTCCCGGCCCTCATGCGGCAGGGTCACAAATGCTTCCTGCGTGCGCTCCGGGTCATTCCAGTATCCGGTCATCAGCTGATCAGAGGCGATCAGAAGCTCGCCGGTGTCCGCAATCCGTGCCACCACGCCCACGTCAGGCAGCCCGATGGGCAAAGCGCTTTTGCCGTCAATCAGATCGGGTGGCAGCAGGGCGGTGGTGCAGTGGTTTGTCTCTGTGGGCCCGTAGGCGTTCAGAAACGAGGCCTGGGGCACGTGATGCGAAAAGGACTGAAGCACATCAGGTGGCATGGCCTCGCCGGCGTACATAACCAGCCTCAGACCTGAGAGATCGTATTTGTGTAACGCTCCACGCGTTGTCAGCTGTGCGAGGGCAAAAGGAACAGAATACCAGACGGTTATGCCTTCTTTCTCAACCAGCGAAGACAGGCTGGCGGGGATTTTCGCATAGATCTCGGGGATGACAACGATGGTGCCGCCGGCCTCGATGGTCGAGAAGATGTCGAAAACCGACATATCGAAGTGCAGAGGGGTGTGATGACTGACCCGGTCGTGGGGGGTCAGCGCACAGAGCGCCGCCGTTTTGCATGCATAGGCCAGACCGCTTTTGTGCGTGTGACAGATGCCCTTTGGCTTGCCGGTCGAGCCGGACGTGTAGAGGATATAGGCCAGATCATCGGCATGGCGGGTAAGCTTTGGTAAAGGCGCATCTGACCGCAGGGCATGCTCCAGCAACAGTAAAGGCGTCTCGCCGGAGAAGCGTTCAGCGCAGAGCGGATCGGTCAGGATCAGGGAAAGGGTGCAGTCGTCTGCAATATCCCGGACGCGGGACGCGGGTGCTGCGGGATCAATCGGGACATAGGCCGCCCCCGCGCGCATCACGCCAAAGACGGCGGCGATGGTTTCGAACCCCTTCTGCGCATAAATCCCGACCCGGTCTCCGGCGCCGATGCCCCTCGCGGCGAGGCAACCGGCGATACGGTCCGCGGCGGCATGTGTTCTGGTATAGCTGAAAGACTGACCATTAAAGCGGATGGCCGTCGCGTCGGGCCTGTGGCGGGCGTGTGCGGCCAGAGCGGTATCGAGCAGGCGGGGCGTCACGTTAGCCTCCTGCCAGTGCTACGCTTGCCGGGGCGAAAGCTCCCAGCGTGCGTTCAGCAAACCAGAAGATGGCCACAGCGATCAGCGCCACGGATCCCGCCTGAAGCGCTACAAGGCGGTAGGACGCCAGTTGCCGCAGAGCAAAGAGAACGGGGAAGAGCACGATGACAATCGCCAGCTGTCCCAGTTCGACACCGACGTTGAAGGCAACAAGGCCAAGGGCCTTGCGGGCCGGGTCCAGGCCCAGGGGCTCCAGCACATTGGCAAAACCGAACCCGTGGAACAGACCAAAGATGAAAACGACTTTCCACGACTGGGCGTGAAATCTGGGAAAGAGATTGCCCAGAGCGACCACGGCGATGGAGAGCGCAATCACCGCCTCTACAAGAACGACGGGCAGGGTGATGATCCCGAAGGTCGCGAGGCTCAGTGTGATCGTATGTGCAATGGTGAAGACGGTTACAATTGTGACTGTACGCTTCAGGCTTTCACGCAGGCTGGGCGCGGGTTCCCACCGGCCTGCGCTGATGAACATCACTGCCGAGACCAGCAGCGTCACCAGAAACAGAACGTGATCAAACCCCAGCCAGATGTGCCAGACACCGTGTTCAAGGAATGCCATGGCCACGCGGCTGGATTTCTCGTCGTTGAGGTAAAGCGTCTGCGCGCCATCGCCTGGTGCGAAGATCAGCGAGATATAGGATTCATTCACTTCCATCCCGTTGCGGGTGTTCGTGCTGATCAGCGCATAACCGCGGTGTTCGGGATCAATGTTGGAAAAGATCGCGTCATAGGACATCTGCAGCGTAACAGGGGTTTGTCCGATCCCCTGCACGTCAAACATCAGCTGCGAGAAAATGCCCGCATCGGAGGCAAAGAAGGTCAGGTCCGTGAAGGTGACGTCAAGCGGCTGTCCGCCGTCGCTGAGCCGGAGGTGTTCGGCGAAATAGGCGCCGAGCGCTGGCAGGTTCTCCTGCGCCTCCGCCTGCGTCAGCGGGGCCTCAACGTCGGCGCGGCCATACAACACTTTGGCCAGTTCGTTCAGCGTCACCTCTATGCGGCCGCTCAGCGTGTTGTCGGTCACGTCGAAATAGACGTAGCTTTCGTTGAAGCTGTGCGCTTTTGCGGGGCCTGATGATGCGAGCGCAAACACTGCGATAACCAGCCCGCACAGCATGGCTGCCAGACCGCGTGCTCTGAGCGCATGTGTCATTGGATCTTCCCCGTATTCTGCGCTGTGAGACGCGCTATTATTTGTCTTTGTACGTCCGATGTGCCCGAGTAGATCACTCCGCCGAGCGCATCGGTGAGGTCGGTGCCGGCCTGGGAAGAGGCGAGGTAACCTGCGCCCCCGAATGTTCTGACCGCATCCGTGCTGGAGGCAAGAAAGGCTTCGGACACATGCAGGTTGGTCATTGCCGCAAGGCGTGAGAGCGGTTTGCCCGCGTCGTAAGCCCGTGCCACCTGTTCCATCATCAGGCGCGAGGTTTCGAGGCGCACGGACATATCCGCCAGCCTGTTGGCCACGGACTGGTGTTCAATAATCGGTTTGCCAAATGTTCTGCGCGCGGTCGCAAATTCGGTGCATTCGCGCAGTTGCCGCGCCATAGCGCCCACATGCGGTGCCAGGATAAACGCGCGCTCCCAGTCGAGCGTTGCCTGAAATATCCGCGCGCCTGCGCCTTCGGCTCCCAGCAGCCGGTCGGCAGGTATCCAGCAGTCCTGGAGTGTGATCCGGCCCATAGGCAGCGTCGTCAGTCCGATTTTTTCCTGTTTGTCATCTGTGTGAAACCCGGGGTCATCGCGGTGCACGAGGAACACCGACACGCCCCATGATTTCCGCTCCGGCGCTGTGCTTGCGAATACGAGTGCGACGTCACAGTCCGGCGCCATGCCCACATAGGTTTTCGCGCCGTTCAGAAGGTACCCGCCGTCCTGTGCCTGCGCGCGCGTTTCCAGCGCCATCGCATCAGACCCTGACTGTTCTTCAGTCAGTGCATAGGCCCCGATTTTGCGCCCGCTCTCAAGACCTGGCAGCCAGGCTGCTTTCTGACCGGCTGATCCAAAGGCAGCGATCGGCTGCTGCACCGTCCAGATGTGGGAATTCAGCCCCATTGTGAATCCGTTGTCCGTACAGGCCGTACCGATTTCGGCCATTGCCCGGACACATCCGAGCGCATCAGCCGGCGCATCCATGCCAGCATGCTGCGCCATCAGCCGAAGTGCGCCCGCATCAGCAGCTCTGTGCCAGGCGGCGCGCCAGTCAGCAGGGATGTCAGGTGTGAGTTTTTCGATTGCATTGGCGAGACCGGTGTATTCGTTCCGGGCGGGCTCGGGTTTTCTGGCCTGTAAATTCATAGAGCTGATCCGCCCGCGTCCGGCTTTTTCTTTGTGTTGCCAGTCCCATAGGTCCGGAGGATGGCGTCGGTTAAGCGGGCAGATAGAGCCTCCGGAGAGGCCGGCAAGACGCGGCGCATCCCGGTTCCCGACCCGCGCTGTGTCCGGGGACGGGCGGGATGCCAGGCCGCGGACTGCCGGGGAACCTGTTAAGAAATTGATTTAATTTGATGAAACTTTTTGGCGGTCATTTCCGTGGGTGACGGCGCGTCGGAACCTGCGCCCCCAAAAAAATTATTCTGAAACCGGTAACCCTTATGAATGAATTCCCGTTAATCTAGAGGATATTAGCCTGCGGTCCCTTTAAGCGCGGGTGATCCCGGGTTGCATTCGCAGCGATCGGAACGCATCCGGTCCGGGCGCGAAGGTCCAATGCTGTGAAGGTTCAGAGGCATGTGCTGCGCTCTTTCAGTATTGCATGCTGCAATTTTCCGAAAATTGCTCGCTTTCGTCTCTTCACAGCTAGAACGATGTTAATCCTTTGGAGGTCATAGACAGGAGAAACAACGCAAAGTCTGAACGTGATACCTGCCCGGATATTGAATCAGATAGACGACAAGGCATCCGAAGGTCTGGTGCTCGCAAAGGCGTCGCCAGACGACGGTGCGGTCATGCAGGTACAGTGGTGCAACCCGGCCTTCACCAGGATCACCGGGCATGAAGAATCCGAAGCGCTGGGCCAGCGTGGAACGATCCTGATCGGTCCTGACACGGAACAGGGCGTACACCTCCACATCATCGAAAAACTGATGAACTGGGAGAATTTCTCCATCCGGACCCGGAACAACCGCAGAAACGGTGAACTTTACTGGCAGCGGATGAACTGGACCCATCTTTCGGACGCGGTAACGGGTGATCACTGGTGGCTGTGTTCCATCATTGAACTGGACGAACAGCCAGCAGGAGCAAAACAGCCCGGTCAAGCTGAAACCGCAGCCGCGGATCAGGAAAGCTATGACAGGGTCATGGCGAAAGTGCACCGCCTTGAAAAAGAGAACGCCAGACTTCTAGAGCTTGCGCGATCTGTTGCGAAAGATGCAAACGAGGATGCGCTCACGGGCCTGTCCAACCGCCGCCATTTTGAGGTGGAACTGAAAACCTGGATCGGCAGGCTGAAGGAAAGCGGCTCAGAGTTTGCTGTCCTCTATATCGATCTCGACAGGTTCAAGTTTGTGAATGACACGCTCGGGCATGATGCCGGTGACCGGCTTCTTGTTTCTGTCGCAACGATGCTGAGAGACCTTTCTGATGAAGATGATCTGGTAGCCCGTCTGGGCGGGGATGAATTCGTTATTCTGAAACCACTGGCGACAAGCGCGCTCAACATCAGCAGTCTTGCCGATGAAATCGTTCAGAGAATGCGCGCGCCGGTTACCTGTGACGGCAAATCCACTGCCTGCAGCGCCAGCGTGGGTGTGGCCATCGCGGGTGCGGGCATGGATGATCCGGAAAATGTCATCGCAGATGCAGACGCGGCGCTCTACCACGCAAAGTCGCAAGGCAAGGGGAGGTGGTCATTCTTTACCGAACAGATGCATGCGCAGTCTATCGCGACCAAACAACTTGCATCAGACCTGCTTCTTGCCTGCGAGCGCCAGGAGTTTATACCGTATTTTCAGCCGCTTATTGATGCGCGAACCGGCATGATCGCCAGCGCGGAGATGCTGGTGCGGTGGAATCACCCCACCCGCGGAATACTGGCCCCGGGTCAGTTCCTCGATACTGCTGCCAACATGGGCATTCTGAAGCAGATCGATGAGATCATTTTTAATAGCGTTCATGGCGCGATGACCCGACTTGATGAAGCCGGCGCAGACCTGCCACGCATCGCCGTGAATGTGTCTGCGGCCCGGCTGGCGGACCCGACATTCATTCACGACATAAAAAGTTCGGGCATTCCGCCCGAAAGGCTGACCGTGGAAATTCTGGAATCGGTCTATCTGGACCGGATCGGGGATGTTGTCCGCTGGACGATTGATGAACTGGATGAGCTGGGTGTGACGATTGCCCTGGACGATTTCGGTACGGGCCACGCGTCGGTGCGGGGATTGCTGGAGATCCGGCCATCGGTTCTGAAGATTGACAGGCATTTCATCCAGCTTGTGGTCGATGACGAAAGTGCCAGACCGCTGGTCGCGTCTATCATTGGTATTGGCAAAAGCCTCGGGATGCGCGTGGTTGCTGAGGGCGTCGAAACAGAAGAACACGCAACAATCGTGGGAGATATGGGCAGCGATTACCTGCAGGGTTTCTATTTTGGTAAACCGATGAGCGAGGACGATCTGCGCAGAAAGCTGCTGGCAAATGGTGGGCAGTTCTGGCCGTGCCGGTCTGACGGCGATGCAGACCCTCTCGCAGAACAGAAAGCCGGCTAGTGCTGGTGCGCCCCGGCCATTTCATCTGACGCGGCAGGGGGTGATTGGCAGGAATACACATTTCAGGCCGACTGGTCCGTTTCGGGCCACATGGGAATGGCACCTGCCGGATCAGGCGGCCGCCGTCTCCGCAAGTTCAATTGCGCGCATCATGGCCTCTTCGGCGCAGGGCGTGGGGGGCGTTGCGGAGCAGACCTGACGCTTGCCGGGGCCAACTTCAAAGATACACGAAAGGTACACGCCGCCGCTGATCGCAGATGTGCAAGGGATCCAGCGACCGCCCGGACCTTCGACCGCATCGGCTCTGCACACGTTTACCGCGCCCGGCGGAGGGCAGGACACCGGAAACGAGATCGTCAAAAATCGCGTGAATACTCATAAACATCCCCTATTGACCGGTACTATCCGAAGTGCGTCTGACCAGAGTATGGCCACCCTGGTAGCAATGCCCTGGATGTGCCGCAATTCGCTGAATCCGGGCAGTGCATATGTGCGGGCGATCCAATACGCCAATTGCAACCGGAAGGTGCGGTAGGAGAAAAACTAATATAAATCAATTCACTGTGCGGCTTTGTTGTTGCGTTGTTAAGATAGGTTAAATTCTATTCTTTTTTCCAGGTTTTGTCATTTTCAATCCGGTGGTTTGCGGATCGGCCTCCTGCTGTCGGGCGCTTCAGCTGCCTGTGATCTTTCGTTTTTCAATCCCCGATTGCAGATCGTCGGCGAGTAGACAGCCGGGATGTGCTGACATTTTCATGTGTGCGCCACAGGCTTAGGCCATCCGGGGCGAAATCCCTGTTTTCAGGGAATCTGGGGCAGCGATAGGGCGGTCACGCCCAGTTGAGCACACCCGGTTCGTTAACCGGAAAGGTGGAAAAATGACTGACTCACAAAAAATCATGCGAAACATCAATCATGGCTAACCGGTCATTAACCATATGGTGGGACGGTGCAGCCGAGTTTGGGTAGAGAGGGAAACTGGATGGGTATGTTACCGGGTAAACTGTTTGAGATGACATCGCGTTTGGCAGCAATTCTGCGTGCACTTGAAGCATCGGGAATCCGAATTGAAATCGGCGATGATTTTGCAGAATATCGTGCACTGCGCAGCCAGCAGGCTGACAGGGGTGGTATTTACCCGATGTTTGATGTGGCAAGCTCCTATGTCGATCAGTCGAATGCTTTCTGGCTCTGCGGATATGATGGCGACGGGGCGCTCATGCACACGCAGGCCGTGCGACTGCTGGATCTGGAAGGCGTTTCGCTGGCAAACCACCTTGATGCGCACCGGCACAAATATATTACGCCAGACACCACACCGGACCCGGATCTGACATTTTACAACGGGCCGGATGCCCTGAAAACCATAACGGGCCAGGTCTGTTACCAGGGCGATTTCTGGTTGCGGGCGCGGGGCCTTGGTGGGCCGCGCAGTCAGGGCGCCACTGCTCTGCTGTCACGCGTTCTGCTTGAGGTGATGGCCGGGGCGTGGAACCCATCCTATGTCTTTGCTTTTGTTCCCAAGAGGCTGGGCGCCAAGGGCGCGCATCTGCGGTATGGATACAATCACTGCGAGCCCGGACGCTGGATCGGCCCGGACCGGCAGGTGACAGAAGAAGATTACTTCATCTGGATGAACGCCAGCGACATCGCCGGTCTGATGGGACGCGAAGCCGTGGAAGTTCAGTATTCGGCGGACGTGTCCGGAAAAAGATCAACGGCACCTGCGAAATCAGATGCGCCCGCCGGTGCCACAGCAGATGCATAAAAGACAGTAGGAGAACATGGGCTCTCACACACCTGACCTGGACAGCAGCCCTTCGATCGCCGTCGCGTCACGGGCGGCGATCCTGGGCCCCATCGCAGCCAATATTGCGTTTGTGATGGAGCTGACCCTGGTGCCGCTTCTTTTGCCGGCGATCCAGGTGCAGTTCGGTCTGTCTGTCAGCGACCTTGCGTGGGTGTTCAATTCCTACGGTATTGCGGTGGCCGTTGGAGTGCTCTTTGGCGGGTGGCTGGGCGACGCCTTTGACACGCGCAAGGTTTTTGGCTGCGGCGTGGCGCTTTTCGCGGCAGGCTCGCTGCTCGTGTCAGCGTCAGAGAGTTACGAAGCGCTCATATCAGGGCGGGTTCTGCAGGGGCTGGGCGGTGGTATCTTTTCACCGCTGATCCCGCTACTCCTGACAAGGGCATCGCCGCACAGACCGGGGCGGGTGCTGATCGTCTGGGGAAGCATCGCAGGATATGTCGCGGCTTTTGCACCCATGCTCTACAGCGGGCTGCTTGACGGTTCAAACTGGCAGAATGCCTTTGTCCTGAACGCGGTTATTGCCATCGTCGCACTTGCGGTTCTCATCGGCACATCCATCGCGGATGAACCCACTCAGGTGGTGCGGGAAAGAAGAAAGTACACCGCGCTGTTCCGGGCAAAGGATCTCTGGATAACGTTTGTCTATGTCTTCTGCACCTATGGGTGCATTACCTATTTTCTGTTCCGTCTGCCGGTCTGGCTGACAGGCAAGGAGGTCGGGACGGTCGGTGTCGGTTTCCTTCTTTCGGTCATGTGGCTGACCTTCTCCGGTTCCAGCACTCTGTTGCGGAACCTCGTGGACAAGCCGCACATCCGGGTTGTGATGCTGGCCGCGCCGGTACTGATCGCCGCTTCAATGCCTCTGCTTTTCTATACGGATCAACTGCCGCTGTTGGTGCTGTCGGCTATTCTTGTCGGAACGGGGCTTGCCTGCAGCAACGCGCCCTCGACCCAGCTGATCCTCCGTTTCGCGCCAGAGGGCATGAGTGCAATTTCGACAAGTCTGGACATTACTTTTGCGCGTCTTGGTGGCATCGCAACTGTTGCCGTGCTGGCCGATACCCGACCGGAGATTGCCACGCCGGTTATTGTGCTTTTGTCCGTGATAGCGGCGCTGTGCACGCTGGCGGTGCGCAGACGCCTCGCCGAAGGGCGCTGAGCATCCGGAACTGCGGGGACACGAACAGCGTCAGACACAAAACCTCACCCTACCCGCGGGGCAAAGACAGCATCATGATTTTGAGAGACCCTTTGGAGCGGGCGAGGCGATTCGAACGCCCGACCCTAACCTTGGCAAGGTTATGCTCTACCCCTGAGCTACGCCCGCTTCCTTAGGTGCGCGTGGAATAACTTTGCTGACGCGGCTCTGCAAGGGAAAAATCAGGTGCTGTGCAAATAATTTGTGTCGTTTTGCAGCAGGTGCGGCGTTCATCCGCCAGCCCGGGCAGGAGTGCGGCGGATCAGGTCCCAGCGGTTGCCAAACGGATCCCGGAAGACGGCGACCCGCCCATAAGGTTCGTCGCGGGGCTCTTCCTCGAAATCGATACCCGCCTGCGTCAACCGGGCGTAGTCCCGTGCGAAATCATCGGTTTCCAGAAACAGCCAGACACGTCCACCAGCCTGTTGGCCCAGTGCGGCCTTTTGCGCGGGCGTATCGGCCCGGGCCAGCACAATCTGTGTATCCGAACCGGGCGCGCGGACGGTGATCCAGCGTTTCCGGCCTTGATCAATGTCCTCGCAGAGTTCAAAACCAAGGGTGCCACAGAAAAAGGACAGCCCGGTATCATAGTCCGGGACGAGGATGGAAAAGGCCGCAAGTTTCATGCGCGACAGGACACTCCGGCGAGGGGCATTATTCAAGCAGTTTGTGTTTTGGCGTCGTGCGGCCATCTGACCTGCCAGGCGTCACCACCGGCCGTGCAGCCACCGACGGCACCCGGCAGAGCACAAAGAGCGCACTGCATGAAAAAACCCGCAACCGGTGTCGCGGGTTTATGCATTTCCAGCTGAAAAGGAGGGTCACTCCAGCTCGACCAGCAGGTCCTTGGCGTCGATCTGCCCGCCCGGCTGAACATGCACGGCTTTCACGACCGCCGCGCGTTCTGCGTGGATGCCCGTTTCCATCTTCATCGCCTCGATGGTCAGGAGCAGATCGCCTGCATTCACCTTTGCACCGGTCTGGGCCGCAACAGAGGCCACAACCCCGGGCATCGGGGCGCCGATGTGGTTGGCGTTTCCGGCTTCGGCTTTGGGGCGCTGAGCGGTCGATGCTTTGACCATCCGGTTAGGCACGCGGATGACACGGGGCTGGCCGTTGAGCTCAAAGAAGACTTTGACCTCGCCATCCTCGTTGGTCTCGCCCACGGCCTGCAGGCGGATTTCCAGCGTTTTGCCCGGATCGATTTCGGCGGTGATCTCTTCGCCCGGCTCCATGCCGTAAAAGAACGTGCGGGTCGGCAGAGTGCGCACCGGGCCATAGGTACGGTGACGCCCCATGTAGTCGAGGAAAACCTTGGGATACATGAGGTAACCGCTCAGGTCCTCATCATCCACGTCCTTGCCTTCGAGGGCCTCGCGCACTTCTGTGCGGACTTTTTCCAGATCAGTCGCAGGCAGGTGTTTGCCGGGGCGTTCCAGGTTGGGTTTTTCGTCCTTAAGCACCTTGTTCAGGATGGTGCCCGGGAAACCACCCGGGGGCTGGCCAAGGTTCCCGCGCATCATATCCACGACGCTGTCCGGGAAGGACACCTCTGTACCCGGGTCCTCGACTTCGGCGCGGGTCAGGCCCTGGGCCACCATCATCAGGGCCATGTCACCCACCACTTTGGACGAGGGCGTGACTTTGACGATGTCACCGAACATCTGGTTCACATCCGCATAGGTGCGGGCCACCTCCGGCCAGCGGTCTTCGAGGCCGAGCGAGGCGGCCTGCGCCTTGAGGTTGGTGAACTGCCCGCCGGGCATCTCGTGCAGATACACCTCGGAGGAGGGCGCCTGCATGCCGGTCTCGAAGGCCGCGTAGTGGCCGCGGACCTCTTCCCAGTAGTCCGAGATTTCGCGGACGGCCGCCATGTCCAGACCAGTGTCCCGGTCGGTATGGCGCAGTGCCGAGACAACGGTGCCAAGCGTGGCCCGGCTGGTGTTGCCGGAGAGCGCGTCCATCGCGCAGTCCACCGCATCGACACCGGCCTCGGAGGCGGCAAGGATCGTGGCACAGGCCACGCCGGCAGTGTCATGTGTATGGAAGTGGATCGGCAGACCGACCTCGGTTTTCAGCGCTTTGATCAGCTGGCGTGCGGCCCCGGGTTTCAGCAGGCCGGCCATGTCCTTGAGGCCCAGTACGTGGGCGCCCGCGTCGCGCAGCTCTTTGCCCATATCCACATAGTACTGCAGGTTATATTTCGCGCGGTCCGGGTCGTTGATGTCCCCGGTGTAGCAGATCGTGCCCTCACAGACCTTGCCCGCCTCAATCACCGCATCCATCGCGACGCGCATATTCTCAACCCAGTTCAGGCTGTCGAACACGCGGAAAACATCGACGCCTGTGTTGGCGGCGACGCGCACAAATTCCTGTACGACGTTATCAGGATAGTTCGTATAGCCCACACCGTTGGAGGCGCGCAGCAGCATCTGTGTCATCAGGTTAGGCATCGCCGCGCGCAGATCGCGCAGGCGCTGCCAGGGGCATTCCTGCAGGAACCGGTAGGCCACATCGAAGGTCGCCCCGCCCCAGCATTCCACGCTGAAGAGTTGCGGCAGGTTGGCCGAATAGGCCGGTGCGACCTTGATCATATCGTGGCTGCGCATCCGGGTTGCCAGCAGGGACTGGTGACCGTCCCGCATGGTGGTGTCGGTGATCAGCAGCTGGCGCTGCTGTTTCATCCAGTCGGCAACGGCCTGCGGGCCCTTCTGTTCCAGCAGGTTGCGCGTGCCCATCATGGGTTCTGCGCGCAGGGCAGGCGGTTTCGGGTCCCGGACGTGGGCCGCGGGACGCGGGTGGTCCTTGGTTTCCGGGTGTCCGTTCACCGTGATGTCGGCGATATAGGTCAGCACCTTGGTGCCGCGGTCGCGGCGGCGGCTGAACTGGAAGAGATCCGGCGTCTGGTCGATGAACTTGGTGTGATATGTATTATCGAGGAAGGTCGGGTGCTTCAGCAGGTTTTCGACAAAGGCGATGTTGGTGCTGACGCCACGGATGCGGAACTCGCGCAGGGCACGGTCCATCCGGGCAATCGCGGCCTCGGGCGTCTGCGCCTTGGCCGTTACCTTGACCAGCAGGCTGTCATAGTAGCGCGTGATCACGCCGCCTGAATAAGCGGTGCCACCATCAAGGCGGATGCCCATGCCGGTTGCTTCGCGGAACGCGGTGATGCGGCCGTAATCCGGGATAAAGTTGTTCTGCGGATCCTCGGTTGTGATCCGGGTCTGCAGCGCATGCCCGTTCAGGCGCACATCACCTTGCGTCGGTTTGTTGGTGGCTTCGGCGATCGGCTTGCCTTCGGCGATCAGGATCTGCGCCTGGACAATATCAATGCCTGTGACTTCCTCGGTGACCGTATGTTCCACCTGGACGCGCGGGTTCACTTCGATGAAGTAGAATTTCCCGTCGGCCATATCCATCAGGAATTCGACAGTACCTGCGCATTCGTAGTTCACGTGTTTGCAGATTTTGTAGCCCAGCTCGCAGACTTCGGCGCGCTGTTCTTCGGTCAGATAGGGGGCAGGGGCGCGTTCAACGACTTTCTGGTTGCGGCGCTGGACTGAACAGTCGCGTTCATAGAGGTGGTACATGCCGCCGTGTTTGTCGCCCAGAATCTGTACCTCGACGTGGCGGGCTTTCATGATCATCTTTTCCAGATAACCTTCGCCGTTGCCAAAGGCGGCTTCGGCTTCGCGCCGGCCTTCGCGCACTTTTTCTTCGAGTTCGCCCTCTGCTTCGATGGGGCGCATGCCCCGGCCGCCGCCGCCCCAGGAGGCTTTGAGCATCAGCGGGTAACCGATTTCCTTTGCTTCAGCCTTAATCGCCTTCATGTCGTCGCCCAGCACTTCGGTGGCTGGAATGACGGGTACACCGGCCTCAATCGCCACGCGGCGGGCGGATGCCTTGTCACCAAGCGCGCGCATGGTTTCGGCGCGCGGACCGATAAAGGTGATCCCGTTCTGATCACAGGCGTCGACAAATTCGGGATTTTCGCTGAGCAGGCCGTAACCGGGGTGGATCGCATCTGCGCCGGAGGCTTTGGCGACCCGGATCATCTCGTCAATGCTCAGATAGGCGGCAACAGGCCCCAGTCCTTCGCCGATGCGGTAGGCTTCATCCGCCTTGAACCGGTGCAGCCCGAGTTTGTCTTCCTCGGCATAGACGGCGACCGTTTTCTTCCCCATCTCATTGGCGGCCCGCATGATGCGGATGGCGATTTCGCCGCGGTTGGCGATCAGGATTTTCTTGAAGTCTGGCATTTGGGCCTCGTGCATTCTGGCAGTGGCGTCTGTGTAGGCGCTTTGGGCGCGCGCGTAAACGCGTAGTACTGGGTAGACGCGCGCACTATGCCGCGCTGCGGCAAGAAAGGCAATTTGTTCGGAAGCGGGTGCGCAGCACCCGTGATTTCAGGCCTCCGGCGGGGATATTTCCGGCCAGAAGAAGCCGGTGTCAGTCAAGGGTGAAGGGTGCGGGCAGCTGCGACAGATCCCGCGCGCCAAGCTGTCCCATATTTGCCTCAAGGTCTTTGCGCAGCATGTCGACGAGGTGGTCCACGCCGGGTGGTCCGAGGGCAGCGAGGGCGTAGTGGAATGCGCGGCCCAGCATGACAAAATCGGCACCTGAAGCAAGGGCACGCAGCATATCGAGGCCGCCTTCGACGCCGGAATCAAAGATCAGTGGCAGTTTTGTGGCCGCGCGGATCTGTGGCAGAACCTCGATGCTGGCAGGGGCCGCATCAAACTGGCGGCCTGCGTGGTTGGAAACCCAAAGCGCATCAACGCCGCGTTTTTCCAGCGGTTCGGCGTCTTCGGCGCGCAGAACCCCTTTGATAACCAGCGGGCCTTCCCAGGCGTCCCGCAGCCAGCTGACGTAATCCGCGTCCGGTGAGGTGCGCAGCAGGTAGCCTGCATGCTGGGTGGAGGAGAGGGCGGTGGTTGTTTTGGGGGTATATTTTTCCAGCCCGCGCATCCGGGGCATGCCGCGCTGTGCCATCCCCAGCGCCCGGGCAGGGCGCATCGCGACCTGCGCCAGCAAGCGCGGTGTCAGGCGGGGCGGCTGGGTCAGGCCGGAGCGGGTCTGGCGTTCGCGGCGGGAGGCCACCGGTACATCGACGGTCAGCACCAGCGTGGAGAACCCGGCGTCGCGGGCACGCGCCAGCATGTCCCGGCGGATGTCCTCGTCACGCGGCGGGTACATCTGAAACCAGGCTTCCGGTCCGAGATGCGGGGCGACGTCTTCGGGCGACTGGCTTGCTACGGTGGAAAGCGTGTAGGGGATGCCAGCGCGGGCGGCAGCACGGGCCAGATGCCCTTCGGCATCGGGCCACATCAGGCCCGACATACCCACCGGGGCCACCCCGAAGGGCAGCGGAAGGTCGCGCCCGAGCAGGCTGCAGCTGAGATCCGGGGTGAATTCGCCGTGCAGCACCGAGGGCATCAGCCCCACGCGGTCAAGGGCTGCGCGGTTGCGCTGTTTGGTGGCCTCGGTCCCGGTGGCCGAGTCGAGATATTCCCACACGAATTTCGGGATACGGCGGCGGGCTTTTGCGCGCAGATCACTGAGGCCCGGATAGGTGCTGTGCAGGTCCATGCCCTGTATTTGCCCGTCAGATCAGGCAATTGTCCAGCCCTGTGCACGAGGCAGAACATTGTGTGAACGTCTCTTTTACTTTCCGGCGTTGCGGAGTAGGATCGCCGCATGAGCAGTTTTGACGAAATGGATGCCTTTGAAGGCGCATCGCTGAGTGCGCGTGCGATGGCCGCGCGGCCTCAGCCGTATCTTGACGGGCTCAATCCCGCGCAGCGCGCCGCCGTTGAGCAACTGGAGGGGCCGGTGCTCATGCTGGCGGGGGCGGGCACGGGCAAAACCCGGGCGCTGACCGCGCGGATTGTGCATCTGCTGAACCGAGGTGCCGCACGGCCCAATGAAATTCTCGCGGTGACTTTTACGAACAAAGCCGCGCGCGAGATGAAAATCCGCGTGGCACAGATGCTGGGGCAGCCGGTGGAGGGCATGCCATGGCTGGGCACCTTCCACGCGATCTGTGTCAAACTGCTGCGGCGGCATGCGGAACTGGCGGGGCTGAAGTCGAACTTCACTATTCTGGACACGGATGATCAGCTGCGGCTGCTCAAACAGCTGGTGGTCGCCGATGGCATCGATGACAAACGCTGGCCGGCGCGGCAGCTGTCCTCGATCATAGATGGCTGGAAGAACCGCGCGCTGACGCCTGACAAAGTGCCGGCCGCCGATGCGGGTGCCTACAATCACCGCGGTGTTGAGATTTACGCGCAGTACCAGGCACGGCTCAAAGAACTGAACGCGGTCGATTTCGGCGATCTGCTGCTGCATATGGTAACGATTTTCCAGAACCACCCGGATGTGCTGGAGCAGTATCAGCGCTGGTTCCGGTACATTCTGGTGGACGAATATCAGGATACCAATGTCGCCCAGTATCTGTGGCTGCGGCTGCTGGCGGGCGGGCACAAAAACATCTGCTGTGTCGGTGACGATGACCAGTCGATCTATGGCTGGCGTGGTGCCGAGGTGGGCAATATCCTGCGGTTTGAAAAGGATTTTCCGGGCGCCCATGTTGTGCGGTTGGAACAGAACTACCGCTCGACCCCGCATATTCTGCAGGCGGCTTCCGGTGTGATCCGGGGCAATCAGGGACGCCTGGGCAAGGAGCTGTGGACCGACCGGGAAGAGGGCGAAAAAGTCCGGCTGATCGGACACTGGGACGGCGACGAGGAAGCCCGATGGATCGGTGATGAGATTGAGGCGACCCAGCGGGGGACGCGGGGGCGTGCGCCGGAAAGCCTGAACAATATGGCGATCCTGGTGCGCGCGTCACATCAGATGCGTGCCTTTGAGGACCGGTTTCTGACCATCGGGCTGCCGTATCGCGTGATAGGCGGGCCGCGCTTTTACGAGCGCATGGAGATCCGCGATGCCATGGCCTATTTCCGCGTGGTGGTCAGCCCGGACGATGATCTGGCCTTTGAGCGGATCGTGAATACGCCCAAACGGGGGCTGGGCGACAAGGCGCAGCAGACCATCCAGCGTATGGCGCGCGACAACGGGGTGAGCCTGTTTGAAGGCGCGCGGCTTGTCACGCAGGTCAAGGCGATCGGCGGCAAGGGCGGTGCGGCGCTGGCCAGACTGGTGGCGTCTGTTGACCGGTGGCGGGGGCAGATGCAGGCGCGCATTCTGCTGGACGATGACGCGGTGCTGGACGCTGGCGGTGAGGGCCGCCCGGAGATCAGCCACGTGGAACTGGCCGAGATCATTCTGGACGAGAGCGGCTACACAGAACACTGGCAGAACGACAAAACACCTGAAGCGCCGGGGCGTCTGGAAAACCTCAAGGAACTGGTCAAAGCGCTGCAAAGTTTTGAAAATCTGCAGGGGTTCCTGGAGCACGTCAGCCTGATCATGGACAACGAAAGCGAAAACGCTGAGGAAAAAGTCTCGATCATGACGCTGCATGCGGCGAAGGGTCTGGAGTTCCCGGTGGTGTTTCTGCCGGGCTGGGAGGACGGGCTGTTCCCATCGCAGCGGTCCATGGATGAAAGCGGCGTGAAGGGGCTCGAGGAAGAGCGGCGTCTGGCCTATGTCGGCATCACGCGGGCCGAGGAAGTCTGCACGATTTCCTTTGCGGCCAACCGGCGGGTGTTTGGCCAGTGGCAGAACTCCATGCCCTCACGGTTCATTGATGAGCTGCCCGAAGAACATGTGGATGTGCTGACCCCGCCGGGGCTTTACGGCGGCGGCTATGGGGCTGCGGCGCCGTCCTCGACCCTGCATGACGCAGCGGCGGAGGCGAATGTCTACAACTCTCCCGGCTGGCGGCGTCTGCAGGCCAGGTCACAGGAGCGGCCCATGAGCCAGCCACGCGAGAGCCGGAATACGGTGATCGACATGAATGCCGTGTCCAGCTTCACCGTGGGCGAGCGGGTTTTTCACCAGAAATTCGGCTATGGCGCGGTGCAGGCCATTGAGGGCGACAAGCTTGAGATCGCTTTTGAAAAAGCTGGCACCAAGAAGGTTGTCGCGAAATTTGTCAATGCGGCGGATGATATTCCGTTCTGACCACCACGGGCGTCAGAGGGCGATGGGGTCGATCCGCTCGGCGGCCATCGCATAGCCCACCTCTGCCAGCTGGGTGGAGACTGTGGTCACACCGAACCTGCCGGTCACACGCACCGGCTCGAACATGCCGCCGCTTTGGTAAGGTGTCTCTGGTGTGACAAAGACCAGCTGGTTGGCGGGCGGTGGCGGCACATGGATGCAGGCGCCGACGTAAGGTACCAGAATAAAAGCGGAAACACCGGTGCCGCGATGCTCGATGGGCAGCACAAAGCCGGGAATACGCACGGTCTGTCCGTTCCAGTCAGTGCGTACGCCGGTCGAGGCGGGCTGCTGATCCGACATCGACGGCCCGCTGTGATCAATGAACTCCTGCAGCAGCGGCGGCACCCACGGCTGGCCCTCGGGCAGCAGATCCGCCCAGGTCAGATCAACCACGCCCGCGGCAGAACCGCCGCGCGGCAACAGCACCGATGCCGCAAGCCCCGTCAGAAGCCCGCGCCGTGTCACCATTCGTAGGTTTCCATTTTGTCCGCCACCAGCGCATAGCCGGTTTCGCCCAGCTCCGTGGACTGCAGTTCGGTGCGCATGATGCCCGTCACCCAGACAGGGTCCCACAGCCCGTCGGTGGGCCAGGGCGTTTTGGTGCGGCACATCACCAGCTGGTTGGCGGGCGGGGGCGGAACATGGATGCAGGCCCCGACATAGGGCACGAGCATAAATTCGGTCACGCCCTGCGCGGAGAAATCAAATGGAATGATATAACCGGGCATCCGGATATAGGCGCCATCCAGCGATTCGTTCAGTTTGGTCGCATTGGCGTCATAGATCGGGGCCCAGAAATCGTTGATCTCGTCAATCTCGCCTTCACCGATGATCTCTGAATAGGGCACGCCCGGCGGGATCAGATCGTCCCACATGACCTCCCGCGGCGCATTGGCCAGCG
This sequence comes from Roseobacter sp. S87, assembly GCF_055693285.1. The sequence continues at coordinate 751,691 of NZ_JBVFTR010000004.1, forward strand.
CGGCACCAGGGACTGTGGCACCAGCAGAAAGCAGCCCGAGTGCGGCGCGGCGGTTGAACATTGTCTGCTCCGTCATCTGTGTCACGTCCGCACCATCATACCATCCGCCAGCGAGAGTTTGTAGGCGCGAAGCGCGGGCAGGGCGCTCACAATTGCGCCAGCGGCTGTGACGCCCACCAGCACCAGCAACTCGTCCGCCCCCGGTGCTGTGATCGGCAGCCACAGGCCGAATTCTGCGTCAATCATCGGTTGGGCCACAAACAGTGCCGCATAGACCAGCCCCAGGCCCAGCAGCGCACCGGCAGCCGCGGTCAGCGCAGCCTCCAGCACCAGCAGGCCGAAAATCGTGGACGGCCGCGCACCCATCGCCCGGAAAATCGCCATTTCACGCCGTCGTTCGCTCAGGCTGGAAAACACTGTCGCCATCATGCCGATCAGCGCTGTGACAACGACCATGCCCGACACGGCAAGCAGCGCCGTTTCGGCAATCCCGACAATGGACCACAGCTCCTGAAGGGCCACGCCTGGCAGGATCGCCAGCAGTGGCTCGGCCGGGTATTCATTGATGGCGCGCTGCAGTGCAAAGGTCTGCAGCGGGCTTTTGACACCAACCAGCGCGGCCGTAACCGCCTGCGGCGTCAGGTCCATGCCGCGGATCACGTCCGGCGGGGTGGATTGCCCCGGGATCTGCGCGCCACTGCGCCAGTCGACGTGTATGGCCTCAATGGCCTCCATGCTCACGATGACCGTCCGGTCCACGGGTGTGCCTGTGCGCGCCAGGATGCCCGATATCCGGAAAGGCTGATCCTTATGTTCTGTAAAGGACGCAAGTCCATGTGCCACGACAATCGGATCGTCCACATCATAACCAAGCGTTTCGGCAACATCCGCACCGATGACCGCATCGAAAAGGTCATCCATCATCAGGCCGCGGGCCACTTCGATCTGCCGGTCCTGCCGGTACCGGTAGTGCTCAAAGAACGCGCGCGTGGTCCCCATGACCCGGAACTGCCGGTGACTGTCGCCCAGCGAAATCGGCACAATCCAGTCCACTTCGGGCCGTGCGGCAATGTCCTGGTAGCTTTCCCAGCTGACATTGTTGGTCGCATTGCCGATGCGGAAAACCGAATAGAGCAGCAGCTGTACCGAGCCCGAGCGCGCGCCCACGATCAGGTTGGTGCCGGAAATTGTATCCGCAAAACTCTCCTTGGCACCCGTCCGGACCTTTTCCACACCCAGAAACAGCGCAACAGACAGTGCAATGGCCAGAATTGTCATGCCCACGGTCAACGCCCGTGCAAACAGCGATGCCATGGCCAGACGCAGGATCATGCCGCGGGTCTTTCGGTGTGAGCGATGTCTTCGATGCGCAGGGCGCGGTCAAAGCGCGGCGCGAGGCGCGCGTCATGGCTGACCATCAGCAGGGCAGAGCCCTGTGCGGCGGCCTGACCGAAAAGCAGGTCCAGAAAAGCGGCCTGGCTGTCTGCATCCAGCGCCGAAGTGGGCTCATCCGCGATGATCAGCGGGGGCTGACCGATCAGGGCTCTGGCAACGGCCACGCGCTGCTGTTGCCCGACGCTCAGCGTGCCGGCCCGGGCCTGTAATACATCCTCAGGCAGGCCCAGCTGGTCACACAATTCGGACGCCGTCTGCCGGGCATTGCCCGCCCGGGCGCGTCGTTCCGGCGCAAACCGCAGGGGCAGCAGGATATTGTCCGCAACAGTGCCGAAGGGCAGCAGATTGAACTGTTGGAAAATCACCCCGATCTGTTCGGCGCGGAACCGGTCGCGGGCCCCGCCCGACAGCGCGCTGATATCGGTGTCCGCAATGCAGACGCTGCCCTGTTCCGGCTGCACCGTGCCGCATATCAGCGACAGCAGCGTGGATTTGCCCGATCCGCTTTCGCCCAGCAGCAGCACTTTTTCGCCCGGTGACAGCGAAAACGCTGGCACAGACAGCGAAAAGCCGGCCCGACCGGGCCAGCAAAAAACAACGCCTGAAAGGGTCAGGACGGGATCTGTCATCCCGTTGTCCTGTCAGAACAGGTTGCGCAGATCAAGAACGGGATCCTCGCGGGTGACCTCAAAAGCCTGTGCGCCGGAGCCTGTCACGATCTGAACCTCAAGCTCCAGCGCGTTCTCAAACCGGTCGAAATAGGCGAATTCGATCTGGTCCAGCGCCTGCGGATCGGCGCATGTCAGACGGTATGTGGCGTGGAATTCAGAATGCGTGGCCTCATCGGCGTGGTCATGATCATCGTCATGCGCGGCATGGTCGTGATCATGGTCATCGTCATGGGCATGTTCGTCCTTGTGCCCGGCATGATCGTCATCATGCTTGTGCTCATCATGCGCATGCTCTTCGTGACCATGGTCGTCATGCGCGTGTTCGTCATGGTCGTGCTTGTCGTGTGCGTGCTCATCATGCCGATGTTCCTCATGGTCGTGATCGTCGTGACCGTGTTCCGCGTGCTCGTCTTCCATTTCCAGCGCGGCGCGCGCCTCGGTTACAGAGCATCCTGCCGCGGCGGGCAGGGCAAAAAGATCAAGAGGTGTGGCCAGCGTGGCCACCGCCGCGTCAACGGCCTTGCGGTCCGCATCGGTTTTGGCCGCATATTCAAAACCCACGATGTCCGCGCCGGGCACTTCCAGTTCCATCAGCACGTCGGATCCCTCAGCCGCGATGTTCAGCGCGCCGACGCCATGTTCATGCGCGTCCAGCTGACGGGTTTCATCAGCCAGTGCAGGCACGGTGGCCAGAAGAGCGATAATCGAAAGGGTGTTTTTCATGGGTTATCCTGTCTTTCTGAAAAGGTTGTCAGGCGGCGCAGCTGCTGCAGCGGCCGTGAATTTCGACGATATGGCGTTCGGTCCGGAACTGGCTTGGATCGGTCAGCCGGTCCAGCATCGGCAGCAGCTCTCCGCCGTCATGCTCTTCGACAGCACCGCAGTCGCCGCAGATGGCGAGGACGGGCACGCTGTTTTGGTGACTGCAGGTGCAGGGCACAAAAGCCCGGATCGATTCAAGCCTGTGCGCGCGACCCTGATCGGTCAGGGACGACAGTGTCCTGTAAACGGTCGGGGGCGCAATATCCGGTTCGCTGGCCTGCAGGCGTTCAAGAATCTGGTAGGCGGTCATGGGCCGGTCGCATGCTTTCAGCACGCTGAGCACATCATCCTGCCGGGCCGTTGCGGGTTTTCTCACAGGCGGGTCTCCTTTGCCTGTGATTTTGTTACTTTATAAAATAAGCAGCATCAAGAAGCGGGTGGCGGGCTTCCGCCTGCGCCGTGTCAATCATGAAAAAGCACAAAAAAAGCGGCCCCCGGGAGGAGTGGGGACCGCTTTCTGTTTCCGGCGACGTTTTTCAGGGAGGAAATATGCCCGCCGGTCGTGTCCGGCCATTCTGGCCTTCTGTAAAAGGGACGGTGGCATCCGGGAGGAGGATGAATGCCACCGCCTTGGTTCAGCCTGGCCCGGGAGGAGGTGGACCCGGCTGAAAGTCGTTCCGGGATCTGATCCCGGTGCCCGGTTTGCGGGCGGTGTTACAAACGACGGCATCCGGGAGGAGGATAGATGCCGCCGCTTCTGTTCAGGTTCCCCGGGAGGAGGTGGGGAACCCGATCTCTGTGGTTACACAGAAACTTTCTCGCAGGCGGTTTCCCACGCCAGATTGCGGAACCCGGAGCGGTGCAGGCCGAGGTCTGCGGCTTCCCGGTCGCTGAGTGTGTTCAGCTCGGCAAGCGTGTGCCGGTACAGGCTGTAGCGGGCGTAACGCGCTGTTGCGGTTGCGAAGAATCCTGTGGCTGCGGCCAGTGCACGCACGCCGAAGCTTTCGGATTTTGCGAATGTCTGATCCATAAAGGCCATTGTGTTTGCTTTCGTGTTTCGTTTCTTGTGACCCATACTTAGGGAATTGCTGCGTGTGCACAATAACCAGAAATTCAATGCTGCTATGCAGCATCTGCATAGGCGACGTATGGTTAATTTTCACATAATGCTAATGGTTTAGGCATTTCAGCGGTGCCGCTGGTGTTCCGCTGCAACTGTGCTATCTCAACAGGCGGGAACGAGGAGTTTTTGAGCATGTCTGTAACACAGGCCGATATTGAGGCCGCTCTCAGCCGGGTGGCGCTGCCCGATGGACGCAGCCTGATCGAGCACGATCTGATTCGTGCGCTGACTGTTGATGGCGGGGTTGTCCGCTTTGTCATTGAGGCACCAAACCCGGAGGTCGCACGCCAGATGGGGCCGCTGCGGGACGCGGCGGAAAAGGTCGTGTCGGAACTGCCCGGGGTGACCCAGGCGACGGTCGCACTTACCGCGCACGGTCCTGCGGCCAGCAAACCGGAGCCACCGTCGCTCAAGGTCGGCGGGCACCCGAAACCGCAGGCAGGCCCGACAAAACCGGCGGGCGTGAAGCGCATTCTGGCCATCGGGTCCGGCAAGGGCGGCGTGGGCAAATCCACGGTCTCGTCAAACCTCGCCGTGGCGCTGGCAAAGGCCGGTCGCAAAGTCGGCCTGCTGGACGCTGATATATACGGTCCCTCTCAGCCGCGCATGATGGGCATTAATAAACGTCCCGCCAGCCCGGACGGCAAAACCATCATTCCACTGCACGCGCATGGCGTCACGCTGATGTCGATCGGCTTTATGCTCGAGGACGGCAAGGCGGTGGTCTGGCGCGGGCCGATGCTGATGGGAGCGCTGCAGCAGATGCTGGGGCAGGTGGAATGGGGCGAGCTTGATGTGCTGCTCGTTGATCTGCCGCCAGGCACCGGGGATGTGCAGCTGACACTGTGCACGAAGTCCGAACTCAGCGGTGCGATTGTGGTGTCCACGCCGCAGGACGTGGCGCTGATCGACGCGCGCAAGGCGCTCGACATGTTTGACACGCTGAAAACACCTGTGCTCGGCCTGATCGAGAACATGTCCATGTTTGTCTGCCCGGACTGCGGCTCGGAGCACCAGATCTTCGGGCAGGGCGGTGTCGCCGCCGAGGCGGAGAAACTGGGTGTCCCGCTGCTGGGCGCGCTGCCGATTGATCTGGAGACCCGCCTTGCGGGCGACGGTGGCACCCCCATCGCCGCCGGGGATGGCCCGATGGCCGAGGCCTATGCGCGCATTGCGGACGGGCTGATCCGGGGCGGCATGGCATAAAGCCGCTCTGGTCCGACGGAAGGCGTTCAGCCAGACTGGATATCGCTGCCCGCAGGTGATTGCCGGCGGATGGCGGTTCTGATCACTCCGGCAGCAGGTTGCGGGCTGCCACTATATATGCAGTCATTGTCTGAACGGGGCTACGCTCTCAGCGGGTCATGGGAATTCATGGGCCGTGCCGTGGGAATCTATGGGCCGAAACGGGCGTCAGGGCGAATCAAACAGGTTCTGCGGGTACTTTTTTGCGTCTTTACAGCTGTCTGACCTTCGAACATAAGTAGAACATCTCTGTGTGGCACAGCATGCGGGCAAAAAATCGGGAAATTATGGGAAATTTCCCGACCGGCGCGACTTGTCTATATATAGTGTTTTTCTGACAGTCAGTGCCAATTTGTTGATATTTTTCAACCAAACTGCTACCAGATGTTGTTTTCCTTAATACTGAAAAACAAGATTTAGCAATTTGGTAACCAAAAATCCCTTGCTGTGCCATGATTTCCCACGTTATACCTTTCCACATCAGATGAGAACGAGCCCGGGGCACCAAACGACCCTACGCAAACAAAAACTCTAGCAGGTTTCATACAGGCACCTCGCTTTCATCAGACCAAGAGATCCGGCGCGCGAGCGAGCAGACATCCCCCAGGTGGCGCGCGCGACTGGACTTCCCCGCAAAGTCGGGACGAGGGCGGCGGGTTGATCAGTGGCAGCAGATCAACCCGCCGTTTCCATTTCAGGGACGGGGGAAGCGCAGACGAGGGCGCGCAAGAGATTGGGATAAGGCAGTGAGCCGCAGGTTCAGAGGCGAAAGCCATCACAAGGTCGATACAAAGGGGCGGGTCTCGATACCGGCCTCTTTCCGCCGTGTGATTGAGGCTGCTGATCCCAACTGGACCTCCGGTGATGCGCCCGAGCTTGTCATTGTTTATGGCGATCACCGCCGCAGCTACCTTGAATGCTACACGATGGAAGCCATCAACGAGGTGGACGACAAGATCGACGCCCTGCCGCGCGGGTCCATCGAACGCAAAATGCTGCAACGTCTTTTCCACGGCCAGTCGTTCCCCACGTCGGTGGACGAAACCGGCCGCCTGGTGCTGCCCGCGAAGCTGCGCCAGAAGATCGGCCTCGACAAAGAGGCTTTCTTTATCGCCGCCGGTGATACCTTTCAGATCTGGCAGCCCGAGACCTATGAGGCCGAAGAGGCCGCAAAAACCGATGCCTGGCTCGATGAACTGCCCGAGGATTTTGATCCGCTGGTGTTCCTGGACGGTCAGCAGGGGGAGTAGGACATGGCTGCTGCGGCCACCTCTGACACGTCTGCGCCTCACATCCCCGTTCTGTTGTCTGCAATTCTTGATGCTGTGTCTCCGGTGCGGGGCACCTGGCTCGATGGCACCTTTGGCGCGGGCGGGTATACGCGCGGGCTGCTGGAGGCCGGCGCGGACCGGGTGATCGCCGTGGACCGTGATCCGCTGGCCTTTGAGATGGCCGCAGGGTGGGCAGGCGCGTGGGGCGACCGCCTTGTGCAGCAGCGTGGTGTCTTCTCGGCGATGGACAGTTATGCGACCGGTCTGGACGGGGTTGTGCTGGATCTCGGCGTCTCTTCAATGCAGCTGGATCTCGCGGAACGTGGCTTTTCCTTCATGCGGGATGGCCCGCTGGACATGCGCATGAGCCAGGAGGGTCTCTCGGCTGCCGATATCGTGAATGAGGCCGCCGAAGAGGTCATTGCGAACATCCTTTTTCAGTATGGTGAGGAACGCGCAAGTCGCCGCATTGCAAAGGCAATCGTGCGGGAACGCGCGCTGGAGCCGATCACAACCACATTGCGCCTCGCGGGCATCATCGAAGGCTGTTTGCCGCGTGCAAAGCCAGGCCAGTCGCACCCGGCCACCCGCAGTTTTCAGGCGCTGCGCATTGCCGTAAACGACGAATACGGTGAGCTTTTTCAGGGTCTTATGGCAGCAGAACGTGCGCTGGCAGAAGGTGGCTGGCTTGCGGTTGTGACCTTTCATTCGGTCGAGGACCGGATGGTCAAACGCTTTCTCACGGCGCGCTCAGGCGGGGGTGGCAATCCAAACCGGTTTGCGCCCGAGGTGCAGCGCGATGCACCGCAGTTCACTCAGGCCAGCCGCAAGGCCATTTCCGCCGATGCCGCCGAGATCGCGGCAAACCCGCGTGCCCGCTCGGCGCGGCTGCGCGTGGCGGTCCGTACCGACGCGCCCGCAGGCGACATTGATGCAAAATCCATCGGTATGCCGGTGGTCAGAGAGGTTATCTGATGCGCACTTTCCTCTATATCCTTACCACGATCAGTGTGATCGGATTGGCCTTCTGGGCGTACCGCGAAAATTACGCGACCCAGGCGGCACTGGCCGAGACGCGTGAGCTGCGCACCGACATCCGGCAGGCCCATGAACGCCTCGCGGTGCTGCGTGCCGAATGGGCGTACCTGAACCGCCCCGACCGTCTGCGTGATCTGGCGGACATCAATTTCGACCGGCTGGGCCTGTTGCCGCTGCGGCCCGATCAGTTCGGCCACGCCGACCAGGTCGCCCTGCCGCCGGACCCGATCATTGAATTTGAAAATGCTGTGGATGTCTCCAGCCTCGGCGACGCGCAGCCCGGGGAGGTGGTGCAATGATCCGCACGCCGCTGCGCCCGCTGGCCCGTATCCTCGATGCCCGCGAAAAGGGCGAGAACCCGGACGCGATCGAGCGGGAGAACATCCGCATCCGCCACGAACAGATGCGCGACGCCGCCCGCCAGCGGGCCGAAGGCCGCCTGCTGATCCTCGGCGTCTTCTTTCTGTGCGCGTTCCTCGTTGTCGGGGGCCGCATGGGCATGATGGCAACCTCTGAGCCGCGTGAGCCGCGCGCTGAGGCACCGGGCTCCGTGATCCATGCCGCGCGCGCCGATATCGTTGACCGGCACGGCAACCTGCTGGCCACGAATTTCGAAACACACGCGCTTTATGCCCAGCCGCCCCACATGGTCGATCCGGCCCAGGCGGCAAAGGGTCTGGCGCAGATTTTCCCCGATCTCGATGAAAAGGAGCTGCTGGCGGATTTCACCGGCAGCCGCAAATTCCTCTGGATCAAACGCCGCATCAGCCCCGAGCAGATGCAGGCCGTGCATGAAATCGGCGACCCGGGCCTGCTCTTTGGGGCGCGGGACATGCGGCTTTATCCCAACGGTTCTCTGGGGGCCCACGTGCTGGGCGGGGCCAGCTACGGCAAAGAGGGTGTGAACGCTGCCGAAGTGATCGGTGTGGCGGGGGTCGAGAAGTATTTCGATGACTACCTGCGCGATCCGGCCAATGACGAACTGCGCCTCTCGCTCGATCTGACGGTTCAGGCAGCAGCCGAACGGGTGCTTTACGGCGGCATGAAACTGATGAACGCCAAGGGTGCTACGTCCGTGCTGATGGATGTGCACACCGGCGAGGTGATCAGCGTGGTCTCGCTGCCGACCTTCGATCCGAACAAACGGCCACGGCCGCAGGTGACGGGCGATGCCTCGGACAGCCCGCTCTTTAACCGGTCGGTGCAGGGCGTCTATGAGCTCGGTTCCGTCTTCAAGATTTTCACCGCAGCCCAGGCGATGGACCTTGGCATTGTGAACCCGGAAACGGTGATCGACACCCGCGGCCCGCTGCGCTGGGGCAAGTTCCGCATCCGGGATTTCCGTAACTATGGCAATGAGATGACCGTCTCCAAGGTCATCGTGAAAAGCTCCAACATCGGCACCGCGCGCATCGCTCAGGACATCGGCGTGCAGCGCCAGCGTGACCTGATGAAAAAACTTGGCATGCTGGAGGCGACGAATTTTGAGATCGTCGAGGCCGCCGGCGGACGTCCGCTGCTGCCGGCCAACTGGTCCGAACTGAGCGCCATGACCATCTCCTACGGACACGGGCTGTCGACATCGCCTATGCATCTGGCCGCGGGCTACGCTGCCCTGGCCAACGGCGGGTTCAGAGTGGAGCCGACCATCCTCAAACAGAACGGGCCGCGCCTGGGCGACCGCGTCTTCAGCGAGAAGGCATCGCGCGAAGCGCTGCGCATGCTGCGCCGTGTGGTCACAGAAGGCACCGCCAGTTTCGGCGATGTCAAAGGCTACGCTGTGGGCGGCAAGACCGGCACGGCAGACAAGCCGCGCCCGCAGGGAGGGTATTACGAGGACAAGGTGCTGGCCACTTTTGCCTCCGTCTTTCCCGCGCATGACCCACGTTATGTGCTGGTTGTGACCCTCGATGAGCCCATCGACACCACCGGTGACGAACCGCGCCGTACGGCAGGCTGGACAGCCGTGCCCGTGGCCGCCGAGATGATCCGCCGTGTTGCTCCGCTGCTGGGACTGCGGCCGACCGTTGAACCCGGCCCCGTGACGGATATAAAGCTGACCTCAAACTGATCGCAGAGGTGGGGGCCATGCACGACGATCAAAAACAGCTTTCTGCACTCGGCCTGACCGCTGCCCGTGGGCGCAATCCGATGATCACCGGTCTCGCATCCGACAGTCGCGATGTGGCTGCGGGGACGCTCTTTGCGGCACTGCCCGGCAGCACGGTGCATGGGGCGCGTTTTATCCCTTCGGCACTTGAGGCCGGGGCTGCCGCCATTCTGACCGATGCCGAAGGGGCCGAACTGGCGCGCGATGCGCTGGAGGCCAGCGAGGCGGCGCTGATTGTCACGCAGGCCCCGCGCGAAACACTTGCCCGGACCGCAGCGCTCTGGTTCGGGGCGCAGCCGGAAACGCTTGTGGCGGTGACCGGCACGAACGGCAAAACCTCCGTGACCAGCTTTGTGCGCCAGATCTGGACGCTGCTGGGCCACAGCGCCGTCAATCTCGGCACCACCGGGGTCGAAGGGGCCTGGGCGGCGCCGCTGGCCCATACAACGCCTGATCCGATCACCCTGCACCGCGCGCTGGCCGATGCGGTCACGAACGGTGTCACACATGCCGCAATGGAGGCCTCCAGCCACGGGCTCGACCAGCGGCGGCTGGACGGTGTGACGCTTAAGGCGGCGGGGTTCACCAACTTCACCCAGGATCACCTCGACTATCACGAGACCTTCGAGGATTATTTTGCCGCCAAAGCGGGTCTCTTTGCCCGCGTGCTGCCCGAGGACGCCAAAGCGGTCATCAACATCGAGGCAGACCGCGGCACGGATATGGTCGCCATCGCCTCCGCACGGAACTGCCCGGTGGTCAGTGTCGGGCGCGGTATCGGGGATTTTCATCTGGGCAACATCCAGGTGGATACCACCGGGCAGACGGTCGCCTTCCGGCACATCGACAAGACATATGTCCGCAGGCTGGGGCTGATCGGTGACTTTCAGGCGGAAAATGTGATGATGGCCGCCGCCCTTGTGATCGCCTGTGGTGCTGATCCGGCGGATGTTTTTGACACCCTGGTCGATCTGACAACGGTGCGGGGCCGGATGCAGCTGGCCGCCACCCGCGAAAACGGTGCCGCGGTTTTCGTGGACTACGCCCACACGCCCGACGCGGTGGCGACCGCCTGTCAGGCGCTGCGACCGCATGTGCTGGGCCGGCTTATTGTGATTGTCGGTGCCGGGGGCGACCGGGACGCGACCAAACGCCCGCTTATGGGGCAGGCGGCAGCTGAGAACGCGGATCTGGTGATCGTGACCGATGACAATCCGCGCAGCGAGGACCCGGCGGCGATCCGTGCCTCTGTCCTGCTCGGCGCACCGGATGCGATGGAAGTGGGTGACAGGGCCGAAGCGATCCTGCGCGGTGTCGATGCGCTGGGGCCGGGGGATGCCCTGCTGATCGCGGGCAAGGGGCATGAAACGGGTCAGATCGTGGGCGACGATGTGCTGCCATTTGACGACGCGGAACAGGCCAGTGTCGCGGTTTCCGCCCTTGACGGGAGGTTCGCATGACACTCTGGACTGCTGAAGAAGCCGCGACAGCCACCGGTGGCCATGCCACAACCAACTGGGCCGCAACGGGCGTATCCATTGACACCCGAACGCTGGTGCCCGGTGATCTTTTTGTGGCGCTGAAGGATGTGCGGGACGGCCACGATTTTGTGGCCCAGGCGCTGGAAAAGGGGCTGCCGCAGCGCTTGTGTCCCACGTGCCCGAAGGGGTTGCCGCAGACGCGCCGCTGCTGATCGTGGAGGATGTGCTGGCGGGCCTGGAGGATCTGGGGAGGGCAGGCCGCACGCGGATGCAGGGCCAGGTGGTGGGCATCACCGGCAGTGTCGGCAAAACCTCGACCAAGGAAATGCTGCTGGCGATGCTGTCCGATCAGGGGCGGGCGCATGCCTCTGTGGCGAGCTACAACAACCACTGGGGCGTACCGCTCACGCTGGCACGGATGCCGGCGGACACCGAGTTTGCGGTGATCGAGATCGGGATGAACCACCCCGGCGAGATTGCACCGCTCTCGAAAATGGCGCAGCCCCATGTGGCAATGATCACAACTGTCGCTGCAGCGCACCTTGAGGCGTTCAGTGACATCACCGGAATTGCGGTCGAAAAGGCCTCGATCCTCGAAGGGGTCGTGCCCAACGGCATTGCCGTTCTGAACAGCGATATTGAGACTGCCGCGATCCTGATGGCCAAGGCCGAGGACTGCAAACTGCGCGATATAGCATTCGGCGAGCATGGCTATGATTTCCGCCTCAACCGCGTGACCGTCCAGGGCGACAGCACCGTAGTCCAGGCCACGATGGGTCAGGAGCCGCTGCTCTACAAACTGAGTACGCCGGGGCGGCACTTTGCTATGAATGCGCTGGGTGCGCTCGCTGTCATGGCGGCTCTTCGGCTGGACATGGCACTGGCGGTTGGTTCCATCGGGCGATGGACGCCTTACAAGGGGCGCGGCGTGCGCGAACAGATCACGCTCGATCCGGTCGACACCCGGATGACGCTCGACCTCATTGACGACAGCTACAACGCCAACCCCACATCGATGGCGGCAGCGCTTGAAGTGCTGGCGGCGGCAGAGGTGAAACATGACATCGGCCGCGTCTCCAAGGGCCGGCGCATCGCCTGGCTGGGCGACATGAAAGAACTGGGCACCGACGAGATTGCCCTGCACGCAGGTCTGGCCCACCTTGACGCCATGAAAGAGATCGACGTGGTGCACTGCATCGGCCCGCTGATGAAATCGCTGCACAATCTGATGCCCGAGGCACAGCGCGGCGAATGGTTTGAAACCGCCGAAGAGGCGGTCCCGCGCGTGAAGCACCTGCTCGACAGCGGGGATGTGGTGCTGGCCAAGGGCTCGCTCAGCATGAAACTGGCGCTGATCGTTGACGCCATCCGCAAAATGGGACATGCCCCGCTGGACGTGGAATAGGGGAAACCGATGCTATACTGGCTTACGCTGCTGTCAGACGGGGGGGACGTGTTCAACCTCTTCCGCTATATTACGTTCCGCGCAGGCGGGGCCTTTCTGACGGCGCTGGTGTTCGGGTTTCTCTTTGGCAAGCCGCTGATTGCCGTGCTGCGCCGCCGCCAGGGCAAGGGCCAGCCCATTCGCGATGACGGGCCGGAGGGGCATTTTGCCAAGGCCGGTACGCCCACAATGGGCGGTCTGCTGATTGTGGGCGCACTGCTGACCTCGACCCTGCTCTGGGCGCGGCTCGACAACCCCTTTGTCTGGATCGTGCTTGGCGTCACCCTGGCCTTTGCCGCCATCGGGTTTGCCGATGATTTCGCCAAAGTGTCCAAAGGCAACCACAAGGGCGTGCCGGGGCGCGTGCGCCTGTTGGCGGGCTTTGTCATCGCGGGCGTGGCAACGGCTGCGGCGATGTATGTGCACGGCCTGGCAGATGCCGATCTGGCCGCCCGGGTCGAAGGTTATGAGCCGCTCTCTGCGCGTCTGGCCCTGCCGGTTTTCAAGGATGTGCTGCTCAATCTGGGCCTTCTGTTCATTCCTTTCGGCATGATCGTGATCGTGGGCTCCGCCAACGCGGTGAACCTCACGGACGGGCTCGACGGGCTGGCCATCATGCCGGTGATGATCGCGGCCGGCACCCTTGGTGTGATCGCCTATGCCGTGGGCCGGGTCGACTTTACCGAATATCTCGATGTGCATTACGTGCCCGGCACGGGGAAATCCTGATCTTTACGGCCGGGCTGTTCGGCGGGGGGCTGGGGTTCCTGTGGTACAACGCGCCGCCCGCTGCTGTCTTCATGGGTGACACCGGTTCACTGGCGCTGGGCGGCGCGCTGGGGGCGATTGCGGTCAGCACCAAACACGAGATCGTACTGGCCGTTGTGGGCGGTCTTTTCGTGGTCGAAGCGCTCAGCGTGATCATCCAGGTCGCCTATTTCAAAGCCACCGGCAAACGCGTGTTCCTGATGGCCCCCATCCACCACCATTATGAGAAAAAGGGCTGGTCCGAGAGCACCATCGTGATCCGGTTCTGGATCATCTCCCTGATCCTCGCAATGATCGGACTGGCCACGCTCAAGGTGCGCTGACGCGCACTGGCTGCCCGGCAAACGCCCACCCACCCACCCCGTTCGCCGGGCAGCCGCGGCTCTCTAACTGTCCGGGCGCACGGGTGACACTTCGGCCAGAAATCCGTTCAGGAAGTCTTCGACGACGCCATGACGGGCTTTTGCCAGAGCCTGGCCGGTTTCGGTCTGAAAACTTCCTGAAAGTTTCAGCAGCTTGGACCTAAAATGATCAATGGCGAATTTCAGGTCGTTCAGGTCCCGGTTTGAGGCATCGGGATCTTCCGGGTCATAAAGTGCACGTCCGAGACGGCCTGAAACATAAAAGCATCTGGCCACGCCGGTGTATCCTATGGCGTCCAGGCGATCGGCGTCCTGGAGGATTCGTGCTTCGGTTGAGACCGGTCTGATCTGAGCAGAAAAACTGTGCGCTTCAATGGCGTGGGTCACCGCGGCGATTGTGATGTCGCACCAGCCGCACCGGTGCAGAATGCCCGCGGCTTTGTCTGCCGCCAGTCGTGAAGCAACGGGCCTTTCAGGGGAGTCTTTGGGGACATTCACGCAGTCATGAAGCAGCGTTGCGGCTGCCAGAACTTTCAGGGTGCCGCCTTCTTTTGCGCTGATGGCGCGCACATTGTCCCAGACGCGCACCAGATGCGCCGCGTCATGGGCAGCATCGTCCACGCCGTCAGACACCAAAGGCAGCAGGTCGTTCGCCAGTTTCTGAAAGGGTGCAAAACGCGCAGAGATGTCCATGATCATTGCCTAGCGGAAAAGCGGTTTCGCGGCAACGCGGCATGATCCTGCGCGGGGTGGCGAGGGGGCAGGCGCCGGTCAGCAGCGCGCCCCGATGAGGCTTTATCCTGCCGGTGATCTGCCGTGATAGGATTGCCCGCGTTTCGGGACCCTGCGACCGGGTGCCTTCAGCAGGCGGCCTTTGTCTTTCAGTCCTCCCCTCCACCCGCAAACCTTAACAAACCCCACCGTGCGCGCTGTTAACCCGCCCCCGAACCGACCCGTCCACCGACGCAATACCGACAAAATACCGACGTTATACCGACGTGCCAAAACCGCCCCGGCCCCCTTTTAACTATGATGACCTGGGTGAGTCGCCGCTTCAGGCCCCTGGCGCATCCGAGCGCCCCATTAACCACCTTGCCCCCGGCCGCCCGGCACGGCACTGTCGCGCCGGACAAACAGGGGAGATGCCGCGTGATTCCGGTCGCAGGTGTAACAGGGCAGACCATCGCCGTTCTGGGGCTCGGTCGCAGCGGGCTGAGTGCTGCGCGTGCGCTGGAGGCGGGCGGTGCCACCCCCGTCTGCTGGGATGACAACGCTGAGGCACGCGCCCGCGCCGAGGCCGAGGGGTTCGCCTGTAAACACCTGAAAACGCCACAGCATTTTGACGGCGTGGACCGGCTGATCGTCAGCCCCGGAATCCCGCATCTCTATCCCGCGCCGAACCCCGTTGTGGCCGCAGCCCAGGCCGCCGGTGTACCGGTGGACAATGACATCGGTCTCTTTTTCCAGTCATTTGCCACCGGGGACTGGCACCGCTTTGATACTGCCCCGCGGGTGGTGGCGGTCACAGGTTCCAACGGAAAATCAACGACTTCGGCCCTGATCCATCATGTGCTGTCCGAGGCCGGGCGACCCTGCCAGCTGGCTGGAAACATCGGGCGCGGCGTGCTGGATCTCGACCCGCCGTACGACGGCGAAGTGGTGGTGCTGGAGTTGTCCAGCTACCAGACCGAACTGGCGCGCAGCCTGACGCCTGATATCGCGGTTTTCACGAACCTGAGCCCGGATCATCTTGACCGGCATGGCGGGATGGGCGGGTATTTCGCGGCCAAACGCCGGCTGTTTGCCGAAGGTGGACCGGACCGGGCCGTCATTGGCATTGATGAGGACGAAGGCCTTTTTCTCGCCGGGCAGCTGTCAGAGGGGCGCGGAGACGAGCGGGTGATCCGTATGTCGGTTGCACAAAAGCTGACAGGACCCGGCTGGCATGTCTTTGCGCGCAAAGGGTTTTTGTCCGAATATCGCAAGGAGCGCCAGGTTGCCTCGGCTGACCTGCGCGGCGTGCCGGGTCTGCCCGGAGCGCATAATCATCAGAACGCCTGTGCTGCCTGGGCGGTCTGCCGGGCGCTGGGTCTGGCCCCGCGTGTGATCGAAGCTGCCTTTCACAGCTTTGGCGGGTTGCCGCACCGCAGCCAGCTGGTGGCAGAAAAGGACGGCGTGCGGTTTGTGAACGACAGCAAGGCTACGAACGCGGACGCAGCGGCGAAGGCCTTGTCAGCGTTCAGAAATATCCGCTGGATCTGCGGTGGGCTTGCTAAGGAAGGTGGTCTGCCGGGGCTCGAAGGCGCGGCAGAAACAGTGCGCAAGGCCTATGTGATCGGCCGGGAAGCGGCCGGGTTCGCCCTGCAGCTGCCGGTTGAGGCTGAGGTCTGCACCAGCATGGCAGAGGCCGTCGCACGCGCTACAGCCGATGCGGAAGAGGGCGATGTGGTACTGCTGGCGCCTGCGGCGGCGAGCTTTGATCAGTACGACAATTTCGAACAACGCGGCGATGATTTTGTGGCCGAAGTCCGGAAACATCTCTGACAGCGCAAGGCTGTCAGGGGGCACCCATAGCGCGGGCGGCCGCCATGCCCGAGGCCCAGGCCCACTGAAAATTATACCCGCCCAGCCAGCCGGTGACATCAACGGCTTCTCCTATGAAGTACAGGCCGGGGACACTACGGGCCTCCATCGTGCGGGAGGACAGCACATCTGTGTCGATGCCGCCGAGGGTCACCTCTGCGGTCCGGTACCCTTCGGTGCCGGACGGGTGCAGGGTCCAGCGCTCCAGGTGGTTCGCAATGTCAGTCAGCCGCTGATCTGACTGATCAGCCAGGTTGCCGCTCAGGTCCATTTCGCCCGCGAGGAAATCGACCAGCCGCGCCGGCAGGAAAGTCGCAAGTTCAGTGGTCAGGTTGCGCCGGCCCGACGCCTGCCGCTTTTCACGCAGCGCGTCCGTGAAGCGCCCCGCAGGCGTCAGGTTGACCTTGACGGTCTCCCCCTCGCGCCAGTAGCTGGACGCCTGGAGTACCGCAGGACCTGACAGGCCGCGATGCGTAAAAAGCAACGCTTCGTCAAAGGATGCGTCCCCGGCCTGAACCCGTGCCGGGGTTGAGACGCCGGAAATACCGGCAAACCGCTGGTCCGAAAAGGTAAATGGTACCAGTGCGGGACGTGTTTCCGTCACCCTCAGACCGAAATGGCCGGCGACCTCATAGGCAAAGCCGGTTGCGCCCATTTTGGGAATGGATTTCCCGCCCGTCGCAATGACGAGGCTGCGCGCCTGTACCTGCTGTTGCCTGCCGTCCTGTTCCAGCGTCAGCGAGAAACCTTCGCGTATCTTTGCAAATGAACTCACAGAGGTTTGCAAATGCAGTTCAGCACCGTTTTCCTGCATCAGACGGTGCAGCATGGCGATGATATCCTTTGCGGAATTGTCGCAGAACAGCTGCCCCAGTGTCTTTTCGTGCCATGCGATGCCGTACCGGTCGACAAGATCGATGAAATCCCACTGGGTGTACCGGGCCAACGCGGATTTTGCGAAATGCGGGTTCTCTGAGAGGAATGCTCCGGGCGCACAGTGCAGGTTGGTAAAGTTGCACCGCCCGCCGCCCGAGATGCGGATTTTCTCCCCCGGCGCCTTTGCATGATCGACAATCAGGACCCGCCCGGGCGCATGGGCTGCGCACATCATGCCTGCAGCACCCGCCCCAATGATTGCGATATCGTATTCCATGCCCGCGAACTGGCCTGATTTCCCCTTAAAGGCAAGGGTTCAGGCTGGTCTGAAAGTCCGTTTCAGGTTACACTGCGCAAATCAGACCCCGAAAAGGGGCGTATCGGCAGTGTAACAATCAAGGCAGGCTTCCATGACGGAAATGGTCTATGGTGCGGTCCCGGTTCGCGATGGCGAGCCGATCCTCCCCAAATGGTGGCGGACAATCGACAAATGGGCGATGTCCTGCGTTCTCATTCTTTTTGCGATCGGACTGTTGCTGGGGCTCGCTGCCTCGCCACCCTTGGCCGACAAAAACGGGTTTGAGGCCTTTCACTATGTACAGCGGCAGGCGCTGTTCGGCACGCTGGCGCTGGTCGCGATGCTGATCACGTCGATGATGTCACCGGTGCTGGTGCGGCGGCTGGCTGTGCTGGGGTTTTTGGTTGCCTTTGTGGCGCTCGCTCTGCTGCCGTTTTTCGGCACTGATTTTGGCAAGGGGGCCGTGCGCTGGTACCGCCTCGGCTTTGCATCGCTGCAGCCTTCAGAATTCCTCAAGCCGGGGTTTGTTGTGGTGGCGGCCTGGATGATGGCGGCATCGGCGGACCTGAACGGCCCGCCGGGCAAGACCTGGTCTTTTGCCCTTTGTATTTCCATCGTGCTGATGCTGGCGCTGCAACCTGACTTTGGCCAGGCCTGTCTGGTTCTGTTTGCCTGGGGTGTGATGTATTTTGTCGCCGGAGCGCCGATGGTGCTGCTGGTTGGCATGGCGCTTCTGGTTGTGGCAGGCGGCACACTGGCCTATGCCAATTCTGAACACTTCGCGCGCCGCATCGACGGTTTTCTGAGCACGGAGATCGACCCCACCACCCAGCTGGGATACGCTGAGAACGCGATCCGCGAGGGTGGTCTGTTCGGTGTCGGCGTGGGCGAGGGGACCGTGAAATGGTCACTGCCGGACGCGCACACTGACTTTATTATTGCTGTCGCAGCAGAGGAATACGGGCTGATCCTCGTCCTCGTCATCATCGCGCTTTATGCCACGGTGGTGATCCGCTCGCTGATGCGTCTGGTGCGGGAGCGTGACACCTTTATCCGGCTTGCAGGCACCGGGCTGGCCTGCACGCTAGGGGTTCAGGCGATGATCAACATGGGCGTCGCCGTGCGGCTGCTGCCGGCCAAAGGCATGACGCTGCCGTTCGTCAGCTATGGCGGGTCTTCGGTGATTGCGTCCGGGATTGCTGTGGGCATGCTGCTGGCCTTTACCAGGACGCGCCCGCAGGGCGAGATCAGTGACCTTCTGACACGCGGACGGGGACGATGACGGGCAAACCACTTCTGCTGATCGCGGCCGGAGGCACCGGCGGGCATATGTTCCCGGCGCAGGCACTGGCCGAAGCCATGCTGTCGCGCGGCTGGCGCGTCAAGCTGTCGACCGATCCGCGGGGCGCACGCTACACCGGCGCGTTCCCGGAGGGCACTGAAATCGAAGTCATCAGCAGTGCGACTTTTGCGCGGGGCGGGCTGGCTGCCAAACTGGCGGCACCGTTCCGTATCGGGGCGGGCGTGCTCGGCGCTTTGCTGAAGATGCGGCGTGACAGGCCCGCTGTCGTCGTGGGCTTTGGCGGGTATCCGACGATCCCTGCGATGTCGGCGGCGTTCGTGATGAAACTGCCGCGCATGATCCATGAGCAAAACGGTGTTCTGGGGCGGGTCAACGAATTCTTTGCGACGCGCGTCGAGGGGATTGCCTGCGGGACCTGGCCCACCGAACTGCCACAGGGCGTGGCGGGCGAACATACCGGTAATCCGGTGCGCGGCGCGGTGCTGGAGCGGGCCGAAGCAGGCTATATCTCGCCGGGCGATTATCCGATGGAACTGCTGGTGATCGGGGGCAGCCAGGGCGCGCGTATTCTGAGCGACGTCGTTCCCCCCGCTGTGGCGGCCCTGCCGATGAACATCCTTGAGAACATACGCGTCAGTCACCAGGCCCGCGAGGAAGACCTCGAACGGGTCGAAGGGTTCTACCGCGATCACAATATCCGGGCAGAGGTTCTGCCGTTTTTTGACGATGTCCCGCGCCGCATGTCCGAGGCGCAGCTGGTGATCAGCCGGTCCGGGGCGTCCTCCGTGGCCGACATTTCAGTGATTGGCCGGCCCTCTGTGCTGATCCCCTTTGCGGCGGCAACAGGCGATCACCAGACAGCCAATGCGCGAGGCCTTGTTGAGGCCGGGGGCGCGATTATGGTGCCAGAATCCATGGCCAGTGTGGAAACCCTGGCCGAGATGATCACTTCGGTGCTGGACAATACGGACGGCGCGATGCAAATGGCGCGCTCGGCGGCCAGGTTTGGCAAGCCGGAGGCGACTGAGCTGCTGGCCGGTATGGTCGAACGGCTTGCCGCGAGGGGATATGAGACATGAGCGCTGCAACCAAACTGCCCGGGGACGTGGGCCCCATTCATTTCGTCGGGATTGGCGGGATCGGCATGTCGGGCATTGCCGAAGTGCTTCTGAACCACGGCTACACCGTGCAGGGATCGGACCTTAAGGCAACGCCCATCACGCGACGGCTCGAAGAGCTGGGAGCAACCGTGTTCGAGGGGCAGTCTGCTGACAATATCGCGAATGCCGAAGTGGTTGTGATCTCGTCCGCCATCAAACCCGGCAACGCAGAGCTGGACGCGGCACGGTCGCAGGGCCTGCCGATTGTCCGGCGCGCGGAGATGCTGGCCGAGCTGATGCGTTTGAAATCCAACATTGCGGTTGCGGGAACCCACGGCAAAACCACCACCACAACGATGGTGGCCACACTGCTGGATGCCGGTGACTTTGATCCGACTGTTGTGAACGGCGGCATTATTCATGCCTATGGCTCGAACGCCCGCGCAGGCGAGGGCGAATGGATGGTGGTCGAGGCCGACGAGAGCGATGGCACATTCAACCGCCTGCCTGCAACGATCGCCATTGTGACCAACATTGACCCCGAGCATATGGAGCACTGGGGTACCGAAGAAGCGCTGCATCAGGGCTTTTATGACTTTGTGTCGAACATTCCGTTTTATGGCCTGGCTGTGTGCTGTACTGATGATCCGGATGTTCAGTCTCTGGTAGGCCGGATCAGTGACCGCCGGGTTGTGACCTATGGCTTTAACGCCCAGGCCGATGTGCGGGCCGTCAACCTCAGCTACCGCGCCGGGGTTGCCCATTTCGATATTGCGCTGCAGGCCGAGGGTATTGTCATTGAGGACTGCAGCCTGCCGATGCCCGGTGATCACAACGTCTCGAATGCGCTCTCTGCCGTCGCGGTGGCGCGCCATCTCGGGATGAAAGGCGAAGAAATTAAGAAAGCGTTAGCCGCTTTCGGAGGTGTTAACCGCCGCTTTACCCGTGTGGGCGAAGTTGATGGTGTGACAATTATCGATGATTACGGCCACCATCCGGTTGAGATTGCCGCCGTGCTCAAAGCAGCGCGCCAGGCCACCGACGGCCGTGTGATCGCTGTGCACCAGCCGCACCGGTACAGCCGCCTGAGCCACCATTTCGATGCCTTCTGTGCCTGTTTCAATGACGCGGATGTGGTTGGCATAGCCGAAGTGTTTGCGGCAGGTGAGGAGCCTGTGGAGGGCGCATCCCGCGATGATCTGGTTGCCGGGCTGATCCGGCACGGACACCGCCATGCACGCGCGGTCGTCGGCGAAGACGACCTTGAACGCCTCGTGCGCGAACAGGCACGTCCGGGCGATATGGTCGTCTGTCTTGGGGCAGGCACCATCAGCGCCTGGGCAAACGGTCTGCCGCAGCGGTTGCAGAAAGGGGCGGCGTGATGCTGCTATGGGCCTGTATTTTCTGGGTTCTGGCTTCTGCGGCGGTGGCGATGCTGCCGATGCGTCTTCAGTATGTCCCGGGTATTGCGTTGCTTGTCGCGGCACCGGTGCTGATCGTGCTCGCAGGCCTGACCTGGGGGTGGTGGGTCGCAGCGCTGGCCCTGTTTGCTTTTGTTTCTATGTTCCGCAATCCGCTACGCTACTTCCTGGCACGCGCGCGCGGCGAACGCCCGGAGATCCCCCGATGAGTACCGCGCTGATCCTTGCCGCCGTCTGGGCGCTTGTGGCCAATGTTCTGGCAATGACCCCCAGCCGCGACCACCACTGGCGCAACGCCTATATGCTGATTGCGGTCGGTATCCCGATTGTCGGCCTTGTAACCTGGACACATGGGCCATGGGTTGGCCTGCTGGTGCTGGCGGGCGGTATGTCAGTGCTGCGCTGGCCGGTCATTTATCTGGGCCGCTGGATCAGGCGGGTTTCTCTGCGCCAGGAAAAGGTCCATGACCAGGATGCCTGAAGTCCGCGGTCGTCTGACCCCGGACCGCCCGCTGAATGAACTGACCTGGCTGCGCGTTGGCGGCCCTGCTGACTGGCTGTTTCAGCCTGTTGACGAGGACGACCTGAGCGCTTTTCTGGCTGATCTGCCGGCTGACGTGCCGGTGTTCCCCATGGGTGTCGGGTCCAACCTGATCGTGCGGGACGGTGGGCTGCATGCGGTCGTGATCCGTCTTGGCCGGGGGTTCAATGACATTTCCTGCGGCGGTACCTGCGTGACGGCGGGTGCGGCGGCACTGGATGCGCATGTGGCGCGCCGCGCCGCGGATGCTGGCCTGGACCTGACATTTCTGCGCACGATCCCGGGCAGCATCGGCGGTGCCGTGCGGATGAACGCCGGATGTTATGGCAGCTACACAGCGGATGTGCTGACAGAGGTGCGCGCGGTATCGCGCGACGGAGAGCGCCATACGATCCCGGCGGCAGATCTGCACCTTGCCTATCGCAGCAGCCGGCTAGACCCGGGGATGGTCATAACGTCGGCCGTTTTTGAGGCGCCGCGCGGAGACCCGGAAGAGCTGCATGCGCGTATGGAGGAACAGCTCGCAAAACGAGATGCCACCCAGCCGACCAAAGACCGCAGTGCAGGATCGACGTTCCGGAACCCTGCTGGCTTTTCCTCCACCGGGCGGGACGATGATGTACATGATCTCAAAGCCTGGAAGGTGATTGATGAGGCCGGTTTGCGGGGCGCGCGCCTGGGCGGTGCCCAGATGAGCGAAAAACACCCGAACTTTCTGATCAATGCAGGCGGTGCCACTGCTGCTGAGCTCGAAGGTCTGGGCGAAGAGGTGCGAAAAAAGGTTTACGCCAAAAGCGGTATCACGCTAGAATGGGAAATCATGCGGGTCGGCGAAAAGTGAGGGGAATTAACCCCCGATTAACTATAAATCGCCACGCTCGCCTGACATAAAAACAGACGGTGAACCGGCGCAAAAGCCGGGCATAACACAAACAGAAGGGGCCAAAGGCCCCAGCAGAGGCACCAAGGTGGGTCAGTCGGGCAGGACACCCTCCAAAGTGGCAGTTTTAATGGGCGGACCTTCGGCTGAGCGCGAAGTGTCGCTATCCAGCGGGCAAGCCTGCGCTGACGCTTTGCGGGAAGAAGGATACAACGTCATCACTGTTGATGCGGGCGCGGATCTGTGCGCCGTGCTGACCGGCATTGCGCCGGATGCGGTGCTCAACTGTCTGCACGGTCGCTGGGGCGAAGATGGCTGTGTGCAGGGGCTGCTGGAGTGGATGCGGATCCCGTATTCTCATTCCGGTGTGCTTGCCTCGGCACTGGCTATGGACAAACAGCGCAGCAAGGCGGCCTTCGAGGCGGCTGGCCTGCCGACGGTACACAGCGTAATCGCTCCGGCGCATGATGTGCGCGCGGCGCATGTGATGGAACCACCCTATGTGGTCAAGCCAAACAACGAAGGGTCGTCTGTCGGCATCTATCTGGTGCACGAAGAAGCCAACGGGCCGCCGCAACTGAGCGATGACATGCCGGACCATGTCATGGTCGAGAAATTCGTCCCGGGCCGGGAGCTGACAGTCACCGTCATGGGCGACCGGCCGCTGGCTGTGACGGATATCCTGACCGACGGCTGGTACGACTACGACGCAAAATACAAACCCGGTGGGTCCCGCCATGTTGTGCCGGCTGATCTGCCCGAAGAAATAACAGAGCTGTGCCTCGGCTATGCCCTGCGGGCGCATCAGGTGCTGGGGTGTCGCGGTGTGAGCCGCACGGATTTCCGGTGGGATGAGGCGCAGGGAGCAGATGGGCTGATCCTGCTGGAGACCAATACCCAGCCTGGTATGACCGCGACGTCCCTGTCGCCGGAGCACGCGCAGGCAGTCGGGATCAGTTTCGGCCAGCTCTGTGCCTGGATGGTGGAGGACGCCTCATGCGATCGCTGATCAGACGCCCGCGCCGGCAGGTTGCAGATCCGGCACCCTCGCGCTGGTCCTGGCGCATGCAGCGCCTGATGCTGACACCGGCCTTCCGGTTGATGCTGCGCGCCGGCCTGCCAATGGCAGTCGCCTTCGGTGCGGGCACGGCGTGGCTGGCCGATGAAACCAACCGCCAGATGGTGCGGGACACCGTTTTCGAGGCCCGCGCCAGTTTCGAGGCACGTCCGGAGTTCATGGTGCATCTTATGGCCGTTGACGGTGCCGGCGATGCGCTGGTGGAAGAAATCCGCGAAGTGGTGCCGCAGGATTTTCCGATCAGTTCATTCGATCTGGATCTGCCTGAAATCCGTGGGGCGATCACTGGCCTCAGCCCCGTTAAGTCGGCCACGGTCCGGATACGGCCAGGTGGGGTGCTGCAGGTGGATGTCGAACCAAGACGCCCCGTGGTGATCTGGCGTACAGCTGAGGGGCTGGCGCTGATTGACGTGACGGGTGCGCATGTATCGCGCATTCCGAAACGGATGGATCGGCCGGACCTGCCGCTGATTGCGGGAGAGAGCGCTGACAAAAACGTCAAAGAGGCGCTGAGCCTGTATCGCGCTGCGGCACCGCTTGGCGACCGCCTGCGCGGCATTGTGCGCATGGGCGACCGCCGCTGGGACGTGGTGCTCGACCGCGACCAGCGCATTCTGCTGCCCGAGGAAAACGCCATTGAGGCGCTTGACCGTGTGATTGCGATGGACGGTGCGCAGGACGTGCTGGCCCGCGACATCCGGCGGATTGACCTGCGGCTGGGGACCCGCCCGACCGTTCAGATGACAGAATACGCCACCGGACAATGGTGGGAAATACGACAGGTATCAGGGCAGTAAATGATGAACGATCTGTACGAAAACCAGCGCCAGATGCGCCAGATGCGCAAAGCTGCAATGCAGCGGGGCGTTGTAGCCATTCTGGATGTGGGCAGTTCCAAGATTTCCTGCCTTGTGCTGCGGTTTGATGGCGCTAGTCCGGTGGGCGAAGAAGGCGAAATCGGCTCGCTTGCGGGGCAGTCAGCGTTTCGTGTGATCGGTGCCGCGACCACACGGTCGCGCGGTGTGCGGTTTGGTGAAATCTGCGCCATGCAGGAGACGGAACGCGCCATCCGGACAGCGTTGCAGGGCGCGCAGAAAATGGCAGGGATCCGCGTGGATCACGTCATCGCTTGTTTTGCCGGGGCGGGGCCGCGATCCTATGGTCTGGATGCGCAGGTGGCCCTCGACGGGCGCGAGGTCACCGAAGAAGACGTGGCGCGCGTGATGGCGGCCTGTGATGTGCCGGACTATGGCGCGGGGCGCGAGGTGCTGCACGCGCAGCCTGTGAATTTTGCCATTGATCACCGGTCAGGGCTTGTCGATCCGCGCGGCCAGATGGGCAACAACCTGTCGGTTGATATGCACATGCTGACCGTGGATGGGCAGGCGGTTCAGCATCTGGCCCATTGTATCAAGCGCTGTGATCTCGAACTGGCGGGCATCGCCTCGTCGGCCTATGTCAGCGGGTATTCGTCGCTGGTGGAGGACGAGCAGGAACTTGGGGCGGCCTGCATTGATCTGGGCGGCGGCAGTACGGGCGTGTCGATCTTCATCAAAAAGCACATGATCTTTGCGGATACGGTCCGCATGGGCGGCGATCATGTGACCTCCGACATTTCCATGGGACTTCAGATCCCGACAGCAAATGCGGAGCGGATCAAGACGTTCTATGGCGGCGTGCATGCGACGGGCGTGGACGACCGCGAGTTGATCGAAATTGGGGGCGACACAGGGGACTACGAACACGACAGACGCACCGCCAGCCGTGCGGAAGTGATCGGCATCATGCGTCCGCGCGTCGAGGAAATTCTGGAAGAAGTGCGCGCGCGGCTGGATGCGGCAGGTTTTGATCATCTGCCAAGCCAGCAGATCGTTCTGACAGGCGGTGGCAGTCAGATCCCGGGGCTGGATGGTCTTGCGAGCAAAATCCTGGGCCAGCAGGTGCGGCTTGGTCGTCCTCTGCGTGTGCATGGTCTGCCCCAAGCGGCGACAGGACCAGCCTTTTCTTCGGTGGTTGGTCTGTCACTTTTTGCGGCACATCCTCAGGATGAATGGTGGGACTTCGATATTCCGGCGGACAGCTACCCCAACCGGTCGCTGCGCCGGGCCGTGAAGTGGTTCCGGGACAACTGGTAAGATGCGGGCCCCGTTCTGGTTTCTGATTGTTCTGGCCGGGGCAGGGGCCGCCGGCGCGCAGACGCGCATCCCGCCCGAGACATTTCTGGATGAGGCCGTCGGCAGAACACTGACCTTCAGCATGCTTGGGACGGGCGAAATTGTCGGCACGGAATTCTTTCTTTCGCGCGAACAGTCCGTCTGGGAACAGGCGGACGGGACCTGCACGCGGGGCCGCATCACCACGCCGGATGGTAAAATCTGTTTTCTGTACGATCACCAGCCGGAGCGGGGACCTGTCTGCTGGTGGACCTTCCGGTATGAGGGCCGCCTGATGGTGCGCATTGCGAGCTTCAGTGACAATGAAGTGCAGATCGTCTCCGAAGTGTCGGATACGCCGTTTTTCTGCGGTGGCGAGCCGATCAGCTGAGAACCGCCGCAGGCTGTCTCACCCAAAGAATCACGTGACCCTGCCGCAACAGCGTGGTACCTTATCACCAAGGCCCGACAGAGGCCCAATGGCGATCGAGCAGGCGTCACACATCGATGAATCACCAGCGTCACACGCGTATTTTCTGCAGCGTGCACAACTGGAGTTTGTGTGCGCCCAGGCGATTGCGGCGCGCCCTACGCAACATCTTGCCGGAAACACCTGCCTGAAGCGGCCAGAGCGCGCTGAAACCCTACATTTTGTGGCAAATTTGCGTTTTTTGCGTGACCCTTTCTTTACCAGCGGGTATTGTTTGCGCGGAACAGCATGAAAAAAACCACCCGCGAATGCGGGCTTTCAGCACAGGCGGATTACACAATGGCTCTTACTCTCACGATGCCCGGGCAGGGCGATCTGAAACCCAGGATCACCGTTTTCGGTGTCGGGGGCGCTGGCGGCAATGCTGTCAACAACATGATCGAGAAAGAGCTTGATGGCGTGGAATTCGTCGTTGCGAACACAGACGCCCAGGCGCTGCAGCAGGCCAAGTCGGACAACCGGGTGCAGCTGGGTGTGAAAGTAACCGAAGGCCTGGGTGCCGGTGCACGTGCAAGCGTGGGTGCGGCAGCCGCCGAAGAAAGCATCGAAGAGATCGTAGACCATCTGGCCGGTGCGCATATGTGCTTTATCACGGCCGGTATGGGCGGCGGCACGGGCACGGGTGCGGCACCGATCATCGCGCAGGCGGCGCGTGAACTGGGTGTGCTGACGGTCGGTGTTGTAACCAAACCTTTCCAGTTCGAAGGCGCGAAACGCATGCGTCAGGCCGAAGACGGTGTGGAAGCACTGCAGAAGGTCGTTGATACGCTGATCATCATCCCCAACCAGAACCTGTTCCGCCTGGCCAATGAGAAAACCACGTTTACCGAGGCGTTCTCGATGGCAGACGATGTGCTGTACCAGGGTGTGAAGGGTGTTACAGATCTGATGGT
This sequence comes from Roseobacter sp. S87, assembly GCF_055693285.1. The sequence goes on from NZ_JBVFTR010000004.1 coordinate 778,977, forward strand.
CCGTCCGGGTCTCATCAACCTCGACTTTGCCGATGTCCGCGCCGTGATGGACGAAATGGGCAAAGCCATGATGGGTACAGGCGAGTCCGATGGCGAAGACCGCGCGATCCAGGCGGCCGAGAAGGCAATCGCCAACCCGCTGCTCGACGAAATCAGCCTGCGCGGCGCCAAGGGCGTTCTGATCAACATCACCGGCGGGCACGACCTGACGCTGTTCGAACTGGACGAAGCCGCGAACCGCATTCGCGAAGAGGTGGATCCGGAGGCGAACATCATTGTGGGTTCCACACTGGACACCGATATGGGCGGTCTGATGCGGGTGAGTGTCGTTGCAACAGGCATCGATGCTTCTGACGTCAATACGGAAATGCCTGTTCCGCGCCGCTCGATGTCTCAGCCCCTGCGTCCTGCCGCTGAAGCAGTGGAAGAGGTCGCATCAGTTGCTGCCACCGCGGCGGCTGCGGCACCTGAGTACCCTGAACCGGCCGAAGCACAGGTTGCGGAAGCGGCTGAAGAACCGTCTCTTTTCCGCGAACTGGATGCGGAAGTTCAACCCGAATCTGATGCGGATGTGTTCGCAGACAGCCGCGCTGTGGCAGCGGAAGATGATCTGCCGGCACCGGCGTACCAGCCGGAAGTTGCAGCCTTTGAGCCAACCCGCGAGGAAGAGCCTGCGGCGGAGAGCTTTGTTGCCCCCCGCGCACCGGCACCCGGAACACCGTCACCTGAAGCCATGGCGCGCCTGCGCGCGGCAGCGGAAAAGGCAGCACCCTATCCTGCACGTCAGCAGCCTGCAGCAGAAGCAGACCCGCAGGGTGAGCGCCCGCGCTTTGGGATCAATTCGCTGATCAACCGGATGACCGGACAGGCCGAAGGCGGAGCCCCGCTGCACCGCGGCAACAGCCGCAGGTCCAGCAGCGGACCGCAGCACCGGCGCCAATGCCTCAGGAGCAGGCCGACCCGGACCAGGAGCGGATCGAAATTCCGGCATTCCTGCGCCGTCAGGCCAACTGACCGCATCACATTCCCTTTCGAACGGGCTGCCAGTTGGCGGCCCGTTCTCTTTTGTTTACAAGGCGTTAAGATGGCTATGGCGTGTTTCTGCCGAATTGTAACAGGAGTGTTTCAGTCCGTTGCAAAGATTGAGTTGAGGCTTGACTGTGGTGTGATTAGTTAGCGCTCAACCGGAGTTAATCCGTCTTTTTTGAGGGTCACGTGCAGACAACGATCAAATCACCAGTCAGCTTTTCAGGTACCGGGTTGCACTCGGGCAAGAAGGCTGTTGTTACGGTCCGCCCTGCAGGCGCGGAACATGGTATCTGGTTTTCGCGCACGGATGTGGCCTCCGGCGATCGTCTGATCCCGGCACGCTGGGACGCTGTACTGCGGTCGCCTCTCTGTACCCGCATTCAGAATAACGCGGGCCTCGAAGTTTCCACTGTTGAGCACATCATGGCGGCGCTCGCCGGCTGCGGTGTCCACAACGCTCTGGTCGAGATCGATGGCCCCGAAGTGCCGATCCTTGATGGGTCGGCGGCGCCTTTTGTCCGGGGTATCATGCAGCGCGGTCTGCGCACACTGCCTGCTCCGGTGCGTGCTTTCGAAGTCCTGAAGCAGGTCACTGTCAGTGACGGTGAGGCCACTGCGACGCTGGCGCCGGCGGACACACTGCGCATCGATTTCGAGATTGATTTTGCGGACCGTGCCATTGGCCATCAGAGCAAGTCGCTGGTCATGAACAATGGCAGCTTTGCCCGTGAACTCTGCGACAGCCGCACATTCTGCCGCCAGTCCGACGTGGACGCCATGCGCGCGAATGGTCTGGCGCTCGGTGGTAATGCGGGTGAAAACGCCGTTGTGTTTGACGGCGACCGCGTTCTGAGCCCCGGCGGTCTGCGCCACCGGGACGAACCTGTCCGGCACAAAATGCTGGACGCGCTGGGGGATCTGGCGCTGGCCGGTGCCCCACTGATCGGACACTACACAGGCGTGCGGGCAGGGCACTCTCTGACCAACACACTGCTGCGCGAACTTTTCGCCACGCCGGGTGCATTCCGTATGCTGATCTGCACGGATGATCAGGTCTCGCGCCTTCCGGGCTATGGCCTTGTCTGGGATGAAATTCCCGCAGTTGCCTGAGCTTGCACGGCATCTCTTCATCACAAACGGCGGATGTTGTGCAAAGGGCGTTTTGCATGGCAATTTTCTGTGCTAGGACCATCGGGTAGCGGGGAAAACCGGTGCACGGGGTAACGAAAAGGGTGTCTGGCGTGGGTCTGTTCAGCGCACAAAAACTAAAATACGGCGCGGTTCTTGTGAGTGTGATCCTGGCCGGGTGTGGTGGGAATGATGGCCGCACCGACGGCAGCTTTTTCAACCCTCAGGAAATCCCGCTGGAGACCTACAGTCCGGAACAGATTTTCGAGCGCGGCGAGTTTGAGCTGAACCGGTCCGACCCTGAAGAGGCCGCTTTCTATTTCTCAGAAATCGAGCGTCTCTATCCCTATTCTGACTGGGCACGCCGGGCGCTGATCATGCAGGCCTTTGCCTACCATTCGGATGAAGATTACCCGAACAGCCGTTCTGCCGCCCAGCGGTTCATCGATTTTTACCCGGATGATGATGATGCGGCCTATGCCCAGTATCTGCTGGCGCTGAGCTATTACGACCAGATTGACGAGGTCGGGCGGGATCAGGGGCTGACCTTCCAGGCACTCCAGGCGCTGCGGGAGGTGATCGAGCGCTATCCGGACAGCGAATATGCCCGGTCCTCGATCCTGAAGTTCGACCTTGCGTTTGACCACCTTGCTGCCAAGGAAATGGAAATCGGGCGGTACTATCTGCGCCGCAACCACTACACGGCGGCCATTAACCGGTTCCGTGTCGTAGTCGAAGACTTCCAGACCACGACGCAGACGCCGGAAGCGCTGCACCGCCTTGTGGAAGCTTATCTGTCGCTTGGGCTTGAGGATGAGGCACGCACAGCCGGCGCAATCCTGGGTTTCAACTACCGGTCCACAGACTGGTATGAAGACAGTTACGCGCTGCTGACAGGGCAGGGGCTGACACTTGAAGCAGCGGGAGATGGATGGCTGCGCCAGGTTTATCGCCAGACGATCAGGGGCGACTGGCTCTGACGGCGGAACGCCGGGATACGGGATAACACCGATGCTGCGCGGGCTTGATATTTCGGATATGCTGATCATCGACCGGCTGGAACTTGCCTTTCAGCCGGGGCTGAATGTGCTGACCGGTGAGACAGGTGCCGGCAAGTCGATCCTTCTGGATTCCTTAGGTTTTGTGCTGGGCTGGCGGGGCCGCGCCGATCTGGTGCGCAAGGGCGCATCTCAGGGTGAGGTGACGGCCTGGTTCGATCTGGGCGCCGGTCACCCGGCCCGTGCTGTTCTGGAAGAAGCGGGCCTTCCGGTCTCCGACGAGTTGATCCTGCGGCGGGTCAATACGCTGGACGGGCGCAAAACGGCCTGGGTCAATGATCGCCGCTGTTCAGGCGATGTGCTGCGCCAGTTGTCTGCGACGCTCGTGGAGCTGCACGGCCAGCACGATGACCGGGGCCTTCTGGATCAGAAAGGCCACCGGGCGATCCTGGATGATTTTGGCGGGCTGGACACGCGCAAAGCGGCAACCCGAAGGGCTTGGACAGAGAAGGGCCGGGCAGCGAAGACGCTTGCTGCGGCAGAAGCCGCAATTGCCGTTATCCGGGAAGAAGAAGAGTTCCTGCGCCATGCCGTGGCAGAGCTTGATGCTCTGTCGCCTGAGGCCGGTGAAGAGGCCGCACTGGACGCGCAGCGCCGGCTGATGCAGGGGGCGGAAAAGATCCGCAGTGATGTTATCCGGGCGCACGAACTGCTCGGCCATCAGGGGGCCGAGGCCGCAATGGGTGAGGCGCTGCGTTGGCTGGAGGGGGCCGCAACACATGCTGAAGGGCGGCTGGAGGCCCCGCTGGCGGCATTATCACGCGCAATGGTGGAACTGGACGAAGCGGCGGGCGGCATTACCGCCGCGATTGACGATCTGTCCTTTAACCCCGCTGAACTTGAGGAAGCCGAGGAACGGCTCTTTGCAATCCGGGCGCTTGCCCGCAAACATGATGTGTTGCCGGATGAGCTTGCAGGTTTTGGCGATACACTGCGCGCCCGACTGGCCGCTCTGGATGCAGGCGACGTGGAGCTGGCCGGGTTGCGCAAAGCCCTGGGTGATGCGGAAGCAAAGTATGACGCGGCCGCTGCCGCGCTCAGTGAAGGCCGGAGAAAGGCCGCTAAATCGCTGGACCGGGCTGTGGGCAAAGAACTCGCGCCACTGCGCATGGAGCGTGCTGTTTTTGAAACGATCATCACGGATGAAACACCCGGTCCGGACGGATGGGATAAGGTTGCCTTCTGCGTGGCCACGAACCCCGGCGCACCGGCCGGGCCCATCAACCGCATTGCGTCGGGTGGCGAGTTGAGCCGGTTTCTGCTGGCACTGAAGGTCTGTCTGACGCGCGATCAGGATGGTCTGACCATGATCTTTGATGAAATTGACCGTGGCGTTGGCGGTGCGACTGCCGATGCGGTGGGGCGGCGTCTGTCAGACCTCGCGCGCGGCGGGCAGGTTCTTGTCGTGACCCATTCCCCGCAGGTTGCAGCACTTGGTGCCCATCACTGGCGCGTGGAAAAACAGGTACACGCAGGCATGACAACCTCGACTGTGACGGCTCTGCCGGGGGCGGACCGGGTCGACGAAATCGCCCGCATGCTGTCGGGCGACACAATAACCGAAGAAGCCCGGGGCGCTGCCCGGGCGCTGCTGGCGGGCTGACCGCTCATCCGGCGATGACCGGACAAACGAAACGAAGGACCCGAGTGCACGCATGCCGCCGCCAGACCGTTCCATGATTTCACGGCAGCTGGACCATGCGGTTTCGTCGTGCCGCCACGGGCTTGACGTGTTGCGTAAACAGGGGCCCGGACAGATCCAGTTCTGGTTTATCGCGCTTGCGGTCGGGATTGCGGCGGGGTTCGCAGCGTTGTTTTTCCGCAAGGGAATCAACGCGCTGCAGACCTTTCTTTATGGTACCGAAGACGTGCGTCTGCTTCACAGCTTTGCGGAATCGCTGCCCTGGTACATGATCCTGATCATCCCGGTCTGCGGGGGGCTGGTTGTCGGTGTCATCCTGAACAGGTTCACGAATGATGGCCGGGCGCGGTCCGTCGCGGATGTAATTCACGGGGCCGCCATGCACGATGGCCGGGTTGAGACGCGCGCTGGTCTGGCATCGGCGCTGGCCTCAATGATCACGCTGGGCACAGGTGGATCGAGCGGCAGGGAAGGTCCGGTTGTGCACCTTGCGGCGGTTATTTCGACCTGGGTGAACCGCAGAATGCATGCGGACGGGATCACCGGACGCGACCTGCTGGGCTGTGCTGTGGCGGCTGCGGTCTCTGCTAGCTTCAATGCCCCCATAGCCGGTGCACTTTTTGCTCTGGAGGTCGTGCTGCGCCATTTTGCGGTGCACGCCTTTGCCCCGATTGTGATCGCAAGTGCTGCGGGAACAGTCATCAACCGTCTGGAATTTGGCGGGGTCACGGAATTCACTCTCGCGACTACCGGAGAGGTGCAGTTTTACCAGGAAATGCCCGCGTTTCTGCTGCTTGGACTGATGTCGGGCGTTGTGGCGGTCGCGCTGATGAAAGCGATTTTCTGGTCTGATGATTTCGGCACCGTTCTGCAGAACCGACTGCGCATCCCCGGCTGGCTGCGGCCTGCGGTGGCCGGCGCAATGCTGGGCGGGATTGCCATCTGGTTTCCCCATATCATCGGTGTTGGCTATGAGACGACGTCGCTGGCGCTGACTGGCCAGCTTGGTCTCTGGGATGCCATCGTATTTGCCATACTGAAAACTGTTGCCGTGGCGATCACTATGGCCGGCCGGATGGGCGGCGGTGTTTTCTCACCTTCTTTGATGGTCGGAGCGCTGACGGGGCTCAGCTTTGGCCTTATTGCAACGGGGATTTTCCCTGATGTGTCCGGGTCCTATACGCTTTATGCCCTAGCAGGCATGGGCGCCGTGGCCGCAGCAGTTCTGGGCGCGCCCATTTCCACCACACTGATTGTTTTTGAGCTGACAGGAGACTGGCAAACGGGGCTGGCGGTCATGGTTGCTGTGTCTATGTCTACCGCACTAGCGTCGCGCCTCGTGGACCGCAGTTTCTTTCTGACCCAGCTGGAGCGGCGGGGCATCCATCTTGCGGCAGGGCCCCAGGCCTATCTGCTCGCGATGTTCCGGGTGGGCAGCGTGATGCGTACGCCGGACGATCCACGCGCGGCCAGCGAGGAGGCCTGCTGGGAGATGATCGGTGAGGGGATCTACATCGATGCGACTGCTACTCTTGAGGCCGCAATGCCGATTTTTGACACTGGCCAGAACTTCATTCCGGTTGTGACGCTCAGCGCGGACGCCACGCCGCCGCAACTTCTGGGCGCTGTGTTCCACGTTGATGCGCTCAAGGTCTATAACCGTGCGCTCGCCGCGACAGCGGCCGAAGAGCACTCGTGATCCGGAATCAGATCTGTTCGACGGTCACGTCGCCATTTGTATAAAACGCAAGGTGGCCCTTGATGCGGGCCACGTCTTCGATGGGCGCTTCATAGGACCATGCCACATCGGTCAGCGTCGTGCTTTTGGTGACCACAGAAAAGTAGCTGGCGTCGCCCTTGTAGGGGCAGTGCGTGGACTTGTCCGTCCCATCCAGAAAAGCCATCGCGATATCGTCACGCGGGAAATAAATGACAGGCGGGTAATCGCCCTCAATGAGTTCCAGAGCATTGTCGCTTTCGCCCAGAACAGCGCCACCGGCGCGGACAGACCATGTGCCTTCGGCTTTGCGGATTGTGATATGTGCGGCCATGTTCCGTGTCTCCCCTGATGCGTCAGACGGCGTTTCAGCGCCGGTCCGGAACACCCGTCGGGGCGCTGCCCAAAGGTCAGATCGGCGCAGTTGCGGTATCCAACCACGTTTTTGCAGCGGGGGATAGGCGCGGGCCGATCTTTTCTGCAACTTCAGCGTGGTAGCTGTTGAGCCAGTCACGTTCTGCGGGGGTGAGCATGCCGGAAACCACAAGCCGCCGGTCGATAGGTGCAAACGTCAGTGTGCGCCAGTCGAGCATCGCCCGGTGATCGTCACCGCCTTCCAGTGGCTGCGCTTCCTGCGCGACCACTAGGTTTTCGATGCGAATGCCAAAGGCCCCTTCGCGGTAATACCCGGGCTCATTCGACAGGATCATGCCCGGTTCGATGGGCACATGGCTGATCCGGCTCAGGCGCTGCGGCCCTTCGTGCACACTCAGATAAGCGCCAACCCCGTGGCCCAGCCCGTGGTCAAAGTCCTGCCCCGCGAGCCACAGCGGCAGGCGGCCAATGGCCTCGATATCGCGCCCGGCAAGTCCCGCAGGCCAGCGCAGCCGGCTCATCCCGATCATGCCTTGCAGCACGCGGGTAAAGGCCTGCGCCGCTTCTTCGGGCGGAGTACCGATGGCGATTGTGCGGGTGATATCCGTCGTCCCGTCAAGGTACTGGCCGCCACTGTCCAGAACGATCAGATGCCCGTCTTCTAGCGTTGCATCGGTTTCCTCAGTCACGCGGTAATGCATGATCGCACCGTGTGGGCCGGTGCCGGCGATGGTCTCAAAACTGATATCCTGCAGCGCATTGTCATTGCGCCGCTGCGCTTCAAGTTTTGTGACAACCTGCGTTTCTGTCAGGGTCCCCGATGCCTGATCATCCAGCCAGGCGAGAAGTTCCACAACGGCCGCGCCATCGCGTAGATGTGCCGCCGCGGACCCCGCGATTTCAGCTTCATTTTTGCGGGCCTTGGGCAGCGCGCAGGGCTCGTCGCCCCAGACTGTCGCAGTGCCAGCCGCATCCGCGATGGCCACCGGGACCGAGCCCTTGTCCAGACGCACCGGTCCTTCGAGCCCGCTGACAAAATTCACCAGGTGTTCCGGCGCATGTACAGTCACTTCCGGGCCAAGGTGGTCACGCACATCCTCCAGTTTTTCGGAAGCCATAAAAAGGTGCACGAGTCCGGTATCCGTCAGCACCGCAAAACCCTGGGCGATCGGGTTGCGTGGTATGTCCGCCCCGCGAATATTCAGCAGCCAGCAGACGGAATCAGGCAGTGTAATGACCGCGGAGCGGTGCCTCGCCTTTGCCAGCGCTTTCCCCAGTCGCTGGCGCTTGCTTTCATGACTTTCGCCTGCGAATTCAAGCGGATGAACCCGCGCAGGCTCCATTGGCGGTGTCGGCTGATCTTCCCATATCCGGTCCACCAGATTGGCAACAGGGCGCATGTCAATGCCGCTGCCGTCCAGATCTTTGCGCAGTGTTTCCAGCTGGCCCGCCGTATGAAGCCAGGGATCAAACCCGACCACGCCACCCTGTGGGAGTTGTTCGCGAAGCCACGCTCCGGGCTTCACGTCCGGCCATGGCACAGGCGTGTAGTCTGCTGCGACCTGCGACTTCACCTGCGTGCGGTAACGGCCATCTATGAATACACCGGCAACATCCTTCAGCGCGATACAGAACCCGGCGGACCCGGTAAAACCGGTCAGCCAGGCCAGCCGCTCATCATGTGCAGCAACATATTCACCCTGATGCGCGTCCGCGCGCGGCACAAAAAAACCGTCCAGGCCCTCAGCAACCAGTACCGCCCGAAGGGCCGCCAGCCTTGGCGGGCCCTGTTCCGGGCGCGCCGTCACCTCAAACGTCTGGAACATGTCTCCGCCCTCTTGTTTCTTCTGGCCCCAAATATCCCCCGCGGAGCGTCCCGCGGGTGTCAGCCCGCGCGCCGGATCCCCATGATGCGCGCGCGTGCACGGGGATTGCTGTCAAAAAGTGCTGCCAGCTGCTCGGTCATGGCACCGGCCAGCTGGTCCACATCCGTGATGGTCACCGCCCGGTCATAATAGCGCGTCACATCATGACCGATCCCGATCGCGAGCAGTTCAACCGCGCGCCGTTTCTCGACCATCGCGATCACATCGCGCAGGTGTTTCTCGAGATAGTTTGCCGGGTTCACGGACAGTGTGCTGTCATCCACCGGCGCGCCGTCTGAAATCACCATCAGGATTTTGCGTGCTTCGCTGCGCATCAGCATCCGGCGGTGCGCCCACTCCAGCGCTTCACCGTCGATATTTTCTTTCAGCAGACCTTCCTTCATCATCAGGCCCAGGTTGGGCCGGGTCCGGCGCCAGGGGGCGTCGGCAGATTTATAGATGATGTGGCGCAGATCGTTCAGCCGCCCGGGCTGTTGCGGCCGTCCTTCATTCAGCCAGGCCTCCCGCGCCTGACCGCCTTTCCAGGCCCGGGTGGTAAAACCGAGGATCTCCACCTTGACGTTGCAGCGTTCGAGCGTACGCGCCAGAACATCCGCACAGATCGCGGCGATGGAAATGGGCCGCCCGCGCATGGACCCGGAATTGTCCAGCAGCAGCGTGACAACCGTGTCGCGGAACTCGGTGTCTTTTTCGACTTTAAAGGACAGCGGCGTGGTCGGGTTGGCCACCACACGGGCCAGGCGCCCGGCGTCCAGCATGCCTTCTTCCAGATCAAATTCCCAGGAGCGGTTCTGTTGCGCCTGAAGGCGGCGCTGCAGCTTGTTTGCCAGACGGCTTACCGCCCCTTTGAGCGGTTCCAGCTGCTGATCCAGATAGGCCCGCAGACGCTCCAGCTCCACCGGTTCGGCGAGCTCCTCGGCGCCAATCTCTTCGTCGTGGTCGTTCATATAGACCAGGTAATCCGGGTCAGCCTCAGAAGCAGGCTGCGGGGCAGGAGGCTCCATCGGGGCCTCGCCCTCCGGCATCTCTGCCTCGTCGCCCATTTCCTGGTCAGCCATGTCATCCATAGAGACCTGGGCCTGAGCGGCATCCTGCTGCTCTTCCTGGCTTTGTTCGGGCGAGCCTTCGGCTTCCTCCTCGTCCTGATCGTCCTGACCGGTGCTGTCGGGCTCGGAATCGTCGTCGGTGCCTTCCTCGGCCTCGTCTTCCTGGTCCTCATCAATCTGGTCAGGGTCGTCGCCCAGCTGATCGCCATAGCCCAGATCGGAAATCATCTGGCGGGCAAATTTCGCAAAAGCGGACTGGTCGCTGAGCGTTTCATCCAGGTTTTCCAGTGTGCCACCACACTGATCCTCGATAAAACCGCGCCACAGTTCCATGACATTCTGGGCGTCGGGCGGCAGATCCCGCCCGGTCGCCAGATGGCGGATCAGATATCCCGCCGCGACGGACAATGGTACATCCGCCGCCTGGGACACCTGACCATAACCGCGGCGCATCGCTTCATGCCCGATTTTGGCATCAATATTGCCCGCAGTGCCCGGCATATCGCGGGCGCCCATCGCCTCGCAACGCGCTGTTTCCATGGCCTCATAGAGATCACGGGCCATATCGCCCTGTGGCTGGTATTTCGAGTGGGTCTGACCGTTGTGATACCGACGGTGAAGCGCCAGCGCGTCGGCGGTACCACGGGCCAGCAGCACCTCTTCGCGGGTCATGCGGCGGCTGACCTGGGGCAGACGCATCGCGTCGCCCGACATGCCCGCAGGGTCGACAGAATAGCTGACCGTCAGCTCGGGATCATGGGCCATGACCTTGGTCGCCTCGCCAAGCGCCTTTTTGAACGCGTCAGCCGGATTGTCAGAGGGTTTGCTCATTTGTCCGTTCCCATCAGGTCAGCGACCGTTTGCCGGTTGCAAGATCGGCCAGCAGGGCCACATGCACGTCCAGCGCGTCTATTACTTTATACCCCGGATCGTGGCCGTCAAACGCGAGACCCAGATCCGTCCCGGCGAGCACGATGGCATCCGCTCCCTGTTCCGTTACCAGGCGCTGTCCGGCCTCAAAGAAAATGGCCTGGTCGTCAGGGGTACATGCGCCGCGCAGCGCCATTTCCAGATAGGTCTGCGCGACCCGGTCAAGATCGTTCTGCGGAGCCACGGCCCGTGTTTTATCCAACTGCCCGTAAAGGCCGGTGCGCATGACCACACCGGTGCCCAGGAGCCCAACTGTCTTCAACCCGTGTTCCGCGAAATACGCATCAAGCGGCGTCACACCACTGACCAGCGGCAGCACACTCAGCGCTTCGGTTTCGGCGTAGCAGAAATGCCCCCCAGCGAGGTTATCGCGGCGCAATCAGCACCGGCTGCTTTCAGGCGTTCGATCAGCCTCGCGTATATCCCGGCCTGTGCCGCGCGGTTGTCCGCAAGGTTGTTTGCGACCAGCTCATCCGCGCTGGCCTGAACGATTGTAAGTTCCAGTTTAGTGGTGCGTTCCCGCATCAGCGCCGTCAGCCGCTGATAGTAAACCACCGTGGCTGCCGGGCCGATGCCTCCGATCAACCCGATGTGCATGGGATCACCCCAGGCTCACGCTTGCGGCACTCTCAGGCAGTTCCTCGTCAAAGAGGCGCTGATAGAACTCAGCCACGGTCTGCCGTTCCAGCTCGTCACACTTGTTGAGGAACGACAGCCGGAAAGCATAGCCCACGTTGCGGAAAATCTCGGCGTTCTGCGCCCAGGCGATCACCGTCCGCGGTGACATCACCGTGGACAGATCCCCATTCATGAAGGCTGTGCGCGTGAGGTCCGCGACCGTCACCATCTGCTTGACGATTTTGCGGCCTTTTTCGGTGTTATAATGCGGGTTCTTGCTGAGCACGATCGCGGTCTCGGCATCAATGCTGAGATAGTTCAGCGTGGCGACCAGCGACCAGCGGTCCATCTGGCCCTGGTTGATCTGCTGGGTGCCGTGATAAAGGCCGGTGGTGTCGCCAAGGCCCACGGTGTTTGCCGTCGCAAAAATGCGGAAATACGGGTGCGGCGTGATCACCTGGTTCTGATCGAGCAGGGTGAGTTTGCCGTCCACTTCCAGCACCCGCTGGATCACGAACATCACATCTGCGCGGCCCGCGTCGTATTCATCAAACACGATTGCCGTCGGGTTCCGCAGAGCCCAGGGCAGGATGCCTTCCTGGAAATCGGTGACCTGTTTGCCATCTTTGAGCTTGATCGCATCCTTACCGATCAGGTCAATCCGGCTGATGTGGCTGTCGAGGTTCACACGGACGGCCGGCCAGTTCAGGCGGGATGCCACCTGTTCGATGTGCGTCGACTTACCTGTACCGTGGTAGCCCTGGATCATCACGCGCCGGTTGTGCGCAAAACCTGCAAGGATCGCCAGCGTCGTATCGGGATCAAACTTGTAGGTGCTGTCCATGTCCGGCACCCGGTCGCTGCCGTCGGCAAAACCCTTGACCACCATATCCGTGTCAATGCCGAACACTTCGCGAACGCTGATTTCTTCGGTGGGTTTCGTGTTGATGTCCAGTGCGCCGTCGGCCATGGGTTTCGTCCTTCAAACAATAGGGGCGGGCGTCGGATTACGCCCGGCTCACCTCGTGCAACATATTGCGGCGGGGTGCAAGGGAAAGGGCCTGTCCAGTTATGCTGAAACCTTAGGCCATCAGTCTTTGAAGTTACGGCTGCCTTTGATCTGATCCCAGGCCCAGACAACTTCCTGAAGCTGCTCTTCCTGGCTGCGGTCACCGCCGTTCATGTCAGGATGCAGCACCTTGATAAGCGCCTTGTAGGCCTTGCGCACCTCTGGTTTGGTCCAGGTGTCTTTGGCCTCCAGAATTTCCAGTGCCCGACGCTCGGTGGGGGGCAGGCGGCGCCCTCCCTGGCTGCCCCGGCCCGGGTTCTGTGTGGCATTGGCACCCAGCACCTGATGGGGGTCTTCGATGCCCAGTCTGGCCCAGGCCCGCGCCTCCGGATCACCCATTGGCTTAGTGTTGCGTTCCCAGACTTTGTCCTTGGACATCTGGGCGTTCAACTCGGCCTCTGTGGTGCCGTCAAAGAAATTCCATTTCAGGTTATATTCCCGCACATGCGTCTGACAGAACCAGAAAAAATCATCCAGAACGTCGGGCGCTTTGGGTGCTCTGAACTTTCCCGGTTCCTCGCAGCCTTCGTGATCGCAGATGCGCGTCGATGTCTCTGAGGCACCTGACATCCCCCTGCGCCCGCGCGGGTTTTTCTTTTTTGAGGAGGAGACGGACATGTCGAATCCGAAAGGATCGGGTTTACGCATTTTTGGCACCTATACGAGTCGAGGCCGCCTAGTTTAGACTGTGCTCGGAAAGATTGAAGGGGGCTGAGCCAAAAAAATGTCTAAACGTCTGGAGATTGAGGAACGTCTTCGTGAGGCTTTCAGCCCCGGCGCGCTCGAAGTGGTTGATGACACCGAAAGCCATCGCGGACACGCCGGATTCACCGAAGGGGTGGAGAGCCATTTCAATGTGATGATCCGGGCAGAAACCTTCCGGGGAATGTCGCGTGTGGCGCGCCACCGCGCCATTCACACAGCGCTGGGGGCCGAACTTATCAGTCGGATACATGCTCTGGCAATTGATGCATCACCTGAAGAATGACGTTCAGGTCTTTGATCCGGCAGCTTTTCTTGAGGCTGCCAGTTGCAGCAGAGAATTCGTCAGGCCGGACACCTCGCTGAAATCCTCGACACCGTTGTCCTGTAACATACGTGTGGCACCCTCACTGCCCGAGGCATCGTCTTCGGGGTCTTTAGGCTTTGTGTACGCGGTTACGGGCGCGGGCGGACGTGCTTTTGCGACGACTTCGGGTACTTTGTCATCCTGCGGCATTGGCAAGGGCACGGGACCAGTGCGCGGCGGAGGTGTCGGCAGCCTTTCAGCTGCCCGAAGCACCAGCGGGGAACGCACGGGAACCGGGCGTCGGAAAACCAGCATGACCTCGGCCGTGGAAGGGCCGTTGCCCGCGCCGGGCAGAGCCTCGGCGCGCTGGTATTCCCAGCCACGCATGCCCATGTCATTCATCAGCGTTTGCAGCGCTGTTGCCAGGCGGTTGTCTGCCGTCCCGGTCGCCCGGACACCCTGACCCTGCAGCGGGGCGGGCACAACCCTGTATTCATATTGTGGCATAGGCTTCGTCTCCGTCGGCTTTTTATAACAGTTTCAGGAGCCTGAGCAAAGGTACGCGCCCCATTGCACGCTGAGCGGGAGTTCAGGTTCTGCGGGGGATGCCGATCCGGCGTCCGGCACGTTCGGGTCGCGGCAATATGCTATGATCGGCGTGCATCTTTTCAAGACGCGTCAGGATCTCGGGAGGCATGGGCGCGACGTTTGGCCCGGACTGATCAATGTGCAGCCCCAGCGTTTCGCCGGTGGCGGCACACCATCCGTCCTCGTGCCAGATTTCCTGCCATGTGTGGAAGCGTTTCTCATCAAAATCAAGAAGCTGGAGTGTGACGTTAACCTGATCCCCTTCATGCAGTTCGCGCAGGTAGCAGATGTGAAATTCGGCAGTATAGGTTGTGAAGCCGGTCTTCTGATACGCGGGGCCAAACCCAATCTGCGGATAAATCTCGTCAGCGGCCTCGTCGAACAGCACTCCATAGTAGGCCATATTCATATGCCCGTTATAATCCGTCCACTCCGACCTGACGGTCATCAGAGAGGATCGGAAAGGTGCAGGTTCCATGGTCGGTGCTTTCGGGATCATTTACCGGTCCTCATGTCTGTACCATTGTTTCGGGTAGTGCGAAAAGAACAGGGATGGCAAAGACGCGTTATTCACCAGAATACATATATACTTGACAGAATATGCACCCGGATATATATAAACGATACCAGAAACGGGAAATCCGTTACCCGGAAGGGTTTGAGGCGGAACTCGTTGGCGGCATCAGGCACCTGTCCATACCGTGCCGTGAAAACATTCTGATGCTCGAAAAGGAGTTCAGATCGAATGACCCGGACACTTCAGAACGTTGTGGACGCCTTGCCGGCGGTTATGTGGTCTGTGCGGTGATGATACCGGAGTGCAAAGCACACAGACTGGTGGTGTCCCTGGAAGTGGCGGCGTCCGGACCGCCGCCGCTGATGATCCACGGCGCTGTTCCTGCCAAAGACAGCTGTGCCGCTGCACGTGACATGGTGATCCGGCACCGAAATCTTGATGTAACTGAATGGGAGTGATCCTGTGATAACGCTCAAAGACCTTCTGATTGCTGATGATCCGGCCCTTGCGGAGTCCTGGGACAGGAACAAGGCGAAACGCGATATGGCTCTGCTCTTCCGGTCGTTACGCAAGAAAGCCGGGCTGACACAGACCGAACTGGCTGAACGTTCCGGTCTGTCGCAGTCTCATATTTCCAAGATGGAAGCGGCGACCGGGGCGTTACCTGAAATCCAGTCGTGTTCACGGTATTTTCACGCCTGTGGTGCCCGTCTTAAGATCACACCCTTTGTCGATGAGGCCGGGGAAGCTGTCGGGGATGAAGTGTGTGCGGTGATCTGATCGCCTGCACCGGCGGATTTCTCACGCATCCCACATTTCTGAACGCAGCAGGGGCATTGGGCATCGGCCTTCTGGCTGTTCCCGCGTTCTCTCTCAATTTCAACAAAAAGACCCTCGCCCGGATCGAAGATCTGGTGCAGTCCCGCCGCGAACAGGGGGACTGCAGTGCGCTGGATGTCATCGCGCAGGAGCTGGAACAGGATGCCGCCGTCCGGGTGGCCCGCTGGCGACGTGCTGATGAGATCTGTCTTAAGGTCGGCTACGGTCTGCTGCTGGGCTCGGCCGTTCTGCGGATTTTTACACCCGTGACCTGATCAGCCCCTGAGTTTTTGCGCAACCAGCTGGTTCACAGCCTTGGGGTTGGCTTTGCCACCCGTCGCCTTCATCACCTGACCCACAAACCAGCCCGCCAGCTTCGGGTTTTCCTGCGCCTTGGCCACCTGTTCCGGATTGGCTGCGATGATCTCGTCCACAGCGGCTTCAATGGCACCTGTGTCCGTCACCTGTTTCATACCGCGCGCTTCAACGATCTCTGCGGGGTCGCCACCTTCGGTGTAGACGATTTCAAAGAGGTCTTTGGCGATTTTGCCGGAAATCGCATCTGACGCGATCAGGTCGATGATCCCGCCCAGCTGTGCAGGGCTCACCGGGCTGTCAGTGATGTCGCGGTCGTCCTTTTTCAGCCGCCCAAAGAGTTCGTTGATCACCCAGTTCGCCGCAGACTTGCCATCACGACCCTGAGCGACCGCTTCAAAGTAGCCTGCGCTGTCCAGATCTGCCGTCAGCACGGAGGCATCATAGTCACTAAGGCTGAAGTCATTGATGAAACGGGCTTTCTTGGCGTCCGGCAGTTCCGGCAGATTCGCCGCGATATCGTCCACCCAGGCCTGCTCGATTTCCAGAGGCAGAAGGTCAGGGTCGGGGAAATAGCGGTAATCGTGCGCTTCTTCCTTGGACCGCATGGACCGCGTTTCATTCCTGTCGGGATCGTACAGGCGGGTTTCCTGCTCAACTTCACCGCCAGCCTCAACAATGGCGATCTGGCGGCGCGCCTCAACTTCGATGGCCTGCTGGATGAAACGCATGGAATTCATGTTCTTGATCTCGCAGCGCGTGCCAAGGTGGCTGAAATCCTGTGTCGCCTGGTATTTCTCATAGGCACCGGGGCGGCAGACCGACACGTTCACGTCCGCGCGCATGGATCCGGATTGCATGTTGCCGTCACAGGTGCCCAGGTATCGCAGGATCTGGCGCAGCTTCGCCAGATAGGCGGCGGCCTCTTCGGGGCCGCGGATGTCGGGGCGCGAAACGATCTCCATCAGCGCCACACCGGTACGGTTCAGGTCCACAAAGGACATGTTCGGGTCCATATCATGGATCGATTTGCCCGCGTCCTGCTCCAGGTGGATGCGTTCAACCCGCACCAGACGGGCTGTGCCGTCACCCATTTCGACCAGGACTTCGCCCTCGCCAACGATAGGGTGATAGAGCTGGCTGATCTGATAGCCCTGTGGCAGGTCCGGATAGAAATAGTTCTTGCGGTCAAATGCAGAGGTCAGGTTGATCTCTGCCTTCAGGCCCAGTCCCGTGCGGACTGCCTGCTCGACGCAGAACTCATTGATCGTGGGCAGCATGCCGGGCATGGCCGCATCCACAAAGGAAACGTTATTGTTGGGTTCCGCGCCAAACGTGGTGGACGCCGGCGAGAAGAGTTTTGCGTTCGACGTGACCTGGGCATGAACCTCCATGCCGATCACCAGTTCCCAGTCGTCTTTTGCTCCGGCAATGACTTTTGGCTTTGGTGTGTCGTAGGTCAGATCGAGCATGGCGCAGCGTTCCCGCAGTTCATTTCAGACTGCAAGCGTCTTAGGCCAGGCGGGGAAAGGTCGCAAGTCCTGCTGTGTCAGTGGATCTCGGGCAGGGCGGCCCAGCTCAGGTCGAGCGTGGTTGCACCGGCGGGCGTCCGCAGGTTGCGCCGCAGACACATGCGCGAGTCTGATGTGAAATTGTCACGGATGCGCACCACCACAAGCGTGCTGAAGGGATGGTTCAGATCAACCGAAACAACATTGTCCGGCCCCATTGGGGGGAGGACCAGGGTCAGCACGTCACTGGCGCGGCTCCCATCGAGCGGCACGCTATAGTTCAGCGCCGCGTGAACCCGTGCGATGGCGTCATAGACGGGCAGGTGTTCGTCGGTCAGGTGGTAATGCACGCGGGCGCAGCGCAGCAGGCTGACCTCGAGCGCCATGAGGCGCGCCTCATTGTCGCTGGTTGCGGAGCATGGTGCGGCCTGCACGGAATCCGCTGTGCGGTGCCACTCTATCCAGTCACCGGTGTCCCAGTGCGCCGCGTCTGCGGGTATCGTTGTCATCATGTCCTCCCTTCCTGCCCAGCGTTCGTTTACGCCTGTTTTGTAACAGGTCCTTTCGGTGTAAACGTAATATGTAGCCCTTCATTAATCTCATGACGGAACACGTGTCGCAAGAGTCTGAGCGCGTCTTTTCGCCCGGAAGCGGCAAAGCGTCGCGTTGAATTCACGCATAGGTTGTTGTCAAATCCCCGTGCGGCATGTGCCCAGATCAGCGGATGCAGTTCTGTCATGTGATTCCTGACAATCCAGCCGGCGCAGGCAGCAATTTTGCGGCGGGTGATGCGCGTCTCTTCATCCGCACTCTGGTGTCGTGCAAAGCTGTTCATACACCATGCTGCGAGCAGGTTGGCGGTATACTGATCGGAACGGCGTTCCAGAATGTCGCCCAGGCCTTCGATAAAGAAATCCGTATCGAGCGCCGCGCAGACAGTTTCATCGCCCGACATCGCGTCCATCATCACCCAGGTGTATCCACCGGCCCCCCAGTGCGGGAGCAGCCGTGCTGCAGTACGCCGTGCCTCAAGCTCCAGTGCCTGTCCGGACCCGAACCAGCGTGGCGACGCGTAATTGCCCAGAGACCGCAGTGGTGCGGGGTTCATCGGGTTCAGGTCGATCAGTTGTTCGAAATCGCGGGTCAGTGTGTCGAGGTGTTGGCCCCCGGCGCCGTGCAGGGCGCAAAACGCGCCGCTCACAAAGGGCGATGTCTTCCGCATCGGTGCAAAACGATCAAGAATATCCCGCGCACGGTCGAAATGGGCGGAAAAGGCTTCGAGGTTACGGTCCGGTACCGGGATTCCCAACCGGTGCCACGCCAGAACCAGCCGGTGTCCGTATGTGCCATCGCCACGGTTGCCCCGCGCCATGGGCAGGCAGGATCTTCGGCGAGCATCTCCTCCAGCGCTTCGATCCCGGACATCAGCGCCGGACTGCCCGCGCGCCGTCCATCAGTGAGCGCATGTTCAACCGCCAGAACGACGTCCGACCGGGCCCCGAAACTGAGCAGATCCGCAACCGGCATGCCGCCGGGTGTTTTTGCCCGTGTCCTGTCTGCCTCGCACATCAGATCCGCGAGGTCCTGCCAGCGGTCCTGACGCGCCAGAAACTGCCCGCGCTGCTGGTGCTGATCCCGTATTCTGTCCTCGTCGGAGGGCATGGGGCAGGGGATCTGCAGAATTGAGTCGTCGGTCCCTTCTGCGGGAGAGGACTCACCGATTGTCCCCCGGTCACGCCGCCGCAGGACGGTCGTCAGAGGTTGCACGGAGTCGGACTGCAGGCCACGGCCGGTTTTGCCGGCGTTGCGTGCGCGGTGCCCGGGAAACAGGGACAGGATCGACATTTACTCATTCCGGAAACATTTCACAGGCACAGCATGGCGTCCCATTCCGGCTGAAACAAGGCGTCGCAGCGGAGATATCCCGGTATTTCAGCGCTCAGGGTCCGGCAGCATTCTGTATTGTTTCCCATAGGTAAACTGTGCTCCGTATCAGCCGCATATTGTCGGCACAAATGCGCGTGGCCGCTGGTGGGCTCTTGCGCGCAAAGGTCAGGTCAGCGAAGAGTGAGCGCATGAAAACACTGCTTGCTGTCTCCTTCGCCGCTCTTCTGAGCATTTCCGCCTGTTCAGATGTCGACCCTGTTGTCGAGGAGGAAGCAGGCCTTCCTCCGATGCAATGGGCGCACAAGGAACAGAAGGACGACTGGAACGCAGCTGCACTGGACGCGCTTCGCTCGCATGGGCAGCCGCTGGTGGCGGTGGTCCCGTCCGATATTGCGGATTGGTGTCCTGCCTATCCCGATGCAGACACAGCCGACCGCGAAGCGTTCTGGATCGGTTTCATGTCCGCTCTGGCGGGGCATGAAAGTACGTGGAAACCGCGTGCCGTGAACCCGAATGGCAAGTGGTTTGGCCTGCTGCAGATTTCTCCGGCCACAGCGCGGGGCTACGGGTGCCGGGCCGGATCGGGTGAAGCGCTGAAAGATGGTGGTGAGAACCTCAGCTGTGCGATCCGTATCATGGCGGTGACCGTGCCGCGTGACGGCGTCGTTGATGCACGCGACTCGCGCTGGCGCGGTGTGGCCGCTGACTGGGGGCCATTGCGGCGCCAGTCAAAAACCAGCGAAATGTCCGCGTGGCTGCGTCAGCAACCCTATTGCGTGGCTGACTGAGCACGTTACCCGGTTGCCGGTTGCCGGATACCTGATGTCGCGGCCTTAGCCGATCAGGGAGAAATGGTGCCTTTCGGTGCGAGATCCCGCGCCGGTTCAGCAGCTCTTCAAAGGCTTTGTGCGGTGGCGTGCATTCATAAGGCAGACGCAGCTTTGTTCCGGCTGTCAGGATCAGGGTCACACGCACCGAAAAATCGAGGCGCGTATCAAGCCTGACCCGTTCCAGTTCTGAGAGGTTCACGTCGGCGCTGCGGCGTCCGGTCTGCCATTGGATAGTGTCGTCATCGAGCGTGAGGGTCGCCAGCGGGTTCTGCAGTACTTCCCAGAGGGCGGGCAGGGTGAACGCGCCCAGCAACAGCATGAGCCAGGGCGCGGCCTCCAGGAAAACAGCCGCCAGAGCGAGTGCGGACCAGATGGCCGCAACAACGACGATACCGGTCC
Source organism: Roseobacter sp. S87 (assembly GCF_055693285.1). The sequence goes on from NZ_JBVFTR010000004.1 coordinate 799,350, forward strand.
GGCTGCGCCCGCTCCGTTCAAAGTGAAACGGCTCAGCGCCCACCCGTGACGTCCAGCGTCGATCCGGTGACATAGCCGGCTTCGTCAGACACCAGCCACATGATGGCCGTCGCCACCTCGGCCGCAGAGCCCTTGCGTTTCATCGGCACCGTATGCGCGAGACGATCTGCCCGGCCCGGTTCACCGCCCTTGGCGTGCAGTTCGGTTTCGATCAGACCCGGCCGGACGGCCATTACGCGGATGTTGTCCGCAGCAACTTCGTCGGACAAGCCTTTGGTAAAGCAGTCAATCGCGGCTTTGGAGGCCGCATAGTCGACGTATTGGTTGCCCGATCCCAGGCGGGCCGCAGCGGATGAGATATTCACAATCGCGCCGCCCTGGCCTGCTGCCTGCATCCGCAGAACGGCCTCTTTCGCCACCAGCATCGCACCGATGACATTCACACGGAACATCCGGTCCAGCCGCGCGTAATCCATGTCGACCAGTTTTGCGGTCTGATCCACGATGCCGGCGTTGTTGATCAGAGCATTGAGACGTCCGAAATGATCGTCAATCTGTGCATACATCGCGGTGATTGCGTCCGGGTCCGCGACGTCGGCCTGACAGAGAAGCACATCTGCACCTGCTGCGCGGCAACGCCCGGCGACGGCTTCGGCGTCTGCGGTGCTGCTGCGGTAGTTCAGGGCAATGTCATAGCCGCGCGCGGCGGCGATGTCTGCACAGGCGGCTCCAATGCCGCTGGATCCGCCTGTGATCAGCAATACGGGTTTCATTATTCAGTTCCTCTGATTCTGGTAATCATCTCGCAGGTGTCGCGCGACAGACCGTCCTGGGACAGAATGCGGTCCAGCTCGGCAGCAACAATGGCCTGCCGGTCTGTGTCGTACCGCCGCCATGTCTGAAAGGCCGAGCACATGCGCGCAGTTGTCTGCGGATTGACCGGGTCCAGGCGGATGAGCCAGTCGGTCAGCAGCCTGTAGCCCGCCCCGTCTGCTGCATGAAATCCTGCGTGGTGAATCGCCAGCGATCCGAAAACAGCGCGGAACCTGTTGGGGTTTTTCCAGTTGAAATCGGCATGCTCTGTGAGTTTTGCGGCCGTTTCGGCCGTCCTGTCCGGGTCAGACTGAATGACCTGCAGCCCGAACCATTTGTCCATAACAAGACGGTCGTCTTTCCATTGTGCCTCAAAGGTGCCGAGCGCGTCGTCGCCATTGCCTGTCCGGAGCAGGGCACCCAGAGCGGCAAGCTGCTGGGTCATATTGTCCGCGGCTTCAAACTGTTGGGCAGCACGGGCGCCATCATCGAGCCGGGACAGAAGGCTGAGCATGCCGTTTGCGAGCGCACGTTTGCCCGATTGCTCAGCATCGGGGGCGTAGGGTTCTGTCACCTGGTGCGTGTCCATCAGCACAGGCAGCAGATCCGCCATGTGCATGGCCATTGCGGCGCGCAGGTTGTCAGTGGCTGACCAGATCGCGGCCGGGTCGGGGGTTGTACCTTCGTTGAACAGCGTTGTTGCCAGCTCATTCTGAGCAGGCAGACCCAGCATCAGCGCACGGTATGCCGGATCGAGAGTTTCATCCGCGAGTACTGTCCGGATGCCGTTCAGATAATCGGGATCGGGTGCCGTACCCGTCCGGATCGTATTCAGCAGGCTTTCGCGGGCGATACCGCGCCCGGCTTCCCAGCGGTTGAACGGGTCCGTGTCATGCGCCAGCAGAAAGGCCCTGCGGGTGGCCGGCATATCGCTTTTCAGTACGACCGGCGCCGAGAACCCGCGCAGCACAGAGGGAAAGGGCTGCTCTGCCAGACCCTCGAAGGAAAAGCTCTGCGTCGTCTCAGTCAGCTCCAGCACAGTTGTCGGGACCACCTCCTGCCCGTCCTGCGCCAGCAGCCCCGTTGCAATCGGGATTACCTGGGGTTTCGGGTCCGGAGTTGTTGCGGAGGGTTTGAGCGACTGCGTGAACGTCAGCGTGTAGGTTCCTGCATCCCAGGCCTCCTCAATGCTCACTTCCGGCGTGCCCGCCTGACTGTACCAGCGCGCAAACTGGCTCAGATCCCGCCCGGTGGTGTCCTCGAACACCTTCAGCCAGTCCTCAATCGTGCAGGCCTCGCCGTCATGACGGTCGAAATAGAGCTGCAGCGCCTTGTCATAGGCCTCCGCGCCAACCAAGGCGCGCAGCATGCCGATGACCTCAGCCCCTTTTTCATAGACCGTAGCCGTATAGAAGTTGTTGATTTCCTGAAAGCTTTCAGGCCGGACCGGATGCGCCAGCGGGCCCTGATCCTCAGCGAACTGCCGGCCGCGCAGGTCAATCACATCGCTGATCCGTTTGACGGGTGCCGAGCGCATATCGGAGGTGAACTGGCTGTCGCGGTAGACTGTCAGTCCCTCTTTGAGGCAAAGCTGGAACCAGTCCCGGCAGGTGATCCGGTTGCCCGTCCAGTTGTGGAAATACTCATGGGCGATGATGGCTTCGATCCGTTCGAAATTACCGTCTGTGGACGTCTCCGGCGATGCAAGTACAGCGGAGGAGTTGAAAATATTCAGCCCCTTGTTCTCCATCGCGCCCATGTTGAAGTCGTCAACGGCCACAATGTTGAAGACATCCAGGTCATATTCCCGGCCGTAGACGTCCTCGTCCCATTTCATACTGTCCTTCAGCGCCTGCATGCCGAAGGCGCATTTGCCCTCGTCGCCGGGACGCACCCAAAGGTTCAGTTCAACTTCTTTTCCGGAGGCCGTGGTGAATGATCCCGCGTGGTTGACGAGTTCACCGGCGACGAGCGCGAAAAGGTAAGCAGGCTTCGGCCAGGGATCATGCCACTCTGCAAAGCCTTCGGACTGATCAGTCGGGTTGCCGTTGGACAGCAGAACCGAGTGAGGTCCGTGAATTTTGACTGTGAAGGTGCTCATCACATCCGGGCGGTCCGGATAATAGGTGATCTTGCGGAATCCTTCGGCTTCGCACTGGGTGCAGTACATGCCGTTCGACATATAAAGGCCTTCCAGCGCGGTGTTGTTTGCCGGGTCGATAATCACCTCGGCCTCCCACACAAAGGTCTGATCCGGCACGGTACAGGTCAGACCTTCTGGCGTGACATCGGGCGTCACAGGTGCACCATCAACAGAGGCCGACACCAGTTCCAGGTTCTCGCCGTGCAGGAAAAAAACCGGGTCCCCGCCGGGCTTTGGCTCAAAGACAATACGGCTGTTTACCCGTGTCCGGTTGGGGTGCAGGGTAAAGGTCAGGGCTACTTCTTTGACGTCATAGCCGAAGGGCCTGTAATCCTTGAGGTAAATGGTATCGGGAGCAGCGTCGCGCATGAGAACCTGTCAGATAAATTGGAACGGAATTCGCAACCGGACGTTATGGTGACAGCAGGTCCGCTGCAAGGTGCGGCGGATCAATTGAACGTAAACGGAGGAGTTATGTCCGCACCCGACACAAATATCGAACGTCAGAAAACACGTCATGTCACCATGCTGCACGGTCTCTGGATCGGCATTCTGATCGCAGCAGGTGTTGCCTTTGTCGCATTGTCAAGCGGCGCTTCTGATGAGGCGGCGGCGCCTGCGACGGTATCTGAGGCTGCGGGCTGATGGGCATGCGTCGGAAAGGCGATCTGCCACAGAAAACCTGTGTGGTCTGTGGCAGGCCATTTTCCTGGCGGAAAAAGTGGGAAAAAGTCTGGGATGAAGTGCGCTACTGCTCGGACGCCTGCCGCCGGAACAGGAACGTTGCAAAGTGACTGAACGCCGGGTCGGGGCGTAGAGTCCGTGGCCGGGGGGTCGAAATGCACGCTGAGGGGGAAAATCTCAGCATCTTCCGGCTTCCGGGAGGGTTATTCAGAAAACAAACAGATTTTCGTCTGATCTTTGGTTGCCGGCACGCCCGGCCCGGCCTAAATCGCTGGATGCAATAGTATACAGAGAGCGGACGGAGACAGAATGACAGAACGTGTGAACCGCAGCGGGTTGCAGGTCAGCAAAGAACTGGCAGCCTTCATAGAGACTGCGGCTTTGCCGGGCACGGGTGTGCAGGCAGAGGCTTTCTGGGAGGGGCTGTCGACCCTTGCGCATGACTTCGGCCCGGAAAACGCTGCACTTCTTGAGAAACGTGCGGCCATTCAGGAACAGATTGATCAGTGGCATCGCGACCGCGCGGGTCAGGCACATGATCACAACGCCTATTGCGAATTCCTGCGGGACATCGGCTATCTGCTGCCTGAGGGCGATACTTTTGAAATTGATACTGCGAACGTGGATGCGGAAATCGCGCGGGTGCCGGGGCCGCAGCTTGTAGTGCCGATCACCAATGCGCGCTACGCGCTGAACGCGGCCAACGCGCGCTGGGGCAGCCTATATGACGGTTTTTATGGCACAGACGCCATGGGATCGCAGGCGGAACGCGGCGGATATGACCAGGGTCACGGCGCGCGCGTTGTCGCCCGGGCGCGGGTGTTTCTGGACGAAGCCTTCCCGATCAGCAGTCTGAGCCACGCAGATGCGCGGCGGTACTATGTGTCCGGCGGTGAGCTCCTGATAGATGATCAGCCGCTGCAGCAACCCGAGAAATTCGTGGGCTATACCGGTCACCCCAAAGCCCCGGACAGTGTCATGCTGCGCAACAACGGTCTGCACGTTCAGCTGGTGTTCGACAGGACGCATGTGATCGGCAGCCGCGATCAGGCGGGGCTTGCGGACGTGCAGATGGAAAGCGCTGTGTCCGCGATCATGGACTGCGAGGATTCCGTGGCCTGTGTGGATGCCGAGGACAAGGTTCTGGCGTATACCAACTGGCTGGGCCTGATGAAGGGTGATCTGGAGGAGACCTTTGAAAAGGGCGGGGCGCAGCTCACCCGCAAACTGAACGACGATCGCGTTGTGACAACCGCGGATGGCTCTGAGGTAGTGCTGAAGGGGCGCGCGCTGATGCTGGTGCGTAATGTCGGGCATCTGATGACGAACCCTGCGATCCTCGACCGGGACGGAAATGAGATTTTCGAAGGCCTGATGGATGCGATGGTCACCACGCTTATCGCCATGCATGATCTCGCGCGTGACGGTGGGAATTCGCTGACAGGGTCGGTCTATGTGGTCAAACCCAAGATGCACGGGCCTGAGGAAGTTGCCTTTGCCGACAAAACCTTCACCCACGTGGAAAAGGTGCTGGGTCTGCCGCAGTACACGGTCAAGCTGGGCATCATGGACGAAGAGCGGCGCACATCCGTGAACCTCAAGGAATGCATCCGCGCCGCGAAAAGCCGTGTTGCCTTTATCAACACCGGGTTCCTCGATCGGACCGGCGATGAAATTCATACGTCGATGGAAGCCGGCCCGTTCAGCCGCAAGGATTTCATCAAGCGCAAGGCCTGGATCGGGGCCTATGAAAACCAGAACGTAGATATCGGGCTGGAGTGCGGTCTGAGTGGCAGGGCGCAGATCGGCAAGGGCATGTGGGCGATGCCCGACATGATGGCCGCCATGCTGGAGCAGAAGATTGAACATCCGAAATCCGGTGCTAACTGTGCCTGGGTGCCGAGCCCGACAGCGGCCACACTGCATGCGCTGCACTATCACAGGGTCGACGTATTTGCCGTTCAGGAAAAGCTGCGTAAAGGCGGGCGCCGGGCTTATGTGGATACGGTCCTGAACATTCCGCTGGCCGAATACCGCAAGTGGACGGATGCACAGAAAATCCGCGAGGTGGAGAATAATGCGCAGGGTATTCTGGGCTATGTCGTGCGCTGGGTGGATCAGGGCGTCGGGTGTTCCAAGGTGCCTGATATGAACGACGTGGGCCTGATGGAAGACCGGGCCACCTGCCGGATTTCCGCGCAACACATCGCCAACTGGCTGCACCATGGTGTTGTGGACGGCCAGCAGGTGATGGCGGCGATGCGCAAGATGGCCGCGGTGGTGGATGAACAGAACGCAGGTGATGCGAGCTATGCACCGATGGCGCCTGGCTATGATGGTATCGCGTTTCAGGCAGCCTGTGATCTGGTGTTCAAGGGCCGCGAGCAGCCGTCGGGGTATACGGAACCGGTGCTGCACGCGCGCCGTCTGGAACTTAAGGCCGCGCAGTAATCTGCCGCAGGGGGGCTGCCTGCCCCCGAACCCCCCGGGGATATTTTTCGCCAGAAGAAACAGGGACAGGACCATGACAATTTCTTTGAGAAAAGCTCGCACCATCATCCGCAAAACGCTGGAAAAGGGGCGGGAGATGGATTTCAAACCGCTTTCCGTTGTGGTGCTGGATGCGGGCGGCCATGTGCAGGCGTTTGAGCGTGAAGACGGGGCGTCCCCGGGGCGGTTCGGCATTGCGCACGGCAAAGCTTTCGGATCGGTGATGCTGGGGATACCCGGATCGGCGCAGATGGCGCGGGCCGAGCAGCAGGCCTATTTTCTGAATGCCATGAACGGTGTCTTCAGTGGGCATGTGGTGCCTGTACCGGGCGGCATTCTGCTGCGTGACCGCAAAGGCGCGGTGATTGGCGCGGTTGGTGTCACGGGTGACACATCGGACAATGACGTCATTGCGGGCATGGCCGGTGTTGAGGCTGCAGGACTGACCGGCGAGGCCTGACCGCTCCGCCAAAAAAAGCGGCATATGCATGAACGCACAGGCGCTTGCGCGTCCACGGGTCTGTTTTCGGTAACTTTTCTCACCTATATACGGTCGGAAAGAACGGAAGGGACTTTGGATGGCGCGCCCCGTAGTCGGCATTATCGGCAACTCTTATCTGCTGCATGACGAGTATCCTGTGCATGCAGGCGGCACGATGAATTCCGAGGCAGTTGCGGAAGTGTCCGGCTGCATGCCGATGCTGATCCCGACGGACCCGCGGTTTGTGTCTGTTGACGATCTGATGGCGCGGTGTGACGGATTTCTGTTCACGGGCGGCCGACCCAATGTTCATCCCGAAGAATATGGTGAGGATCCGACCGAAGCGCATGGCGAATTTGATCGCAGCCGGGATGCGGTTACGCTGCCGCTGATCCGTGCCTGTGTGGACCGGGGCATGCCTTTTCTTGGGATCTGCCGCGGATTTCAGGAAGTGAACGTGGCTATGGGCGGTTCGCTTTATCCCGAAATCCGGGATCTGCCCGGGCGGATGAACCACCGCATGCCACCGGATGGCACCCTGGAAGAAAAGTTCGAGCACCGGCATACGGTCCGTTTCTCCGAAGGTGGCGTTTTCCATCGTCTGATGGGCGCGCCGGAGGTCATGACAAATACGCTGCACGGGCAGGGCATCAAAACCTCAGGTTCCCGCGTTGTGATTGACGGGACCGCGCCCGATGGCACGCCGGAGGCGATTTATATCGACGGTGCGGCCGGGTTCACGTTGTCAGTGCAGTGGCATCCGGAATACCGGGCCGCGTGTGATCCGGTATCTCGACCGCTTTTTGCGGCATTCGGCACGGCGGTGCACGCCTGGGCCGAGAGCGGGACCCCGCGCGCGGTGCAGGTTGCCTGAAACTGCTCAGATCTGACCGCCGGCGATCTCGATAGTCTGACCGTTCACGCTTTCTGATCCCGGAGATACCAGCCAGAGCGCTGCCTTAGCGACTTCCTCAGGGGCGATCAGGCGGCCGTGTCTGTTTGCTGACACCATCATAGACAGCGCCTTGTCTTCTGATACGCCTGCACGCTCAGCGATCGACGTCGTGTTGCGGGTGACAATCGGCGTGTCCACATAGGCCGGACAGAGCGCGTTGAACGTGTAGGGTTTCCCGGCGTAGTCTTCGCTCAGGGCGCGGATCAACCCGATCAGCCCGTGTTTGCTGGCGGTATAACAGGCAGCTCCCTGAAGCCCGCGCACACCGGCGATCGAAGAGACCGCGATCACGCGTCCCCAGTCCGTTGTGCGCATGGATGAAAGACTTTCGCGGATTGTCAGAAAGGCACCGTCCAGATTGGTCGACATCATATTGCGCCAGAATGCCATGTCGGTTTTATGCAGCGCGCGCCCTTCGGCGATACCGGCATTGGCAACGCAGATCTGTATGGGTCCCCGTGATTCTGTCGCGGCCGCAACCGAGCGGGCAACATCGGCCTCGTCCCGCACGTCCATCGCGATGCCCGTAATGCCGGCACCTGATACCTCGTCCAGCACAGACTGCCTGCGTCCGGTGATGGTGACAGCACAGCCTTCGGCTGCGAGCGTGCGCGCGATGGCAAGGCCGATACCTGTGCCGCCGCCTGTGACCAGCGCGTGTTTTCCCGTCAGTGACATTCTGCTCTACCTGCCTTTGTCACGAACTATGGCGCGCGCCTGATGGCCGAGGCAAGCAGCTTGTGTTGAGCAGCGCTCCGACCTGTGCGACAGTTTCCGTGGGAGTGAAAGCTATGGCACAGGTAACAGGCATTGGTGGCGTGTTTTTCCGCGCAGACGCGCCGGCGGAGCTTGCCGCGTGGTATGAGACGCATCTTGGCGTAACGCCCGTACCCCGCGATTATGACCAGCCGGTCTGGGAACAGGCAGCAGGACCAACGGTTTTTGCGCCGTTTGCCGCGGACACCGAATACTTCGGGCGAAAGGAACAGGCCTTTATGATCAACTTCCGTGTTGATGATCTGGACGCGATGACTGCAAAACTGCGGGCATCCGGTATATCGGTAGAAGTTGACCCCGAAACTTACCCGAACGGCCGGTTCGCGCGGCTGCATGATCCTGAAGGCAATCCGGTGGAGCTCTGGCAACCTGCGGCGCCTGACACATGAAGTGGCTTGATCTGCCCCCTGTCTGGCTGATGGTCTTCGCTGCCTGCGCCTGGTGGCAGGCGCAAAATCTGAGCCTTGGGCTGAGCCTTGCGCATCCGGTCACCATGCTGCTGGCTGGCCTGCTGGTCGGTGGTGGCATCGTTCTGGCGGTGCTGGCTGTGATGGAATTCCGGAAACACAAAACAACGATCATTCCGCATCAGGACGCGGATACCCTGATCCAGAGCGGCATTTTCCGCCGAAGCCGCAACCCGATCTATCTCGCCGACGTGATGATCCTGGCCGGGCTGTGTCTCTACTGGGACGCCATACTGTCGCTGGTCCTTGTGCCGCTGCTGGTCTGGGTGCTGGAGCGCCGGTTTATCGTGCCCGAAGAGTACCGGCTGCGCCGCAAATTCCGGGTTGATTTTGCGCGATATGCTGAAAAAACACGCAGATGGGTCTGATTTCTGAGCACCTGTGAGCGTTCACAACCTTTCGCGCGCTTGTACCTTGCGCCCCGAGACGTTAGTGGACATCGCAACTCTGTGCACCATTTTGCTCAAAACGTAAATTAACGGGGGAGCTTCCATTGAAGATCGGGACACCAAAAGAGAGCTTTGAGGGCGAAGCCCGCGTCGCCATGACGCCGGAAAGCGCCGCGCAACTTCAGAAACTGGGTCATGACTGCGTCATCGAAACCGGCGCTGGCGCGCTGGCGGGCTTTGCGGACGCGGACTACAAGGCCGCGGGGGTCGAAGTTGTCAAAACGGCTGCGGCGCTCTGGAAAGCTGCTGATGTGGTCGCCAAGGTGCGCGCACCGTCAGATGCTGAAATGAAGCGTCTGCGCGACGGACAGACCCTGATATCCTTCTTCAGCCCCGTGGCTGATGAGGCGAAAATGAAGGCGGCGGCGAAAAAAGGGGCCACCGTCATTGCGATGGAAATGATCCCGCGGATCAGCCGGGCGCAGAAAATGGATGCGCTGTCCTCCATGGCGAACATCGCCGGGTACCGGGCGGTCATCGAGGCGGGCAACAACTTCGGCCGCTTCTTTACCGGTCAGATCACAGCGGCGGGCAAGGTGCCACCGGCCAAAGTGCTCGTGGTCGGTGCGGGCGTTGCGGGACTTGCTGCGATCGGGACATCAACCTCACTGGGTGCGATCACCTATGCCTTCGACGTACGACCGGAAGTGGCCGAACAGGTCGAGTCCATGGGTGCCGAATTCGTCTATCTCGACTTTGAGGAAGAGCAGCAGGATGGTGCCAGCTCCGGGGGCTATGCCTCTGTTTCTTCTCCGGAATTCCGCGAAGCGCAGCTGGCTAAGTTCCGCGAGCTTGCTCCGGAAGTAGATATCGTTATCACCACAGCGCTGATCCCCAACCGCGAGGCGCCGGAACTCTGGACCGAGGACATGGTCAAATCCATGAAGCCCGGATCCGTTGTTGTCGACCTTGCCGCTGAAAAGGGTGGCAACTGCAAGCTGACCGTCGCTGATGAGAAGATCGTGACAGACAACGGCGTCACCATCATCGGTTACACGGACTTCCCGAGCCGGATGGCGACGCAGTCGTCGAGCCTTTATGCTACGAACATCCGTCACCTGATGGCCGATCTGACACCGGAAAAAGACGGTGTCATCAATCACGACATGGAAGACGATGTGATCCGCGGTGCCACCATCGCGCATGCCAAAGAGGTCACGTTCCCGCCACCACCTCCCAAGGTTGCGGCCATCGCGGCGGCACCCAAGAAGGAAGCGCCCAAAGAGCTGACAGCCGAAGAAAAGCGCGCGCAGGAGCTGGAAGAGTTCAAAACCCAGACCCGCAATCAGGTCGGCCTGCTGGCCGTTGGCGGCGCGCTGGTCCTGGCCGTCGGTCTGGTGGCACCGGCAAGCTTTATGCAGCACTTCATCGTGTTCGTGCTGTCGGTCTTTATCGGGTTCCAGGTGATCTGGAACGTGGCGCATTCGCTGCACACGCCGCTGATGGCCGTCACCAACGCGATTTCCTCGATCATCATTTTGGGTGCGCTGATCCAGATCGGGTCGAGTTCGTTGCTGATCACGCTGCTTGCGGCACTTGCGGTCTTTATGGCGGCGGTGAACATATTCGGCGGCTTCCTCGTGACACGGCGCATGCTCGCCATGTTCCAGAAATCGTAAAGGGGTAGGGGACAATGGAATTCGGATTTACGATTGCCGCCTACGCGGTTGCGGCTGTTCTCTTTATCCTCAGCCTCGGGGGTCTTTCCGGGCAGGAAAGTGCTAAACGTGCAGTCTGGTACGGTATTGCCGGTATGGCAATCGCGGTGCTGGCCACGCTGATCGGACCCGGACAGGGTCTTGGGATCGTCTCTGTGATCCTGATCGCCATGGGGGCCGCGGTCGGCTACCAGCTGGCCACAAAGGTCCAAATGACCCAGATGCCGGAACTCGTGGCCATCATGCACAGTCTTGTGGGCCTCGCAGCGGTCTTTGTGGGTTTTAATGCGGACATCATGATCAACAACATGTCCACTCTGTTTGAGCAAAACCTGCTCGAACTGGGGGCGGTGGCCGCAGACGGGTATTCGGCCATTGGCCTGCCCAAAGAGATCTATGACGGGCTGTCGTCCTTTGGTCAGCTGATTGCGAAAAAGACGACCGTGGAAATCAACATCCTCAAGGTCGAGCTGGTGCTGGGCATCTGGATCGGTGCTGTGACGTTCACGGGTTCTGTGATTGCCTATGGCAAACTGGCGGGCCGTGTGGATTCTGCGGCAACCAAGCTGCACTGGCGGTCACATGCTGAACGTGGGTGCGGCGGCGCTGTCGGTGCTGTTTGCGATCATGTATCTGGGCGGTTCGGGCAGCTGGACACTGGTTCTGCTGACGCTGCTGGCGCTCTTTATCGGGTATCACCTGATCATGGGTATCGGCGGGGCCGACATGCCCGTGGTTGTCTCCATGCTGAACAGCTACTCCGGCTGGGCGGCAGCTGCCATCGGCTTCAGCCTTGGCAACGACCTGCTGATCGTGGTGGGCGCTCTGGTGGGCTCCTCCGGTGCGATCCTGTCCTACATCATGTGTAAGGCCATGAACCGGTCGTTTGTGAGTGTGATCCTAGGTGGCTTTGGCGGCCCGGCAGGTGAGCAGATGGCTGTTGAAGGCGAACAGGTGGCGATTGAGGCCGACGGTGTCGCAGCGGCTCTGAATGAAGCCGACAGCGTCATTATCATCCCGGGCTATGGTATGGCCGTGGCACAGGCGCAGCAGGGCGTCGCGGAACTGGTGCGCAAGCTGCGCGCCAAAGGCAAGAACGTCCGTTTCGCGATCCACCCGGTGGCGGGCCGTTTGCCGGGGCACATGAACGTTCTGCTGGCCGAAGCCAAAGTACCTTATGACATCGTAATGGAAATGGACGAGATCAACGACGACTTCCCGGAGACGGATGTTGCCATTGTGATCGGATCCAATGACATCGTGAACCCCGCGGCACAGGACGATCCGAACAGCCCCATCGCCGGTATGCCGGTGCTGGAATGCTGGAAGGCAAAGCAGGTCTTTGTGTCCAAGCGCGGGCAGGGAACGGGGTATTCGGGTATCGAAAACCCGCTGTTCTTCAAGGACAACACGCGGATGTTCTATGGCGATGCCAAGGCGAGCCTCGACAAGCTGTTGCCGATGATCGACTGACACCGGCTTAACAGAGATTTTTAAAGCGCGTCGCAGAAATGCGGCGCGCTTTTTGCGTTTCCGACCCGCAGTGCGTTGAAAAACAGGGGTATTGCGCGGGGAACTGCAGCCACAGGGGATCACCGGTATACCGTTGCATTCCATTAAGCAATTGATCTGATTGAAGAAATTCGTTGACTTTGTCCGGTGTGGCGCTATCCCTCACATCATACGGAGTTTGCCTATGTCACCGATCACCGATCATCCGCTGCGTTACAAACTGGCCAACGAGCTGCACGCGCGCCCGTTTCCTTCGATGGAGGCGCCCTGTTCGGCCGTGTACATCGCGATCAAACAGCCAAACGACGCTGTGAGCCGGGACCGGGCGCGGGATCTGCGTCATCTGACTGACCTGCTGGACCGTCACGGCGCACCGCACCCCCAGCCGGGTGCCACCCATTACTATGGCCAGATCGGCAAGCACTGGATCAAATGGGAACAGCATACTGAATTCGTGACCTATACTGCGTTTCTTGAAGAGGGCGCAGACCGTGCATTTGACCCTTCGGGGTTTGATGTGTTTCCTTCTGACTGGCTGGACAATGCGCCGGGCCAGCGTGTGACCTCAGCCATGCTGCACATTGTGCCGCGGCCTGACGATGAGCAGGAGATCGAAAAGGCGGTATCGGGATGGTTTGTGTCCGAGAGCCTGGCGGTATCGAACGTGTTGGACAACGCGGCAACGGTCGCGGGTGATTTCCGGATCGATGTGAATGGTCACCTGCGGTTTGCTGTTTTTGCGGACGCCGGTACGGGCAAGCGGCGCATCGGGCGGATCGTGCAGCGCCTGTGCGAGATCGAAACTTATAAATCCATGTCGATGATGGGCTTTGCGCGGGTGCGGGCGCTGCAACCGAAGCTTAATGATCTGGATACACAGCTCACCAGCCTGATGAGCGATATGACCAGCGAAACGGCCAGTGCAGAAACGACGCTGAATTCGCTGCTGAGCATTTCAGCGGAGCTTGAGACACTGTCCGCGCAATCGTCTTTCAGGTTCGGGGCAACCGGGGCGTATGAGGCGCTGGTCAATCAGCGGATTGAGGCCCTGCGCGAGGTGCGGTTCCGCAGCCGCCAGCATTTTGCGGAATTCATGATGCGGCGCTATGCGCCGGCGATGCGCACGGTGACATCTGCAGAACGCCGGCTGGAGGCCATGTCGAGCCGGTCAATCCGGGCGTCCAACCTGCTCCGGACGCGGGTGGATGTGGAGAGGTCCGCGCAGAACCAGGCGCTGCTGGAAAGCATGGACCGTAGGTCGGATCTGCAGCTGCGTCTGCAGCGCACAGTGGAGGGCCTGTCGGTCGTGGCGATCAGCTACTATGCGGTGTCGCTTGCCGGATACCTTCTTTACCCGCTCACAGAGGCCACAGGGCTCAGCAAGGGCATGCTGACTGCACTGGTGACCCTGCCTGTGGTGCTGCTGGTGTGGTGGCTGATCCGCCGTCTCAGAAGAAGTGTCGAATAGGTCGAACTTTTCAGACGAAAACCGACCATAGCGGGCAGGTGATTTCGCGCGGCGAGCCTTTGGGCCAACAGCTGGTGAAGTCTGGAAGACAACGGGACGGCGCTGTTTGGGCTTACGCCAAAAGCGCCCCGCCCGCCGTCCCGTATTCGGCGCCCTATCTGACATCGGGCGCGGACTCTGCGGAAATCCTGCGGATATGCGCTCTGTCTGCACCTGGATCAGGGGGCGTTAGCGCCCTCTGATCCTTGGATCCAGTGCATCCCGCAGACCGTCGCCCAGGTAGTTCACAGACAGAACCGTGAGCGAGATCAGGATACCCGGCAACATGACCCGCTCGGGGAATTCTTCCATCCGTGGCACCGCATCTGAAAGCAGTTTGCCCCATGTGGGGAAGTCAGAAGGGAAGCCAACGCCAAGGAAAGACAGAGCGCTTTCCGTGATGATCGCCGTTGCCAGCCCCAGCGTGGCAGAGACCATAATGGGCGAGATCACATTCGGCAGCAGGTGCCGCCGGATGATCAGAAATGGTGTCGTTCCGATGGATCGGGCGGCCAGGATGAATTCGCGTTCCTTGAGCGCCAGAATTTCACCGCGAACGATCCGTGCGGTGGGCATCCACGAGGTGATACCGATCACGCCGACAATCAGGATGAACATGCCCCCTTCCGGACCAAAAGCAGCGCGCAAAGGCTGGCGGAAGAGCGTCACCGCCACCAGCAGCAGGGGCAGGATCGGCAGCGACAGGAAGAGATCCGTGATCCGCATCAGAATGCCGTCCAGGCGTTTGAAGTACCCTGCACAGACACCGACGGTGGTGCCGATGAGAAGCGACAGGATCATCGCTGTCCAGCCCACAGCGAGCGATGCGCGCCCGCCCGCGATCAGCGTAGCCATGATATCGCGGCCAAGGTTGTCCGTGCCCAGCGGCCGCCCCCAGAGCACTTTGGCATCACTGTCCCACAGTGCGGTGTAGATCGGGCGCAGGTCTTTGTTGCGGATGTCGAGCTTTTTGGCATCGATCTGCCAGATCCACGGCCCGATCAGCACAAAAAGCGTGATCCCCAGCAGGAACCCCCCGCCAATCAGCGCGCCCTTGTGTTTGCGGAACTGATCCCAGACTTCGCGCCACTGGCTCTGCGGTTCCTTTTGCGGCTCCTTGTCCTGGAGCGCGCCGAAGGTTTCGATCTCTGCGTTCTGATCAGTCATAGCGGATCCTCGGGTCCAGAATGCCGTAAAGCACGTCAGCGATCAGGTTGAAGACCACGATCAGGATGGCGAAAATGAAGGTCAGCGTCATAACCATCGGCAGGTCATTGGCGAAAAGAGCGGTCAGCAGAAGCTGGCCGATGCCGTTCACCTTAAAGAGCGTCTCGGTAATGATCGCGCCGCCAAAGATCGAGGGAATGCCCAGGGCAATCACGGTGACAATCGGGATCATCGAGTTGCGCAGAACATGCACCATGACAACGACGCTTTCTTTCAGACCCTTGGCGCGCGCGGTACGCACGTAGTCCTGATTGAGGTTGTCGAGCATCGAGGCCCGCATAAAACGGCTGATCTGAGCAGTTGTCTGCAGCGCCAGCACCATGACGGGCATGATCATCTGCTGCAGCTGAATTTTGAAACTGGCCCAGTCGGTGACAACATGCGTGGTGTCATAGATGGATGGGAACCAGCCGAGGTTGACCGAGAAGATCACGATCACCAGAACGCCCGAAAAGAACGGCGGGATCGAAAAGCCGATCATCGAGATAAATGTACCGGCCTGGTCAAACAGGGAATACTGACGGTAGGCGGAGTAAATACCGATGGGCAGGGCGATCAGAATGCCGACGATATAGGACATGCCGACGACCCAGAGGGTCTGTGGCATCCGCTGCATCACGATATCCATCACCGGCGAACGGGTCTGCCAGGAAATCACCCGCAGCTTGCCTTCGGCAAAGGCTGTGCCGAACCAGTGATCCACGAGGACCTGCGGTTCCACCCAGAAGAACTGTACCAGCCACTTCCAGTACTGGACATGTATGGGCGCACCAAGGCCCAGGGCTTCGCGCATCTTCTGTTTTACTTCGGGGGGGACGGTCAGTGGCACCTGCGCCATCGGATCGCCCGGCGCCAGCTGCAGCAGAAGAAAAATGACGATGCTGATAAACAGCAGTGTCGGGATCGACAGAACCAGTCTGCGGATGGTGAAAGTCAGCATGCGCTCCGCCTTGTCGGGAGGTTTTTATTATTGTTCCGGTGTTGCCGGTTGCGCACAAGCACTATTCCCGGCGGGCAGAGAACAGGGCGCGGAATGACCGCGCCCTGCCTCCATTTGCATCAGTTGCCGATGCGGTACCAGTCAGCAACGTTCCACAGCTCGGAATCCCAGGTGTTCAGGATAACACCGCCCAGCGTGTTGGACGCAGCGGAAACACGGCCACGATCCACCAGCGGAACGATGGTGTAGCTGTCTTTTGTCAGCATATCGTTCAGCTTCTTGGCGATCTCACCGCGCTTTTCCAGCTCGCCTGTCCGGGCCAGCTCGTCGAGCAGCGCGTCATACTCAGGATCGCAGAAGCGGTTGATGTTCTCACCCTGCCACTGGCTCGAAGGCTTGGGTTCGTTGCCACAGCGATAGGCCGACAGATACGCCTGCGGGTCTGTGCCGTCGAAGTTGTTGGCGTACATTTCAACGTCCGCATAGAACTTCTGGAAGGTGTCAGGCGAACCGGGGTCACCACCGAAGAATACGGATGCATCGAGGTTACGCAGCTCGGTTTCAACACCGATCATGCTCCACCATTCCTTGATGAGCGCCTGGAAATCCTGACGCACAGCGTTGGTGGATGTCTGATAGAGGATCGACAGTTTTACGCCGTCCTTGTCACGCACGCCGTCACCGTCGCTGTCCACCCAGCCTGCTTCGTCCAGCAGGGCATTTGCGCCGTCGATGTCCTGTGTCAGGCATTCCGTGTTGTCGGATGCGTAAAGCGCAGGAGCAGGCACGAGGTTACATGTCGGGCGTCCTGCCTGGCCGTAACCGATTTCCACCAGCAGCGGACGGTCAATCGCCATGGACAGCGCCTTGCGGACGTTCAGATCGCTCAGGAACGGGTGCGCATGGGCCACTGTGGAACGTTCACCTTCGGGCAGGTCCGGCGAGGGGTTCGTCAGGTTCATTTCCAGACGTTCCACCAGCGTGCCGAACGCTGCAATCGGTGTACCTTTGCCGCCTTCTGCCATTTTGGCCAGTACGTCAGGTGCCAGCTGCATGTTCCAGGCATAATCGAATTCACCGGTTTCCATCACGGAACGGCCGGCCGCAGTTGCGTCACCGCCACCTTTGAAGGTCAGCGAGGCGAACGCAGGTTTACCGGGCTCACGGAAGTTCTCGTTGGCGACCATCTGGATCACATCGTTGGGGCGGAAGTCCGTCACAACAAAGGGGCCGGTGCCGATCGGGTTGAAGTTTGCTTCGGTGCACTCAGGCGCTTTGGCGCCGAGGCAGTCCGCAAACTGTGCCGCCTGAATGATCGGCGACTGACCACCCATGAAGGGCCCATACGGGTTCGGTTGCGGCTGGTTGAACGTAACTTTTACCGTCAGATCGTCGAGGATCTCAACGTTTTCAACGCCGTCGAATTTGGCGCCCTGCGCACAGCCACCTTCGGGGTGCATGCAGTAATCAGCCGTGAATTTGACGTCCGCAGATGTGACTGCCGAGCCATCAGACCACAGCAGCCCGGACTTGAGCTTCCATGTGATCGAGGTCAGATCGGCTGCCACGCCGCCGTTTTCAACGGTTGGGATTTCTTCGGCCAGGAAGGGCACAAGTGCGCCGTTCTCGTCATAGCGTCCAAGAGGTTCGATCACCAGCGACGCAGATTCGAGATCCTTCGTACCACCCGACAGATACGGGTTCAGGATCGACGGCGCCTGCCAGTAGATGATTTTGACCTCGCCATCGCGGCCCCGCTCGCCCTCGTGGCCGTCCGCTAGGACAACCGGTGCAAGCGCTGTGGTCGCGATCGCGCCCATCAGTAAGGTTCTGAGTTTCATGTTTTACTCCGTGTTGGACATCAAAATGCCGTTTCAACAGCCCATAGAACGGGACTGCATTTTTTCGCTATCATTTCCAGCGGGTTACAGGACTGAACTCTGGCTTTTCGTTCAGAAATTCAGCCGATCCCCCCGGATGCGTGGCCACATCGAAGCATGTTTTGCGGAAAAAGCAAGCCTTGTCATAGCTGACGCCATGGAAAGACGCCGGCAGGGTTTGACACTGCCTGCTTCATGGCCTTAGCGTCGCTGCAGGGAACAACGGGGTCAGGCATGCTGGATCAGACTGAGACACGGGAAGAAACCCGTCCTATCGCAGAAATCCGGGGGCTCCGGGTCGAGTTTCAGACCAAGGACGGGCCCGTTGTCGGTGTTGAGGATGTGTCCTTTGAAATAAAAGCGGGCGAAACTGTCTGCGTCGTGGGCGAGAGCGGGTCGGGCAAATCCGTGTCTTCGCTGTCCCTGATGCGCCTCGTTGAATTCGGTGGTGGCGAGATTGCCGGTGGTCAGCTGATGTTTCACCGCTCTGAAGGCGGGCAGGTGGATCTTGCGGCGACGGATGCCGAGCTGATGCGCACAATCCGCGGCAATGAGATCGGCATGATTTTTCAGGAGCCGATGACCGCGCTCAATCCGGTTTTCACCGTGGGCCGGCAACTGACCGAGGGCCTGCGGCTTCATAAGAACATGAGCAAATCAGAAGCGGAGGCCCGCGCTCTGGAGCTGTTGCGCGAGGTGCGCATCCCGGAACCGGAAAGGCGCCTGAAACAATACCCGCACGAGCTGTCAGGCGGCATGCGGCAGCGCGTGGTGATCGCGATGGCGCTGGCCTGCAAACCCCGTCTGCTCATTGCGGATGAACCTACAACCGCGCTGGACGTGACAATTCAGGCAGAGATCCTGGCCCTGATGGACCGGCTCAAGCGCGAGACCGGCACGGCCGTCATGTTTATCACGCATGATATGGCCGTAGTGGCGCAGATGGCCGACCGGGTGGTGGTGATGTTCCGCGGCAACAAGGTTGAGGAAGGCCCTGTCGCCGATATTTTCGAGAACCCGCAGCACGCCTACACCGGGGCGCTGCTGGCAGCCGTGCCCAAACTGGGCGAAATGAGCGGCAAGTCCGCGCCGGAACCGATGAAGCTCCTGGGGCGCGAGCAGGGAGAGATCCTGCCGATCCCCGGCACTGACGAGGTGCTTCTCACGGTAAAGAATCTGACCACGCGTTTCCCGGTCAAAGGCGGTTTCTTCCGCCGGACGGTTGCGAATGTGCATGCGGTCGAGGACCTGTCTTTTTCGATCAACAAAGGCCAGACGCTGAGCCTTGTGGGCGAATCCGGATGTGGAAAATCATCTGCCGGACGCTCGGTGCTCCGCCTCGTTGAGCCGTTGTCGGGCGAAGTGAACCTCGACGGGACAGACATCATTTCCCTTGATCAGCGTGGACTGCGCAAGGCGCGGCTGGATATGCAGATGATCTTTCAGGATCCGTTCGCATCGCTCAATCCGCAGATGCAGCTGGCGGAACAGGTGGCCGAGCCCATCCACAATTTCGGAACCCTGAGCGGGCAGGCGGTGACGGACCGTGTTGCGATGCTGTTCGACCGCGTTGAGCTGCCCCGCAGTTTCATGCGCCGGTTCCCGCACGAACTGTCCGGGGGCCAGCGGCAGCGTGTAGCCATCGCGCGCGCGCTGGCACTGAACCCCAAACTGATCATCGCGGACGAGGCCGTGTCGGCGCTTGATGTGTCCGTACAGGCGCAGGTGCTCAACCTGATGATGGAGCTGCAGGCCGAACTGGGGCTGTCGTTTCTGTTCATCAGCCATGACATGGCGGTGGTGGAACGTGTGAGCCACCACGTGGGCGTTATGTATCTGGGACGCATTGTCGAGCTGGGCCCCCGTGCGCGTGTCTTTGAAAACCCACAGCATCCCTACACGCAGGCCCTTATGAAAGCAGTGCCGATCGCAGATCCGCGTCAGCGCAAAGACGAGAGTGAGCTGAACTTCAAACCGATCCCGTCGCCCATCCATCCTGCGGGCTATGTGCCTGAGCCTTCTGTCTACCGCGAAGTGGAACCGGGTCACCTGATCCTGGAAACTGACAGCGGGTACTGACGGTCATGACCGAACGCCTGTCCCCCCTGGAGATCATGCGGAAGCTCGTGAGCTTTCCAACCGTCAGCCGCGACACCAATCTGCCGCTTGTGGACTGGGTCGAGGATTACCTCAGTTCGCACGGTATAGTGGCACACCGCTATCTCCAACCTGATGAGCCCAAGGCCGCGCTCTTTGCCCATGTCGGGCCCTGGGAAGAGGGTGCCATTGTTCTGTCTGGTCATACCGATGTTGTGCCGGTGGACGGACAACCCTGGGAGTCCGATCCGTTCGAGGTGACGGAACTGGAGGACCGCTACGTCGGGCGCGGCACCTGCGATATGAAAGGGTTCGATGCGCTCGCGATCTGGGCGCTGGTGGAGGCAAAATATGCAGCACTGGCCCGTCCGCTGCAGCTGGCGCTGAGCTTTGATGAAGAGATCGGGTGCACCGGTGCGCCGCCGATGATCGAAGCGATGCAGCCTGTGTTGCCCAAGGGGGCCGCGGTGATTGTCGGGGAGCCCTCCATGATGCAGGCCGTCTCCGGCCACAAGGGCGGTACCGGTTTTGACACACATGTCCAGGGCTTTGAGGTGCACAGCTCCATTCTGGACCGCGGGGTGAATGCGGTGATGTATGGCGCCAAGCTGATTGACTGGGCCAATGACATCAACACGGCCAACCGCGACGCTGAACCCGGGGCGCTGGCCCGCGCTTTTGACCCGCCTTACACAACGGCGCATGTGGGAATGATTTCCGGCGGTACCGCCCATAACATCACGGCCAAAGACTGCCGTTTTGCAATGGATTTCCGCGTGGTACCCGGCGAGGACAAGGCCATCTGGGAGGAGCGCTACCGTGCACGTGTCGCCGAGATTGAGGCAATGATGCAGGCGGTTGTACCGGAAACACGCATCACGGTCACACCCCGCTTTGACGTTCCGGCCCTGACACCTGAAGAGGCCGGGGCAGCAGAGACGCTGGTGCGCCGGATTACAGGCGACAACGCGAGCCACGTTGTCAGCTATGGCACAGAAGCCGGCCAGTTCCAGGAAGCCGGTTATTCCGCAGTGATCTGCGGGCCGGGTGATATTGCGCAGGCCCACCAGCCGAACGAATACATCACCAAAGCACAGTTTCAGGCCGGGCACCGCTTTATGGAGCGTCTGGTCGGAACGCTCTGCGACTGAGCAAGATTTCGCAATGCAGGGGATCCCGATTTCGGATGCGTCGCCCGTAACGCACCAGGGGGAACTTCCGGAAGAAACAGACGTGGTCGTGATCGGCGGTGGCGTCATTGGCGTGTCAACCGCCCTTTTCCTGGCACGGGCGGGGCACCGTGTGGTGTTGCTTGAAAAGGGCCGTATCGCGGGGGAGCAATCCGGCAGGAACTGGGGCTGGATCCGGCAGCAGGGCCGTGATCCCGATGAGCTGCCGATCATGGTCGAGGCCGGGCATCTCTGGCGCGAGTTATCGCAGGAAACGAATGAAAACATCGGTCTGACTACCGGCGGCGTGACCTATCTCGCACGCACGCAGGCAGAGCTGGAAAAGTATGGCGCCTGGCTGCCCTATGCCCGCGCTCACGGCACGTACACGCGGCTTCTGACCGCGGCGGAGACCGCTGAACTCGTGCCCGGTATGTCGCGTCGTTTCGCAGGCGCACTTTACACCGCATCAGACATGCGTGCAGAACCCTGGCGGGCCGTTCCCGCCCTCGCCGGTATTGCCGTGCGCGCAGGCGCGGTCATCCGGGAAAACTGCGCAGTACGCGCGCTGGATCTGTCGGCCGGGCGGGTCAGCGGCGTGGTCACCGAAGCAGGCCGCATCCGGACGCAGACAGTGGTGCTCGCCGGGGGCGCCTGGTCGTCACTGTTTCTGCGCAATCACGGTGTGTCCCTGCCGCAGCTTTCCGTGCGCGCGACGGTCGCTGCGACCTCGGCGCTGCCACAGGTCACGCCGGGTGGCGTCGCCGACAAGGGGCTGGCGTTCCGGTACCGGGCCGACGGTGGCTACACGCTGGCGGCGGGCGGCTTTCACGAGCTGTTTCTTGGGTGGGATGCTTTCCGCGCACTGCCAAAGTTTCTGCGGCAACTGCGGGCCGATCCCTTAGGCACCCGCTTCCTGCCCGGTGCCCCTGCGGGTTACCCGGATGCCTGGGGCACACCACGCAGCTGGCCGGCGGACAGCCCCGGCCCGTTTGAAAACTGCCGTGTGCTGAACCCGGCGCCCAATACCGGTAAACTGCGCCAGTTGCGCCGCGATTTTGCACAGCTTTTCCCGGACCTGCCGGATTTCAGCCTGACCCACGCCTGGGCGGGGATGATCGATACGATGCCTGATGTTGTGCCCGTCGTTGACCGGATCGATGCGCTGCCGGGGCTCGTTCTTGGCACGGGCATGAGCGGGCATGGGTTCGGGATCGGACCTGCAATGGGGCGCATTCTGGCAGCAATCGCAACGGGCGCGCCCGCCGGTCACGATATATCCAGGTTCCGGTTTGGCCGGTTCAGGGACGGCACCCGGATGGAGCTTGGTCCGGCACTTTGACGTGAATGCCGCAGGTGTGACCCTTGCGGCCCCGCCCGCGTGCTATACAACCTGAGATGTGGTGGCCGGAGAAATTACCGGCCCGAAACCTTTGGAGTGACACCATGCCAGTGAAGAACCGTTTTGCCGAACTGCACGAAGATATCACCGCCTGGCGGCGCGATATGCACGAAAATCCGGAACTGCTGTTTGATACGCACCGGACGTCCGCACTGGTGGCTGAAAAACTGCAGGCCTTCGGGTGCGATGACGTCGTAACGGGCATCGGCCGGACCGGTGTTGTCGGCGTTATTCGCGGCAAATCAGATACTTCCGGAAAGGTTATTGGTCTGCGCGCCGATATGGATGCGCTTCCGATCCTTGAAGAAACCGGCGTTGAATATGTATCCAAAGAACCGGGTAAAATGCATGCCTGCGGGCATGATGGGCACACCGCAATGCTGCTGGGCGCTGCCCGTTACCTGGCCGAAACGCGCAATTTCGATGGCACCGTCGCTGTTATTTTCCAGCCAGCCGAAGAAGGCGGCGGCGGTGGTCGCGAGATGTGCGAAGACGGCCTTATGGAGCGTTTTGGTATTGACGAGGTCTATGGCATGCACAACTGGCCCGGCATGGAAACGGGCCAGTTCGCTATCCGCACAGGGCCGTTTTTCGCCGCGACAGATATCTTTGAGATCGAGATTGAGGGGAAGGGTGGCCATGCCGCATTCCCGCACCAGACCATTGATCCGACCGTGGTCGCCAGCCACATCGTTCTGGCCGCGCAGTCTATCGCCAGTCGGAACGCCGACCCGGTCGAGCAGCTGGTCATGTCGATCACGTCCTTTGAGACATCCTCAAATGCCTTCAATGTGATCCCGCAGTCTGTGACCCTCAAAGGCACCGCCCGCACGATGAGCAGCGAAGTGCGCGATCTTGTTGAAACGCGTCTGACGCGGCTCGTGGAAGGTGTGGCGGAGAATTTTGGCGCCACCGGGCGTATCAATTACGTGCGCAACTACCCCGTCACGGTGAACCATCCGGAACAGACAGAATTCGCAGCTGATGTAGCGCGCTCAGTGTCAGGGGACTGCGCCGACGCGGAGCTGGTCATGGGAGGCGAGGATTTCGCCTTTATGCTCGAAGAGCGTCCGGGGGCTTATATCCTAATGGGCAACGGGCCAAGCGCGCGGCTGCACCATCCGGAATACAATTTCAACGATGATGCGATCCCCGCAGGCTGCAGCTGGTGGGCGGAAATCGTGGAACGCAGAATGCCTGCGGCCTGAGCGCGACAGGCTCTGGCGTCGTAGGAAGAGCCCGGGGAGCTGGCAACAGCCACCGGGGTTTCTGCCTGACCGGGACGCCTCTGGCCGTTCGTATGCGGGACGCGGTTTCATGCGGACATGCAGACCGAAATGGGCAGGCTGTCAGGCGTCAGCTCATTTCCTCAAGATCCAGTGCGCGGATCAGACGGCGTGCGATCTGGTCCAGTTCTTCCGAACGGCCTCTGACGAAATCACCCGCTGCGGCAACCGCCTGTTTCCGGTAGGGCGTGTTGCTCAGCATCTCATGCACTTCGCCTGCAAGTTCCGCAGTGCCATCGACCAGCACAGCAGCACCGCGCGTCGTCATGCTGTCATAGGTATCTGCGAAATTACGGACATGCTGGCCGGACAGCACTGCTGCATTCGCCTGCGCCACGTCGACAGGGTCGTACCCACCGATTGGCACCAGCGAGCCGCCGAGAAACACGATGTCCGTCAGCGCGTACCAGCTGCCCAGTTCGTCCGGCGCATCCGCAAGATAGACAGAATGCGTATCAGTGATCTTTTCGTCTTTTGACCGTGTCGCGTGAGCCAGACCTGCGGCGTGGATGTGCGTCGCGACCTCGTCAGACCGCTCCGGCTGTTGGGGCACGAGGATCAGCATGAGGTCAGGATGCTGACGCAGCAGGGCCTGATGCGCCGCGAGGATCAATTCTTCTTCTCCGCGGTGCGTAGAGGCCGCGACCCAAACAGGCCGTCCTTTCAGTGACGCGCGAACCCGCGCGGTGATCGCCGGGTCACTTGGCAGCGGGTCGGGGAGCGATCTGAGATCAATGCCCCGGGCCACGCGGTCCGCGGGGGCATTCATGGCAACCATTGCTTCTGCCATATCATCATTCCGGGTCAGTATCAGATCGAAAACCCCAAAGACAAAGGCTGCAGCATCTGGTTTTCTCTCCCATAAATTCCGGGATTTTGGGCCTGGCTGTGCATTGACCAGCGCCATGGGGGTGCCGCGCGCTCTGGTTCTGCGTAACATGACAGGCCGCAGGTCGCATTCGACAAATACAGCTGCCGAAGGCCGCCAGTGCGCGAGGAACCGGCGTACCGGTCCGACGGACTCCAGCGGCGGGAACTGGTGCACCGACCGGGGCGGCTTATGTTCGGCGACAATATAGGCAGAGGTCGGCGTGCCGGACGTGATCAGAAAATGCGCGCGGGGCAGCATCTGGCCCATGCTGCGGATCAGCGACAGAACGGACTGGTTTTCGCCAACAGAGGCCGCATGAAACCAGATCAATGGCCCGCTGCCGGCGCGGGGTGCACTGGCGTTTCCCAGTTTTTCGTGAGCTCTGAGGGCGGGAAACCCCGCACGGCGCAGTTTGCGGATCTCAAACCATGCGGCGAACGGCGTCACCAGCGCGGTGACCACCACGTAGAACCTGAAAAGCAGTGGCGTGCGCATTGGACTGGTCAGCCGCCGGTGTGGCTCATGTGCCGGGACATCTGCCCGTCCGTCCGTTGTCGGGAATAGTCGAAATCGTGTCCCTTTGGCTTCAGCGCAATGGCAGCACGGATGGCGTCCTCAAGCGGGCCGTTATCATCCGGGTGGGCCCGAAGCGGCGCGCGCAGATCAGCCATATCTTCCTGCCCAAGACACATATATATCTCGCCGGTACAGGTGATGCGGACCCTGTTGCAGCTTTCGCAGAAGTTGTGGCTCAGCGGGGTGATGAACCCGATTTTCTGACCCGTTTCCTCGAGCCGCACGTAACGCGCGGGTCCACCGGTGCGTTCTGCCAGATCTGTCACCGTGTAGTGCTCAGCATAGCGCGCGCGCACGTCCTTGAGCGACCAGTATTGACCAAGGCGGTCTTCGTTACCGATATCGCCCATCGGCATGACCTCGATCCAGGTCAGGTCCATATCCCGTTCGGCGCACCACTGTGTGATCGCGGGCAGTTCGGGTTCATTGAACCCCTTCAGCGCCACCGCGTTCAGTTTTACACGCAGACCGGCATTCTGTGCTGCATCAATGCCGCGCAGCACCTGGGGCAGGCGGCCCCAGCGCGTCACATCCGCGAATTTCTGTTCATCAAGCGTGTCGAGCGATACATTCACACGCCGCACACCTGCCGCGTAAAGGTCCTTGGCAAAGCGCTCCAGTTGGCTGCCGTTGGTTGTAAGCGTCAGTTCTTTCAGCTGGCCGCTCTCGAGATGGCGCGACATGCTCTCAAAGAAGGTCATAATGCCTTTGCGCACCAGAGGCTCGCCGCCGGTGATCCGCAGTTTCTGCACGCCCAGGTTCACAAAGGTCGAGCACATGCGGTCCAGCTCTTCGAGCGTGAGCAGTTCCTTTTTTGGCAGGAACGTCATGTTTTCTGACATGCAGTAAACGCAGCGGAAATCGCACCGGTCGGTGACGGAGACCCGCAGATAGGTGATCGCGCGCGCGAAGGGATCAATCAATGGTGCACTCATACCAACAGTGGTAAGCGCTGCGTTAACCGGCGGCAAGAGTATTCCGCATTGTGGGACGGGTGGGCGCGCGCTATGCAGGGAGCATGCAGACAGTGGATCGTGAAATACCTTTGAAGCGCGTGTGTCTGGCTCTGGTGCTGACCGTTGCTGTTGGCGGATGTGAACAGCTTCAGCTTCTCGAACAGCGTGTAAACCTCGAACTTGGCGGCAGCGGGCTGCCGGAACTCACCGCGTCTGAGGCGTCTGAACCGATCGGTGCCGATGGCGTGGCCGATGCCCTTGTGCCCGCGACCGGTGTGCAGACTGCGGCCAGTCTGGATCGCTCATCAGATGCAGAGCGGTCTGCTGCGCGTCGCGTGTCGTCAGCCGGGACTGCACTTGGGGAGACCGTCGCATCGCTCGGTAACCCGGCGGAGCAGGGTTTCTGGCTGAAAACCCCCTTGGTTACTGTTGAAACAAAAGGTGTGGTCACGGATCGGACGACGGGCAGATCCGCGTCGGTAACACTGCTTCCGATTGATGGCCCGGCAACGGCGGGCAGCCGCATTTCGCTGGCCGCCCTGCGCGTTCTTGAGGCACCGCTGACCGCGCTGGTGACATTGTCCGTCCGGCGCGGCGGTTAGTTTCTGCAGTTATTCCACCGTGACCGATTTTGCCAGGTTGCGCGGCTGGTCCACGTCGGTGCCCTTGGCCACGGCCGTGTAATAGGCCAGCAGCTGGGCCGGGATCGCATAGAGGATCGGCGTCACGATTTCGGAGACTGCGGGCAGTTCGATGGTCGCAAATGTCCCTTCGCCGGCTTCCTCAATCCCTTTGCGGTCTGACACCAGAATGACGCGTCCTTTGCGGGCCATGACTTCCTGCATGTTGCTGACTGTTTTGTCGAAAAGCCGGTCCCGCGGCGCCATGACGACAACGGGCACATACTGATCGACAAGGGCAATCGGGCCGTGCTTCAGCTCACCGGAGGCATACCCTTCGGCGTGTATATAGCTGATTTCCTTGAGTTTCAGGGCGCCTTCCATGGCAAGCGGATACATCTGCCCACGCCCCAGAAACAGTACATCCCGTGCCTCGGATATCTTCTGGGCGGTGCGCTGTGTCTCTTCGCTGATCCCCAGAGCCTGGCTGATCACGCCGGGCACGCCGCGCAGTGCTGCGATATGATCCCTGAGCGTTTCGTCATCAATTGTGCCGCGGTCCCGGGCGGCTTTCAGCGCCATCATGAGCAGGACAATAAGCTGACAGGTATAGGCTTTGGTCGAGGCCACGCCCACTTCGACACCTGCATAGATCGGCAGCACCAGATCGCTCTCGCGGGCGATTGAGCTTTCCGGCACATTCACCACTGACATGATGTGCGACACCTTGCCCTGACAGAACCGCAGGGCGGCGAGCGTGTCCGCCGTCTCACCGGACTGGCTGACGAACAGGGCCGCCGTATTCGCCGGGATCGGCGGTTCGCGATAACGGAATTCAGATGCTACATCGACATCGACGGGCAGCCGCGCGATTTCCTCAAACCAGTGCTTTGCCGACAGGCAGGCAAGATAAGCCGTGCCGCAGGCCACGAGGGTCAGGCGCTCTGTTTTGGCGAAATCCACGCCACCTTCCGGCAGAGTGATGGTGCCGTCAGACGACAGATAGTGGCTCAGCGCACCGGCCATAACAGAAGGCTGTTCGGCGATCTCCTTGGCCATGAAGTGTTTGTGACCGGCTTTGTCGATACGCGTGGCGTCCGCCTGGATCGTCTGAACAGGCCGCTCAACGGGATTTCCTGCGCTGTCTGTGATCGACAGGGTGGTGCGTGTCATGAACACGCGGTCACCCTCTTCGAGATAGGTGATCTGATCCGTCATCGGCGCCAGGGCAATCGCATCCGACCCCAGATACATTTCGCCGTCCCCATGCCCTACCGCAAGCGGTGAGCCTTTGCGCGCGCCGATCATCAGATCGTCCTCGCCTGAGAACAGGAAGGCGAGTGCGAAAGCACCCTCAAGCCGGTCGAGGGTCCGGTGCGCTGCGTCGGCGGGGCTCAGCCCCCGGCTGAGGTAATGCTGCGCCAGCAGGCTGACGGTTTCGGTATCCGTGTCTGTGACGCAGGTCAGACCGTTTTCGGCCAGCTCTGTGCGCAGATCACGGAAGTTTTCGATGATGCCGTTGTGCACAACAGCCACGGGTCCCGACTGGTGCGGATGGGCATTGTTTACCGAAGGTTCGCCGTGCGTGGCCCAGCGGGTATGGCCTATCCCGGACTTGCCCGCCAGAGGTTCATGCACCAGCAGATCGGACAGGCTGACCAGTTTGCCTACGGCCCGCCGGCGGTCGAGCACGCCATTGCTCACAGTGGCAATCCCGGCGCTGTCATAGCCCCGGTATTCGAGCCGTTTCAGCGCTTCCACAAGAATGGGAGCGACTTCATGATCGCCAAGGACCCCTACAATACCACACATTTTCAGCTGCCTCGCTGCTGTTTGGCCTTCCTGGCCTTCAGAATTTGCAACAATTTTGTTGCCATGCCCGGTTTTTCGACCTGATGCGCCCGTGCAAGGGCCAGAGCCTCCGGTTCGACGTCTGACGTGATCACCGATCCGCTGCCTGTCATTGCGGAATCGCCGATATGTACCGGAGCGACCAGCATCGTGTTCGAGCCAATGAAAACATTGTCCCCGATGTGGGTGCGGTGCTTCATCACGCCGTCATAATTACAGGTAATCGTGCCGGCGCCGACGTTGGTTCCGCTCCCCAGTGTGGCGTCGCCGATGTAGCTGAGGTGGTTGACTTTGGTGCCCGGACCAATCTGCGCGTTTTTGACCTCAACAAAGTTGCCGACACGCACATCCTCAGAAAGCTCCGCACCGGGGCGCAGGCGCGCGTAGGGGCCAACGATGCCGCCACGCGCCACATGACAGCCTTCGAGATGCGAAAAGGCGCGTATCACAGCGCCACTTTCAACGGTGACCCCGGGACCGAAAACCACATTGGGTTCGATGACCGTGTCGCGCCCCACAACTGTGTCCAGGGCGAACTGGACCGTGTCAGGGGCGGGCATCGTCACACCGTTTTCAAAGGCCGCAGCGCGGGCACGTGCCTGAAAGGCCGCCTCGGCACCTGCCAGTTCGGCCCGTGTGTTGATGCCCAGGGTCTCGGCCTCATCACAGGTGACCGCTGTTGCCTTCAGACCCCGCGCGCGGGCCAGTCCCACCACGTCCGTCAGGTAGTATTCGCCAGAGGCGTTATCATTCCCGGTGGCCTCAATGAGGTCAAACAGCAACGCCGCATCGCAGGCCAGTACCCCGCTGTTGCAAAGGCTGATCTGCCGCTCAGCGTCGCTGGCGTCCTTGAATTCGACGATCCGTTCCAGACTGTCACCGGTCATGACCAGCCGGCCATAGCGACCCGGGTCCGCGGCCTCAAAACCAAGAACCACAACGTCATGACCTGCGCCGCGCGCGGCAAGCATGGCAGACAGGGTTTCGGGCTGCACGAAAGGTGTGTCGCCGAACAGAACAATTGCGGTGCCGTCGAAACCAGCCAGAGCAGTCCTGGCCTGGGCTGCGGCATGGCCGGTGCCGAGCTGCTCCGTCTGTTCTGCCACATGCACGGTCGGATCCTGTTCCAGGGCCGCGCGGCGCACCTGTTCGGCTCCATGCCCTGCAACAACAACGGTATGTTCCGGTGCAAGCGTGGCACCCGCACGCATCGCATGGGCCAGGAGCGGCGCTGACCCCAGCGGGTGAAGAACTTTCGGCAGGTCCGAGTTCATCCTGGTGCCTTTGCCAGCGGCAAGGATGATAAGGGCGGTTTTCATGCGGTTTCTCTTTGTAATCCGTCGGGCGCCTGTTTATCCGCTGGGTCGTGTGGCGCAAGCGTGGCGCAATCAAACATGGTTGCGTGTTGCAACAATGTGTGCGCCTTTTTGCCAATGCGTCGCCCGGGGGCGGGAGTAATCGAATGAAAACAGTGATCTTTGATCTGGACGGCACGCTGGCAGACACCAGCGGTGACCTGATTGCGGCGGCGAATGTCTGTTTCCGCGACATGGGTGCGGGTGATCTGCTGGACCCGGGCCGCGATGCGGGTACGGCCCTGCGCGGGGGACGGGCGATGCTGCGGTTGGGCATGGCACGCCAGGGACGGGCAGATGATGAGGACACGATCGACCGGTATTATCCTGTGCTGCTGGAGGCCTACGGTACGGCCATTGATGTGCACACGTACCTTTATCCGGGGGCGATGGAGGCTGTCGCAGAACTGGAGCGGCTGGGATTTGGCGTGGGCATCTGCACCAACAAACCGGAGGCGCTGGCCGAAACGCTGATGCAGCGCCTTGGCGTGCGAGATGCCTTTGCCTCGCTGGTGGGGGCAGATACGCTGCCGGTGCGCAAACCCGATCCTGAACCGCTTTTTGAGGCCGCACGGCGCGCGGGCGGAGACCCCGCACAATGCATCCTGATCGGAGATTCGGATACCGACCGGAACACAGCGCGTGCCGCGGGGGTACCCAGCGTTCTGGTGACCTTCGGGCCGGCTGGCGGCGATATGGCCGCGCTGGAGCCTGAAGCGCTGCTGGAGCGCTTTTCCGATCTTCCCGCTCTTGCCACCCGTTTGCTGGCTTGACCGGGCCGCGATCTTCCCCTCACTCTTTCTGCAGCGCGCGGAGGTTCAAATGACAGACGTATTCAAAGGCAGTTTCACGCAACAGGAACCGATCCCGGAGGCCGGCATCGAGGCGGCGGTTGAGGTCATGCGGCACGGCCGTCTGCACCGCTACAACACGGTGCCGGGTGAGCTCAGCGAGACCGCACTGCTGGAGCAGGAATTCGCTGCTCTGACTGGCGCGCGCTATTGCGTGGCCGTGGCCTCGGGCGGATATGCGATGGCTACCGCGCTGCGCGCGGCGGGTGTGGTGCCGGGCGACCACGTTCTGTCCAACGCCTTCACACTGGCGCCGGTACCCGGGGCGATTGCGGCAGTGGGGGCGGTTCCGGTTTTTGTTGGCGTGACAGAAGCGTTGACCATCGATCTTGATGATCTTGAGGCTAAAGCAGACGGGGCGAAATTCCTGCTGCTCAGCCATATGCGGGGTCATATCTGTGACATGGAACGGCTGATGGACATCTGCAACAGGGCCGGGATTACCGTAATTGAGGATTGCGCCCATACCATGGGGGCCGCGTGGAAAGACGTGCCGTCGGGGCGCAGTGGCGCGGCGGGATGCTATTCCTGCCAGACGTACAAACACGTCAATTCCGGCGAGGGCGGGTTTCTTGTCACCGACGATGCCGAGCTTGCTGCCCGCGCGGTTATGATGTCCGGCTCTTATATGCTGTATGAACGCCACCTGGCCGCACCACCCAAAGAAGCTTTTGAGACCATCCGCTATGAAACGCCGAACATTTCCGGTCGCATGGACAATCTCCGGGCAGCGGTCCTGCGCCCGCAACTGGCAGACCTGCAGACCCAGTGCCGCCGCTGGAACGAACGGTATGTCCGGCTGGAGACCGGCCTGCGAGGCACGCCAGGGCTGACCGTTATCGAGCGCCCGTCGGAGGAAACCATTGTCGGCTCCTCCATTCAGTTTCTGCTGCTGGACTGGACGGATGATGCGGTGCGGGACGTGATCGCGCGCTGTGCCGCGCGTGGTGTTGAGCTGAAGTGGTTCGGCGCACCAGAACCGCAGGCCTTTACCAGCCGCTATGACAGCTGGCGCTATGCGCCGTCCGCGCCGATGCCCGCCAGTGACCGTGTGCTTGCCGGTGTGGTGGACATGCGTGTGCCGCTGACCTTTTCGCTGAAGGATTGCGATCAGATTGCCCGCATTATCCGGTCAGAGGTCGGTGCTGTCTGGCAGGACGCTGCCTGACGTGCGACGTGCCGGGCCGGCGTCCTCTGTAACTGAGCACAATCTGCAGACCCGCGCGGGGGCGGTTTTGCTGCGCTGCGGCTTGACCGCCCTGAAATCTTCGCCGTAATATATGAACAAGTGTTCAATAAATTCTGGTGACAGAATCAGCAGGGGGACCGTGCCGCATGTTTAATGCGACGATGCAGTTTGATCTGGGCGAGGATATCAATGCGCTGCGCGACATGGTGCACCGCTGGGCGCAGGACCGTGTCGCCCCGATGGCCGCAGAAATTGACAGCTCAAACTGCTTTCCGCCTGAGCTCTGGACCGAGATGGGAGAGCTGGGCCTGCTGGGGATCACCGTTGATGAAGACTACGGCGGTGCGGGCATGTCGTATCTCGCGCATACAGTCGCCATTGAGGAAATAGCCCGCGCCAGTGCCTCTGTTTCGCTCTCTTATGGCGCGCATTCAAATCTCTGCGTGAACCAGATCAAGCTCAACGGAACGCATGAGCAGAAAGAGAAATATCTGCCGGGGCTGATCTCGGGTCAGAATGTCGGTGCTCTTGCGATGTCTGAAGCGGGCGCCGGATCTGATGTGGTGTCGATGAAACTGCGCGCTGAAAAGCGCAACGATCATTACCGTCTGAACGGCAATAAATACTGGATCACTAATGGTCCGGACGCGGATACCCTTGTGGTCTAT
Organism: Roseobacter sp. S87; assembly: GCF_055693285.1. The sequence continues at coordinate 832,224 of NZ_JBVFTR010000004.1, forward strand.
GCCAAGACGGACCCGGATGCGGGATCGAAGGGGATTACCGCTTTTCTGATCGAAAAAGAGATGACCGGTTTTTCGACAAGCCCCCATTTCGACAAGCTGGGCATGCGGGGGTCCAACACGGCCGAGCTGATCTTTGAGGACGTTCAGGTGCCCTTTGAGAACGTGCTGGGCGAAGAGGGGCGGGGTGTCGCCGTGCTGATGTCCGGTCTGGATTACGAACGCGTGGTGCTGGCCGGGATCGGAACCGGCATCATGGCGGCCTGTCTGGATGCTATTATGCCTTATCTTTCAGAGCGTAAGCAGTTCGGCCAGCCCATCGGGAACTTTCAGCTGATGCAGGGCAAAATCGCCGATATGTATACCGCGATGAATTCCGCGCGGGCGTATGTTTACGAGGTGGCCAAGGCTTGTGACCGGGGCGATGTGACCCGTCAGGACGCGGCGGCCTGCTGTCTTTATGCCTCGGAGCAGGCGATGGTGCAGGCGCATCAGGCCGTCCAGGCGATGGGCGGTGCCGGGTTCCTGAGCGACAGCCCGGTGAGCCGGCTGTTCCGCGATGCAAAGCTGATGGAGATCGGGGCCGGCACATCGGAAATCCGCCGGATGCTGGTCGGACGCGAACTGATGGCGGCCATGACATGACGCGCGGCAGGGGCTGACAGCCATGCCGCGGTGGCTCTGGTTCGCACCGCTTGCCTGCCCGGCGGTCGCCGCCGCCGGGTGGGGGTTCCGGATGGGGTGGATCGCGGCGACGATAACGGAGACGGATGTGATCGAAACATTTGCCGCAGAATACACGAGCACCGTTGGCGCGGGCGCAAAGCGGACAGACTGCGTCGCCCGTCCGGGCACAGGCCAAGGCGTCTGGATCACCGTGACCTGCACAGCGCCGGACGGCAGGCCGTACCGCTATTCCGCAGACCGTTTCGGGCGCCGTCTGCCAGCGGATACCGTGCCACAAAGTTCAGAGGAGCCGCGGACATGACGCTGATTTGCAACAGGTTTTCGGGACTGCGCCGGGTTCAGGGGTATACCCGATGCGTCTGACATCTTCGGTGCTGACCGGGTCAGACGACTTCCGTGCCAATGAAGAGGCGCATCTTGCCGCGCTGGCTGATGTTGCGGCGGCGGCGGAGGCTGCGGCACTGGGTGGCGGCGAACGGTCGCGCGCGCGGCACGTCGCGCGGGGCAAGCTGCTGCCGCGTGACCGGGTGGCGGAACTGCTTGATCCGGGCAGCCCGTTTCTGGAGATCGGCGCGACTGCCGCGCACGGACTTTACGGGGGCGATGCCCCCTGTGCCGGTGTGATTGCGGGCATTGGCCGGGTTGAAGGGACGGACGTGATGGTCGTGTGCAATGATGCGACCGTGAAGGGCGGCACCTACTATCCGATGACCGTCAAAAAGCACCTGCGCGCCCAGGAAATTGCCGCCGAAAACCACCTGCCGTGCATTTACCTGGTGGACAGTGGTGGGGCCAACCTGCCCAACCAGGACGAGGTCTTTCCGGACCGGGATCATTTTGGGCGGATCTTTTACAATCAGGCGCGCATGAGTGCTGCGGGGATTGCGCAGATTGCGGTTGTCATGGGCTCCTGCACGGCCGGTGGTGCCTATGTGCCGGCCATGTCAGATGTCTCAATTATCGTTCGGAATCAAGGCACTATCTTTCTGGCGGGGCCGCCGCTGGTCAAAGAGGCCACGGGCGAAGTGGTCAGCGCCGAAGACCTCGGCGGCGGTGATGTGCACACCCGTCTGAGCGGCGTGGCGGATTATCTGGCCGAGGACGACGGTCACGCGCTGGCGCTCGCCCGCCGTGCGGTCCGCGCGCTCAACCACAAAAAGCCGGACACGGTGACCTGGGCTGCACCCGAAGAACCCGCCTATGATCCTGCCGAACTTCTGGGTGTTGTGCCCGCCGATCTGCGCAGGCCTTACGACATCCGCGAGGTGATCGCGCGACTGGTTGATGGCTCGCGGTTTGACGAGTTCAAGGCGCGGTTTGGTGAAACGCTGGTGACCGGGTTCGCGCATATCAAAGGCTGCCCCGTGGGCATTGTCGCCAACAATGGTGTGCTGTTTTCCGAATCCGCACAGAAGGGCACGCATTTTGTAGAGCTCTGTTCGCAGCGCCGTATCCCACTGATTTTTCTTCAGAATATCACCGGTTTTATGGTCGGTCGCAAATATTCGAACGAGGGAATTGCCCGGCATGGGGCCAAGATGGTGACGGCTGTGGCCTCGACCTCTGTGCCCAAAATCACCATGCTGGTGGGTGGCTCTTTCGGGGCAGGCAACTACGGTATGGCGGGTCGCGCCTACAGCCCGCGGTTCATGTGGACATGGCCCAACAGCCGCATTTCGGTGATGGGCGGGCCGCAGGCCGCGGGCGTGCTGGCAACGGTGAAACGCGAGGCGATGGAACGTAAGGGCGAGGCCTGGAGCGCGGCAGAGGAAGAGGCGTTCCGCCAGCCCACCATCGACCAGTTCGAGGCGCAGAGCCACCCGCTCTATGCTTCCGCGCGGCTGTGGGATGACGGCATTATCGACCCGCGCCGCTCACGCGATGTGCTGTCGCTGTCGCTGTCGGCGGCGCTCAATGCACCGATTGAGGAGACGCGTTTCGGCGTCTTCCGGATGTGACGGAGGGCGGGTCGGTGGCACGTCGGTATCACGTCGGTACAACGTCGGTATTACGTCGGTGCGCAGCGCACGGGGGAGCAGGGATATGGTAACCTTTTCAGCCGCGGTTGCGGCGCGGAGCATGGGCCATGTTTGACAGAATTCTGATCGCGAACCGGAGCGAGATTGCCTGCCGGGTGATGGAGACCGCAGCAAGGCTCGGGGTTGGTACGGTGGCCGTGTATTCGGACGCGGATGCGGATGCGAAACACGTGGCAATGGCGGACTGCGCGGTGCACATCGGCGGGGCGGCACCCGCAGAGAGCTATCTGCGCGGGGAAGCGATCGTTCAGGCGGCGCTGGACAGCGGCGCGCAGGCCATTCACCCCGGCTATGGTTTCCTGAGTGAGAACCCGGATTTCGTTGAGGCCGTCGAAGCGGCAGGTCTGGTGTTTATCGGGCCGCCCGCAGAGGCGATCCGCGCGATGGGTCTCAAGGACGCGGCCAAAGCGCTGATGGTGGAGGCGGGCGTGCCGGTGGTGCCGGGCTATCACGGGGAGGATCAGGACGATGCGTTGCTGGCGCGTGAGGCGGAAAAGATCGGCTATCCGGTGCTGATCAAAGCCGTGGCAGGCGGCGGCGGCAAGGGGATGCGGCTGGTGGAGGACCCGGCGGGTTTCGCCGATGCACTGGCCTCGGCGCGGGCGGAAGCGCAGGGCGCTTTCGGCAATGCCGATGTGCTGGTTGAAAAATTCGCAACCGCGCCGCGCCATATCGAAGTGCAGGTTTTCGGCGATGGCACACGGGCCGTGTATCTTTTCGAACGGGATTGTTCGCTGCAGCGTCGCCATCAGAAGGTGATCGAAGAGGCCCCCGCACCGGGCATGACCGACGACGTGCGTGCGGCGATGGGGGCGGCGGCCGTTCGGGCGGCAGAGGCCATCGGGTACAGCGGGGCCGGTACGGTTGAGTTCATTGTGGACGGCTCGGATGGTCTGCGCCCCGACGGGTTCTGGTTTATGGAGATGAATACCCGCCTGCAGGTCGAACACCCGGTGACCGAGGCGGTGACGGGCGTCGATCTGGTGGAATGGCAGCTGCGGGTGGCGTCCGGTGAGCCATTGCCCGCGCGGCAGGAGGATCTGTCACTGACGGGCCATGCCTTTGAGGCCCGTCTTTATGCCGAAGATGTGCCGGCCGGGTTTCTGCCTGCCACCGGCACCCTGGGGCATCTGTCTTTTCCACCGGGCGTGCGGGCCGACAGCGGTGTGCGCAGTGGTGATGTGATCAGCCCCTGGTACGATCCGATGATCGCCAAGCTGATCGTGCATGGTCCGACACGGGCGGCGGCGCTTGCGCAGCTGGCGCGCGGGCTGGAGCAGACGCGGGTGGCGGGCACGGTGACGAACCTTGGTTTTCTGGGCGCGCTGGCACGGCATGAGGGATTTGCCGCAGGCGAGGTGGATACCGGCCTGATCGGGCGGGAGACAGACGCGCTGACGGCTGCACCGGACGAGACGCCGCTGCACCGGGTTGCCGCCGGGATGGCGGTGCTGGGTCTGTGCGATCAGCCGGAGGATGCGGGCTTTGCGCTCTGGCAGCCGATGCGGCGGCGTGTGACGCTGTCCCGGGCGGGTGAAGACCTGACACTGGGTGTCACGGTGACCGGCCCCCGCAGTCAGATCTGGGATGTGGATAATACGGAAATCATGCTGGAGCATCGCGGCGGCTGCTGGCAGGCCGGGGGCACGCCGGTACCGGACGCCTTTGTGTCAGATGGCAGCGTCACGGTTTTTGATGCCTTTGGGATAACGTACGGGTGGCTCGATCCGCTGCAGCGCGACACGGGTGCTGCGGGTGACGGCAATCTGATCGAGGCGCCGATGCCGGGTGTGGTGCGGGCTATGAACGCGGCCGTGGGCCAGACGGTAAACAAAGGCGACCGGCTGGCGCTGCTGGAGGCGATGAAGATGGAGCATGCGCTGCTGGCCGCGCGTGATGGTGTGGTGGCCGAGGTGCTGGTGCAGGCGGGCGACCAGGTCGAGGCCGGTGCCGCCCTGATCCGGCTGGAGCCGGAGGCGGGGGACGCATGATCACACTGCATCACTGTCCGCAGACCCGGTCGATGCGCACACTGTGGCTGCTGCATGAAATGGAAGCGTCGTTTCAGCTGCGCTCTTACCCGTTTGACCGGACGCTGCGGGAGCCTGGGTTTCTGACGCTGTCTCCGGCGGGCCGCGTGCCCGCGCTGGAGATCGACGGGGAACGGATGTTCGAAACGGGGGCCATCACGGAATACCTGTGCGAGCGGTTCAGCCCGGAGCGTCTGGGCCGGATGCCGGGCACGCCGGAGCGGATGTCCTGGCTCGTCTGGCTGCATTTTGCGGAAACCGTGAGCCAGCATACTGCCGCGCTGACCCAGCAGCATGTGGCGCTTTATGAAGACAGTATGCGCAGTCCCATTGTGATGAAACTGGAAGCCGCGCGTCTGGTGAAATGCTATGATGCCATTGAGGCCCGGCTGGAGGATCCGCTGGGCGCGCGGGATTACCTGTTATCGGGCGGGTTTTCTGCCGCGGATATTTCGGTCGCGCAGGCTGTTTACATGGCGCGGCACTTTGCGCGCACGGACGGGCATCCGGCGCTGAGCGCCTGGTACGAACGGGTCACGGACCGCGAAAGTTTCGCCGCCGCCCTGCCCAAAGGGGACGGTATCTACGCGCAGGATTTTTACGCGCCCTGGCCGGTGGAATGACCGCGCGGGCGCCAGAGGGGGAGAAGACAGAATGAGCCTGGGGCCATGTGAGATTTTCGAGGTCGGTCCGCGCGACGGGCTGCAGAACGAGGCGCGCGACATCCCGGTGGCGGAAAAGATCGCCCTGGTGGATCAGCTGAGCGGGGCGGGGTTCCGGCGCATTGAGGCGGGTGCCTTTGTCTCGCCGAAGATGGTGCCGCAGATGGCAGGGTCGGCCGAGGTGCTGGCCGGTATCGCCCGCGCGCCCGGGGTCCGTTACGCAGCACTGGCGCCCAACATGCGGGGCTACGAGGCAGCACTGGCGGCAGGGGCGGATGAGATTGCGGTCTTTGCCTCGGCGTCCGAGGGGTTTTCAAAAGCCAATATCAACGCGGGCATTGACGAGAGTATCGCCCGGTTTGCGCCTATTCTGGAGGAGGCGCGCCACATTGACCTGCCGGTGCGCGGCTATGTGTCCTGCGTGGTGGAATGCCCCTTTGACGGGGCGGTGGCCCCGGGCGACGTGGCGCGGGTGGCCGATCAACTTTTTGCGATGGGGTGCTATGAGGTGAGCCTCGGCGACACCATTGGTGCCGGCACGCCCGACACGATTGCGCGGATGCTGCTGGCGGTGAGGGATGTGGTGCCGGTGGGGCGTCTCGCGGGGCATTATCATGACACCCGGGGCCGTGCGATGGAGAACATCGATGCCTCTCTGAGCCTTGGTCTGCGGGTCTTTGACGCGGCGGTCGGGGGGCTTGGCGGCTGTCCTTTCGCACTTGGTGCGGCGGGTAACGTTGCCACCGAAGGCGTGGCGCGGCATCTGGCGGCGCTGGGCTATGACACGGGGCTCGATATTGACGCGATTGAGACGGCGGCGGACATGGCGCGCAGGATGCGTGGTCAGCCCAAAGACGCCATTCTGTCGGAGTAGTGCCTGTGCTGGAGACCATCGACATCAGTGTGGATGCACGCGGCGTTGCGACGCTAATGCTGAACCGTCCGGAAAAGCACAACGCGCTCTCCGCCGCGATGATTGCGGAACTGACACAGGCGGCGGCGTCGCTGAGCGCGGATGCGGATGTGCGGGCTGTGGTGCTGACAGGGGCGGGAAAATCGTTCTGCGCGGGCGGTGATCTGGGCTGGATGCGCGACCAGATGGGGATGGATGCCACAACACGATCGGCAGAGGCGCGGCGGCTGGCAGAAATGCTGCAGGCGCTGAACACGCTGCCCAAACCGCTGATCGGGGCGGTTCAGGGCAATGCCTTTGGCGGTGGTGTCGGTATGGCCTGTGTCTGTGACGTGGTCATCGGCGCAGAGACCGCGAAACTGGGTCTGACAGAGACGCGCCTGGGGCTGATCCCGGCCACCATCGGGCCCTATGTTCTGGCGCGGATGGGCGAGGGGCGTGCGCGGCGTGTGTTCATGTCAGCGCGTATTTTCGATGCGGCGGAGGCTGTGGATCTGGGCATCCTTTCACGCGCCGTGGCGCCGGAGGCGCTGGCGGAGGCGGTGGAGGCCGAGGTCGAGCCCTATCTTTCCTGTGCGCCGGGGGCGGTGGCCGCCGCCAAAGCGCTGGCGCGCGATCTGGGACCACGGATTGATGATGCGCTGATTGACCGGACGGTGGCCGCGCTGGCAGCCCGCTGGGAAAGCGACGAGGCCGCAGAGGGAATTGATGCCTTTTTCGCCCGTCGCAAAGCATCCTGGATGTCTGGCACCGACACCTGAAGCGCAACAAAAAAGGCCCGCGACCGGGGGACGATCACGGACCTTTCGGGGTCTCTGCAGAAGTTATTTCGGCAGAAGAACCTTGTCGATGACGTGGATCACACCGTTTGTGGCCAGGATGTCAGCCGCTGTGACGTTGGCGTCGTTGACCTTTACGGCCGGGCCGGCTTTGCCGCCTGTGCCGTCAACGTGCAGGTTCTGACCGTTCACAGTGGCCACGGACTGGCGCGTGCCGAGGACGTCAGCAGCCTGGATGGAACCCGGGACAACGTGGTACGTCAGGATGCTTGTGAGCGTGTCCTTGTTTTCGGGCAGCAGCAGGTTCTCAACCGTGCCTGCGGGCAGGGCGGCAAAGGCTGCGTCTGTCGGAGCGAATACGGTGAAGGGGCCGGGACCTTTAAGCGTGTCCACGAGGCCGGCTGCCTGAACGGCTGCGACCAGTGTGGTAAAGTTGCCGTCTGCGGCTGCGATGTCGACAATGTCGCTGCCTGTGTCGGCGGGTGTACATGCGGCAATGGCCGCCAGTGCGCCGGCTGCGATTGTGGATTTCAGTGCAAAACGTCTGTTCATGTTGTGTCCTTCGGTTCCTTGTTGGATCGTGTTCCGCCAGTCACAGACCGTGCGACCGTTTGAAGCAGAACAATGCAGGGTTTACGGAAGGTGAACGGAACCGGATCACAAAAAAATCGCGTCACCGTGATTAAGGCGTGATCCATACCTGCCGGCTATGGGCCGGGGCGTCCGCATTCTGCACAGCTGCATAAAGGACAGGCAGGGCCCGCATGACGCGCGCGCGGGCCTCTCCGGAGCGCTGTTTTCCGGTCCCGGATCGGTTGACCCTGACAGGCCACAGGCGTAAACCCTTTGCAGTCACTTTAGCCGTGTGACTGCGGGACCGCTGCAACGCGGCGACAAAAAGGAGCCAACCCTTGGAAGAGATGCTTCGGGAATATCTTCCCATCCTCGTTTTTCTGGCCGTGGCCATAGGGTTGGGAATCGTTCTGATCCTCGCGGCCGTCGTGCTGGCCGTGCGCAATCCGGACCCCGAAAAGGTCTCTGCCTACGAATGCGGGTTCAACGCGTTTGACGATGCGCGCATGAAGTTCGACGTCCGGTTTTACCTGGTGTCGATCCTCTTTATCATCTTCGATCTCGAGATCGCCTTCCTGTTCCCCTGGGCTGTGGCCTTCAAGGACATTTCAATGGTGGGTTTCTGGTCGATGATGGTCTTCCTTGCGGTGCTGACGATCGGTTTTGCCTACGAATGGAAGAAGGGAGCGCTGGAATGGCAGTAGCCGCCGCCGGAGCCAACGTTGCGGGTGCTGACCGCGACGTCGCCACGCAGGAGCTGAACCGGGAGCTGCAGGACAAGGGTTTCCTGCTGACCTCGACCGAGGACATCATCAACTGGGCCCGCACGGGCTCTCTGCACTGGATGACCTTTGGTCTGGCCTGCTGTGCGGTTGAGATGATGCACACCGCCATGCCGCGCTATGACATGGAGCGGTTCGGCACCGCCCCGCGCGCCAGCCCGCGCCAGTCCGATCTGATGATCGTGGCCGGCACGCTGACCAACAAAATGGCGCCCGCACTGCGCAAGGTCTTCGACCAGATGCCCGAGCCGCGCTATGTGATTTCGATGGGGTCCTGCGCCAACGGGGGCGGGTATTACCATTATTCCTATTCCGTTGTGCGTGGCTGTGACCGGATTGTCCCGGTTGATGTCTATGTGCCCGGCTGCCCGCCGACAGCCGAAGCGCTGCTCTATGGCATCATGCAGCTGCAGCGCAAAATCCGCCGCACCGGCACCATCGTCCGCTGAGCGGGCGTGAGAAATGAGTCTGTCCGGCAAGGAGACCGTGTATGTCTGACGCACTGAACGAACTTGGTACCTATATCGAGGCCAAGCGCGCCGACTGTGTGCTGTCCTGGGATGTGACCCACGGTGAGCTGAACCTGGATGTCACGCCGTCGAATATCACCGGCCTGGTGGAGTTTCTGAAAACCGATGCGACCTGCCGGTTCTCGACACTGGTGGATATCACGGCGGTGGATTACCCCGGCCGGGCCAAGCGGTTTGACGTGGTGTACCACCTGCTCAGCATGTACCAGAACCACCGGGTGCGCCTGCGCGTCAGCATTCGTGAGCGGGACATGGTGCCATCCATCATCCCCGTGCATCCTTCAGCCAACTGGTTCGAGCGCGAAGTGTTCGACATGTTCGGCATTCTGTTTTCCGGCCACCCGGACCTGCGCCGCATTCTGACGGATTACGGCTTCCGGGGTCACCCGCTGCGCAAGGATTTCCCGACCACCGGCTATACAGAGGTCCGCTATGACGAAGCGCAGAAACGCGTGGTCTATGAGCCGGTGAACCTGGTGCAGGAATACCGCCAGTTTGACTTTATGTCCCCCTGGGAAGGGGCCGAGTACATCCTGCCCGGCGACGAGAAGCAGGAGGCCAAATAATGGAAGGCCTGATCTGGATCGTCTTTACCGTTCTGACGGTCATTCCGCTGCTCAAGCTGCTGCCTCATTTCGGGATCAACAAATACTGGGCGCTGGCCTGTGTGATCCCGCTGGGCGTGCTGGGGCTGATCTGGTGGATGAGCATCAAGCTGCAAGAGCTGGAGCGCCGCTGAGATGCCGGACGGGATGACAGGCGCAGACAACCTGAAGGCCGCCGCACTGGCCTATTGCGATGCGGTGTATTTTGCGCGTGCGGAGGTTTTTGAGGACCTGTGCCATGACAATTTCCAGATGACGCTGATCGAAAACGGTCAGGCGACTTTCTGGAACAAGGCTTCGTACCTGGAGCGTGTGCGTGGGCGCGATGCGTTCCCAGCGCCGGCGCAGTACGAGATACTGGGCATGGACAGCGCGGGCGATGAGATTGCACGGGTGCATCTGACTGTGGATGTGCCGCCGGCGCGTTATGAAGACCATTTGGGGTTCGTCCGCGTGGACGGATCCTGGAAACTGCTGACAAAGGTGTTTCGCGTGTGCGCACACCTCGATGAGGAGTAAAGACCATGATGGACGGCTCCAAAGGTTTTGACGACGCTCTGACGGGCGAACAGAAAATCCGGAATTTCAACATCAACTTCGGGCCGCAACACCCGGCGGCACACGGCGTGCTGCGGCTGGTGCTGGAGCTGGACGGCGAGATCGTCGAGCGCTGTGACCCGCATATCGGTCTGCTGCACCGCGGCACCGAAAAGCTGATGGAAAGCCGGACTTACCTGCAGAACCTGCCCTATTTTGACCGCCTTGATTACGTGGCGCCGATGAACCAGGAGCACGCCTGGTGCCTGGCCATCGAGAAACTGACGGGTGTCGAGGTGCCGCGCCGCGCCTCCCTTATCCGGGTGCTGTTCTGCGAGATCGGCCGGGTTCTGAACCACATCCTCAACATCACCACCCAGGCGATGGACGTGGGCGCGCTGACGCCGCCGCTCTGGGGGTTCGAGGAACGCGAAAAGCTGATGGTCTTCTATGAGCGGGCCTGCGGGGCGCGTCTGCACGCGGCCTATTTCCGTCCCGGCGGCGTGCACCAGGACCTGCCGGATGCGCTGATCGACGATATCGAGACCTGGGCCAATGAATTCCCCCGCGTGATGGATGACATCGACGGGCTGCTCACGGAAAACCGCATCTTCAAACAGCGCAACGCAGATATCGGTGTCGTGACCGAAGAGGACATCCTGGAATACGGCTTCTCCGGTGTGATGGTGCGCGGATCGGGCCTCGCCTGGGATCTGCGCCGCGCGCAACCCTACGAATGCTACGACGAGTTCGATTTCCAGATTCCGGTTGGCAAAAACGGCGACTGCTACGACCGCTACCTCTGCCGTATGGAAGAGATGCGCCAGTCGGTCAGCATCATCCACCAGGCCATCGCCAAACTGCGCGCGCCCGAAGGGCAGGGCGACGTACTGGCGCGGGGCAAGATCACCCCGCCCAGCCGGTCCGACATGAAAACCTCGATGGAGAGCCTGATCCACCACTTCAAGCTTTACACCGAAGGCTTCCACGTGCCCGAAGGCGAGGTTTATGCCGCTGTTGAGGCTCCCAAAGGTGAATTCGGCGTCTACCTTGTGGCCGACGGCACCAACAAACCCTACCGCAGCAAAATCCGCGCGCCGGGCTTCCTGCACCTGCAGGCGATGGACCACATGTCCCGCGGCCACCAGCTGGCCGACGTCGCCGCCATCATCGGCACCATGGACGTGGTTTTCGGGGAGATTGACCGCTGATGCGCGCTCTCCTTCTTCTGGCTTCAAATATCCCCGCCGGAGGCTCCCGCAGCCGCCGCAAACACACAGGTTAATCTGATGCTCCGCCGTTTACACGCTGAACAGCCCGAAAGCTTCGCCTTCACACCTGAGAACCAGGCATGGGCCGAAGGGCAGATCACCAAATACCCCGAAGGGCGTCAGGCATCGGCCATTATTCCGATCCTGTGGCGCGCCCAGGAACAGGAAGGCTGGCTGAGCAAGCCTGCGATCGAACATGTGGCCGATATGCTCGGGCTCAGCTACATCCGGGCGCTAGAAGTGGCGACGTTCTACTTTATGTTTCAGCTGCAACCCGTTGGTAAAATTGCACATATTCAGGTTTGCGGGACCACGTCCTGCATGATCTGCGGGGCCGAAGACCTGGTCGCGGTCTGCAAGGAAAAGATCGCCCCCAACGCGCATGAACTGTCAGCAGATGGCAACTTCTCCTGGGAAGAAGTCGAGTGCCTGGGCTCCTGTTCAAATGCGCCGATGGCGCAGATCGGCAAGGATTACTTCGAGGATCTGACAGCGGACCGCATGGGCGAGATCATTGACGAGCTGGCCGCGGGCAAAGTGCCGGTTCCGGGTCCGCAGAACGGGCGTTATGCGGCTGAACCGCTCAAGGGCCTGACATCGCTCACAGAATATGACAGCGGCAAGACACAGTATAACGCCTCGGCCCAGCTGGCCGTGGATATCGGTGATACGGTCAAACGCATTGACGGCACCGAAGTGCCGTTGCTGATGCCCTGGCAGAAAGGTGCAAATCACAACGCGCAGCCCGTGAAAGCTGCAGCCCCCGCAAAACCCGCCAAAGCGGCAAAACCGGCGGCCACAGAGGCGACATCAAAGGCGAAACCTGAGGCGGACGTGCCGGGCGAAGAGCCCGCTAAACTGGACGGTCCGCGTGCAGGTGGAGCTGATGACCTGAAACGCATCAAGGGCGTGGGACCCAAGCTTGAAAAAATGCTCAACGGCATCGGGATTTACCATTTTGACCAGATCGCGGCATGGACACCGGAACATGTGGCCTGGGCTGACCAGAACCTTGTCGGTTTCAAGGGACGTGTCAGCCGTGACAACTGGGTGGCGCAGGCCGTGGCGCTTGCCACTGAGGACTGAGGCGAAAATTTTCCAAAAAGCGCAAAACGCGGTAACACTGTTCCGCATCATTGAGACAAACGCGAAGAGGAAGAACGATGGACAACAATAAAGGTATGATCGGCATGGCGCTCGGCAGCTGGCTTGTTGCGGCTGCGGGCGGCGCGCTGGCGGCGGTTCTCCTCTGGGTGCTTGGCGGATGGGGCTTCATGCAGGGCGCGTTCGTCGGGTTTGTGGTCTTTGTCGTTCTCGGAGCGCTCATCAGCTGGATCATGACGCGGCCGCTGCCCAAACCGGGTGAAGTATCCGCAAATGCCGCGGCACCTGCGCCGGCACCGGCACCCAAACCGGCTGCTCCGGCTCCCAAGCCGGCGGCAGCAGCCCCTGCGGCCGCAACGGCTGAGCCTGTAGCCGCAGCCCCTGCGGCGGCACCGGCCGAAGAGAAAAAGCCTGCACCGAAAAAGGCGGCTCCGAAAAAAGCGGCACCCAAAAAGGCGGCGGCTAAAAAGGAAGCACCAGCGGCTGCATCAGATGCGCGCCCGGGGGCTTTCAGCGATGCGCCGCGTGAGGGTGGTGCGGATGATCTGAAGAAAATCAGCGGCGTCGGCCCCAAGCTGGAAGAGACGCTGAACGGGCTGGGCATCTGGCACTTTGATCAGGTGGCGGCGCTCAAGAAAAAGGATATTGCCTGGGTCGACGAGCGGCTGCGCTTCAAAGGCCGGATCGAACGGGACGACTGGGTCGGACAGGCAAAGAAACTGGCAAAGGGCGAATAGCCCCCGCCTTAAAAACGCGAGAGCTGAGAACGGAAGGCAAGACCGCTCATGAGTGCGCAGGATCAGGGCAAAATGGCGCAGGAACGCGCGCTGGCCGCCAGAGGGCGGCTGGTCAGCCTTGTTATTGTCGGCACCATGGTGTTGTGGCTTCTGTCGCTCTGGCTGGCACCGAAACTGGGCCTGCCGGGGCGCTATGCGTTTCTTTTTGATTTTGCGGCACTGGCCGGGCTCTTCTGGGCCCTCGTGGTGGCGCTGCGGTTAAGACGTGTGCGCGCTGAAACGCGCGACAACGAATAAAAGGGTAAGCGTCATGCTTCAGGATAAAGACCGGATCTTTACCAACATCTACGGGATGCACGACCGCACGCTGCGCGGCGCGCAGGCACGCGGACACTGGGACGGCACGGCCGGGATCATCAAGAAGGGCCGCGACTGGATCGTGGACCAGATGAAGGCTTCCGGTCTGCGGGGCCGGGGCGGTGCGGGGTTCCCCACCGGTCTGAAGTGGTCCTTCATGCCGAAGGAAAGTGACGGGCGGCCTGCCTATCTGGTGGTGAATGCGGACGAATCCGAGCCGGGCACCTGCAAGGACCGCGAGATCATGCGGCATGATCCGCATACGCTGGTCGAGGGGTGCCTGATTGCGTCTTTCGCGATGAACGCGCATGCCTGCTACATCTATATCCGCGGCGAATACATCCGCGAGAAAGAAGCGCTGCAGGCGGCGATTGACGAGGCCTATGACGCGGGTCTGATCGGCAAAAATGCGGCCGGTTCGGGCTGGGATTTTGATCTGTATCTGCACCACGGTGCGGGTGCCTATATCTGTGGCGAGGAAACAGCACTTCTGGAAAGCCTTGAGGGCAAAAAGGGCATGCCGCGCATGAAGCCGCCGTTCCCGGCGGGTGCGGGGCTTTATGGGTGTCCGACCACGGTGAACAACGTCGAAAGCATCGCTGTGGTGCCCACCATCCTGCGGCGCGGACCGGAGTGGTTTTCCTCGTTCGGACGTCCGAACAACGCAGGCACCAAGCTTTTTGCGATCTCGGGTCATGTGAACAACCCCTGCGTGGTTGAAGAGGCCATGTCGATAACCTTTGAGGAACTGATCGAGACGCACTGCGGTGGAATCCGGGGCGGCTGGGATAATCTCAAGGCGGTGATCCCGGGCGGCTCATCGGTGCCGATGATCCCGGGCAAGGACATGAAAGATGCCATCATGGACTTTGACTATCTGCGCGAGCAACGCTCCGGTCTGGGGACCGCGGCGGTGATCGTGATGGATAACTCGACGGATGTGATCAAGGCGATCTGGCGGCTGAGCAAGTTCTACAAGCATGAAAGTTGCGGGCAATGCACCCCCTGCCGTGAAGGCACCGGCTGGATGATGCGCGTGATGGACCGTCTGGTCACCGGCGAGGCGGAGCCTGAAGAGATCGACATGCTGCTCGATGTGACCAAGCAGGTCGAAGGCCACACGATCTGTGCGTTGGGGGATGCGGCAGCTTGGCCCATTCAGGGCCTGATCCGCCACTTCCGCGACGAGATCGAGGACCGTATCAAGCACAAACGCACCGGCCGTGTGAGCGCGGTGGCGGCGGAGTAAGACGCGTGGATTTTGACGCATATTCCCATGCATTGGCAGCGCTGGCTCTCTGGGCCGTGCTGGTGTCCGTGCTGGGCATGGTGTCGACGCGCGGGCGCAGCCCGGAAAACCGCTGTGACTGCGGTAAGCCGAAACGCGACTATGCCAATCCTGTCTACAGGGCCGAGCGTGCCTTTATGAACGCGGTTGAGGTGTCCGGTCCATTTGTGGCCGCGACGGTGGCGGCTGTGCTGACAGGTGCTGCCCCTTTTGTGGTCAATCTGCTGGCGTCGCTCTTTATCGTGGCGCGGGTCGCGATGGCCTTTGTGCACATCCGGACAGAGAACCAGTCTGCCCGGTCGGCCTGTTTCGCGGCGGGGCTGCTGTGCATTCTTGCGCTCGCGGTGATGGCTGTGGTGGCGGCGTTTTGATGCGCGCAGGGGCATATCACGCTGCGGGCCAACTGCGCCTGATGATTGCGGCGGCTGTTCTGGCCCCGCTGGCGGCCTGTGCTGCACCGGATGCGCCGGTGGTTGAGGAGGCTCCCGCCACGCCTGAGGCGCTGGCCGAGCTGAATGAGGCCACGCTTTATTTTGCGCAGAATGCCGGGATCGCGAGCTATTACGTCACCCGCTGCGGTGGTGCTGGGGTCGGGTACCGGCTGGGCACCAGCACGGAAATGAACCTGCGGTTTTTTGATACACTGCTGGCGCGCGGATATGCGCCGGATCAGATCAATGCAGCCGCAGCCCGGGTCAGCCGGGAGGATATTTCAGGTGCGGCCGCGGCGCATCTGAGGGCCAGAGGCGTCGACGGGGATGACGATGCGGCGGTCTGTGCGGCGGCACTGGCGGAAATTGACGCGCGCACACCGGTCGGCAACATGATGAGGAAGGTCTGATCATGCAGGGACATCATCTTGCTGAACTGAACGTGGGCCGCCTGCTGGCACCTGTGGATGATCCGCGGGTTGCGGAATTCATGGCCAACCTCGACCGGATCAATGGCCTTGGCAAACGCATGCCGGGGTTCGTGTGGATGATGGAAGGCTCCGGCGAGCCAGGCACGGGCAACACCGAAGCCAAGATCGACGGCGACCCGCAGTATGTGTCCAATCTGACGGTCTGGGAGACCGTCGAGCAGCTGGAAACATTTGTCTGGGGCACGATCCACAAGCAGTTTTACGAACGGCGCCAGGAATGGTTCGAGGTGCTGGGCGAGATGCACTTTGTGATGTGGTGGGTGCCCGAGGGGCATGAGCCCACGCTGGAGGAGGCGCTGGCGCGTCTGGCGCATCTGAAAGAACACGGAGACAGCGATCATGCCTTTGGCTGGTCCTGGCTGAAGGAAGCGCGGCTGTGGCAGACCAGCCGCTGTACGGAGGTTGCTGCAGAGTGACAGGCCTGAAGACATATGGCGCCGTCCTGCTGGCCGGCCTGATGCTGATGGGGTGCGGTCCGGACGAAGATACGCTCTTTTTTGACGGGCAGTTCTACCGGTCCAATGCCAAAAAGGATGGCGAGCGTCATGAATTCCGCGCAACCGCGAAACCGGTGTCGGCCTCACTGGCGGGTGCGCGTGAGGCGGCCCGGTATGAGGGCATCGCCTATTGCGTGCGGAACTATGGCAGCTCGGACATCCTCTGGGTCACTGATCCGGATGCGCCCGAAGAGGAGCTGTTGATCGATCGTGACACCCTGACACTGCGGGGGGCCTGCCCGCTGTGATGCCACGCGCCGCATATCCACACTCTGCCGGTCGTTATTGCATAACGGCGGTTTGCGCGCCCACATCCCTGAGGGGCGCCGGACGTGAGTGGTGTGCCCGGAGCACAGTGGGAGAAGCAGGATGGTGCGGCTGATGATGATTGCAGCAGTGATATGCGGGCTGAGCGCGCCGGTGAGTGCGAAACCGTCGTTGCGGGATATTCCGGTGATAGACGAGGGGCTCTTTGCGGTGGCGCTGGCCGACAGGATCCGCAGGACCTGTCCGACGATTTCAGCGCGGTTCTTCCGGGCCTATGCCTATCTGAATGACTTGAGGAAAACGGCGGAGGCGCGGGGCTATTCCCGTGCCGAGGTTGAGGCGCATCTGGAATCCGATGCGGAGAAGGACCGTCTGCGCGCGCGGGCGGCCCGGTTGCTGGAGGCGCAGGGGCTGCGTGCGGATGCGCCCGGCTATTGCGCGCTGGGACGTCAGCAGATTGAGGCAGGCACCGATGCCGGCCGCCTTTTGCGGGAAGACCGGCAGTGACCGGGGGCGGCGTCTTGTGCCGCGATGAAATGATTTCGGGGTCGGCCGTGCGCCATCCCTGCGGGCACCGGGCCCGGGAAACGAACGGAACACGCGTGCGCAGGCTGCCACGCAGATGAGAAGGCAAATGATATGAGTGACTTACGCAAAGTCATTATTGATGGGAACGAGATCGAGGTGGATGGGGCCATGACCCTGATCCAGGCCTGTGAAGAGGCCGGTATCGAGATCCCGCGGTTCTGCTATCACGAACGGCTGACCATCGCCGGGAACTGCCGGATGTGCCTTGTTGAGGTGGTGGGCGGACCGCCCAAGCCCGCAGCAAGCTGTGCGATGCAGGTGCGCGATCTGCGCCCCGGGCCCGAAGGCCAGCCGCCGGTGGTCAAAACCAACAGCCCGATGGTCAAAAAGGCGCGCGAAGGGGTGATGGAGTTCCTGCTCATCAACCACCCGCTGGACTGCCCGATCTGCGACCAGGGCGGCGAGTGCGATCTGCAGGACCAGGCGATGGCTTACGGCGTTGATTTCAGCCGGTACCGCGAGCCGAAACGCGCGACAGAAGATCTGGATCTGGGTCCGCTGGTAGAGACGCATATGACGCGCTGCATCTCCTGCACGCGCTGCGTCCGGTTCACAACCGAGGTTGCCGGTATTCACCAGATGGGCCAGACGGGCCGGGGTGAGGACGCCGAGATCACCTCGTATCTGGGCCAGACGCTGGACAGCAATCTGCAGGGGAACATCATAGATCTTTGCCCGGTTGGTGCTTTGGTTTCAAAGCCTTACGCCTTTACGGCGCGCCCCTGGGAGCTGACCAAGACCGAGAGTATCGACGTGATGGACGCGCTGGGGTCCAACATCCGCGTGGACACAAAGGGGCGCGAAGTCATGCGCTTTCTGCCGCGTAACCATGACGGCGTGAACGAGGAATGGATTTCCGACAAAACGCGCTTTGTCTGGGACGGTCTGCGCCGGCAGCGGCTCGACAAACCCTATATCCGGGAGAACGGCAAACTGCGCGCGGCGTCCTGGCCCGAGGCGCTGGCGGCAGCGGCTGCGGCGATGGAAGGCAAATCAGTGGCCGGCGTGGTCGGTGATCTGGTCCCGGTCGAAGCGGCGTTTGCGCTGAAACAGTTCATCGAGAGTAAGGGCGGCGTTGTTGAGTGCCGTACCGATGGGGCGCATCTGCCGGCGGACAACCGGTCGGCCTATGTGGGCAACGCCACTGTTGAAGATATCGAAAACGCAAAGGCTTTCGCGATCATCGGGGCGAACCCGGCGGTTGAGGCGCCGGTTCTGAACGCCCGTATCCGCAAGGCCTGGACAAAGGGCGCCAATATCACCCTGATCGGTGAGGCGGTCGACCTGACCTATGAATATACCCACGCGGGCACGTCAGGTGCGGACCTGCAGAAGCTCTACGATGCCGGTCCTTCCGGCGATGTGACCATGGGCGGTGGTCTGATCATTCTGGGGCAGGCCGCGCTGCAGGGAGCGGATGGCCCCGCGGTTCTTGGCATGGCAATGCACATGGCGGAAAACACCGGTGGTAAACTGCTGGTACTGCACACGGCGGCGTCCCGCGTGGGCGCCATTGACGCCGGTGCGGTGAACGAAGGGGGCATGGCCGCCGTTTCGAAAGCGGATGTGATCTACAATCTCGGCGCCGACGAGATCGAGATCGCGGACGGACCTTTCGTGATCTATCAGGGCAGCCATGGCGACCGGGGCGCACACCGCGCGGATATCATTCTGCCGGGGGCGGCCTACACCGAAGAGCCGGGGCTTTTCGTGAACACCGAGGGGCGTCCGCAACTGGCGCTGCGCGCGGGCTTTGCACCGGGTGAAGCCAAGGAAAACTGGGCGATCCTGCGCGCGCTTTCTGCAGAATGTGGTGCGCAGCTGGCCTATGACAGCGTCGCACAGCTGCGTCAGGCGCTGGTCAAAGAGGTGCCGCATCTGGCAAAAATCGACGAAGTTCCGGAAAACGAGTGGCAGCCCGTGGCACGCGGCACGTTGTCTGACAGTGACTTCGGGCTGGCGGTTGCCGATTTCTACCTGAGCAACCCGATTGCACGGGCCTCGCAGCTGATGGCGGAGCTCTCGGCCAATGCAAAGGCCCGCAAACAGGAGGCGATGGCCGCGGAATGAAGCGGATTGCGCTGATATCCCCCTGGCTCTGGCGGCTTGTGCGCCGCCCGCGCCACAGGCAGAGGAATTCCGCCCCGGTTACAGGGGCGTGGAAACCATTCTGCTGGACAGGGATCTGGTGCAGCTCAACGTGGCGATGACGGGCGCGCGCGACAGTGCGGACGTTGAAAAATACGCGGAATGTGCCGCGGCGCAGTATACGCTGATCCGGGACTACGGATTTGCGCGACATTTGCGTACAAAAGTGACCGAAGAGGGTGGCGTGTGGTCGGCAGATGCTGTTTACACCATCTCGCCAACCCTGCCTGACGGACTGGCTGTGATTGATGCGACAAGCACCACTGCCGCCTGTAAGGAAGCTGGAATACCGACGGTGTGAGGACCTATGGCTGCTGATTTCTTTACCACTCCCGGCGGCATCGCCGTCCTGATCCTGGCACAGGTGCTGGCTGTTGTCGGCTTCGTCATGGTCTCGCTGCTGTTCCTTGTTTACGGCGACCGGAAAATCTGGGCGGCGGTACAGATGCGGCGCGGCCCGAACGTTGTGGGCGTTTACGGCCTGCTGCAGACGGTGGCGGATGCACTGAAATACGTGGTCAAAGAGGTGGTTGTGCCTGCCGGCGCGGACCGGACGGTCTTTATGCTGGCACCGATGACCTCTTTTGTGCTGGCTTTGCTCGCCTGGGCGGTGATCCCGTTCAACGAAGGCTGGGTGCTGTCGGACATCAACGTGGCCATTCTGTTTGTCTTCGCGATCTCCAGCCTCGAGGTCTACGGCGTGATCATGGGCGGCTGGGCATCCAACTCCAAATACCCCTTCCTCGGGTCTCTGCGCTCGGCGGCTCAGATGATTTCCTATGAGGTATCACTGGGTCTGATCATCATCGGTGTGATCATCTCGACGGGGTCGATGAATTTCGGCGGCATCGTGGCAGCGCAGGAGGGTTCCATGGGGCTCCTGAACTGGTACTGGCTGCCGCATTTCCCGATGGTTTTCCTGTTTTTTATCAGCTGTCTTGCGGAAACCAACCGTCCGCCGTTTGACCTGCCGGAGGCGGAATCTGAACTGGTGGCGGGCTACCAGGTGGAATACTCCTCGACGCCCTTCCTGCTCTTTATGGCGGGTGAATACATTGCCATCTTCCTGATGTGTGCGCTGACGACGCTGCTCTTCTTTGGGGGCTGGCTGTCACCTATCCCGGGTGTTGCGGACGTGCCGCTGCTGGGTGACGGGGTGCACTGGATGGTGCTCAAGATGGCGTTCTTCTTCTTCATCTTCGCGATGGTCAAGGCGATCACGCCGCGCTACCGCTATGACCAGCTGATGCGTCTGGGCTGGAAAGTATTCCTGCCGTTCAGCCTCGTCTGGGTGGTCTTTGTATCCTTTGCTGCGAAATTCGACTGGTTCTGGGGCGCCTATGCGCGCTGGACCGTGGGAGGCTGACCTATGACACAGATCGACTACACACGTGCCGCCAAGTATTTCCTGCTCCAGGATTTCTGGGTCGGCATGAAGCTGGGGCTCAAGTACTTCTTTGCGCCCAAGGCGACGGTGAACTACCCGCATGAAAAAGGGCCGCTGTCCCCCGTTTCCGGGGCGAGCACGCCCTGCGCCGGTATCCCAATGGCGAGGAACGCTGCATTGCCTGCAAACTTTGCGAGGCGATCTGCCCGGCGCAGGCCATCACGATTGACGCGGAACCCCGCGAGGACGGCAGCCGCCGCACCACGCGCTATGACATCGACATGACCAAATGCATCTACTGCGGTTTCTGCCAGGAGGCCTGCCCGGTGGATGCGATTGTCGAGGGGCCGAACTTTGAGTTCTCTACCGAGACGCGCGAAGAGCTCTATTACGACAAGCAGAAACTGCTGGACAACGGCGAGCGCTGGGAAGCCGAGATCGCCCGTAATCTGGAAATGGACGCGCCTTACAGATGAGCGATCCGAAGAACCCTTTTGAGGGGGCTAACCCCTTTGCGGCCATGATGGCCCAGGCGCAGGAAATGGCGAAGTCCTTTCCGGCGATGGAGGCGTTCAGCCCCAAAGGGTTCGAGAAAATGATGGGCACGATGCCCAAAGACATGATGGAAATGATGTTCGGCAATACGCTGAACGAGGGCGGGCTGGATGCGCGCACACGTATGCTGCTGACGCTGGCCGGGCTGACCATGCAGGGCGCGCAGAATGATGTGGCGTTCCGCCAGGCCGTGCGTCATGCGCTGGAGGCCGGTGCCAGCCAGCAGCATATTGTCGAGACCATCGGTCAGATGTCGATGTTTGCAGGCCTGCCTGCGATGACCCGCGCGCTGGAACTGGCGCAGCAGGTCCTGGACGAAGAAAAGGACGAAGAATGATCGTTTTTGCCTTTTATCTCTTTGCCATCAGCGTGATTGCGGGCGGGCTTTTCACCGTGATCAGCCGCAACCCGGTGCATTCCGTGCTGTGGCTGATCCTGGCGTTTCTGTCGTCTGCGGGGCTTTTTGTGCTGCTGGGGGCGGAGTTCGTCGCGATGCTGCTGGTCATTGTCTATGTGGGCGCGGTGGCGGTTCTGTTCCTCTTTGTGGTGATGATGCTGGACGTGGATTTCGCAGAGCTCAAGGCGGAGATGGCGCGGTATATGCCGCTGGCCCTGCTGATCGGTGTTGTGATCCTGATGCAGTTCGTGATGGCTTTCGGCGCCTGGGAAAGCAACGCAGCCGCTGAAGGTCTGCGTGCGCAGGTCGCCCCCGTTGACCGGCACAATACCGAAGCTCTGGGCATGATCCTTTATGATCAGTACTTCCTGCTGTTCCAGCTTTCCGGGCTGATCCTGCTGGTGGCGATGATCGGGGCGATTGTGCTGACACTGCGTCACCGTGGCGACGTCAAGCGCCAGGATGTGGTGGCGCAGATGATGCGCGACCCGGCCGCCGCGATGGAGCTCAAGGACGTCAAACCGGGGCAGGGTCTGTGAAGCGAACCGCCGTCATCGTTGCCGCACTGCTGAGTGCGGGTACGGCCCAGGCGCTGGTGCCGGGCGACTGTACCCGTGTGACGCATGTCAGCCACGGTGGTGAAGCAGATCACGTGGACCTGGGTGAGGGCCGTGTGATGTGGCGCGACTGGTGGAGCCAGGAAGGCACAGCAACGGACATTCTGGTGATGGACTGCGGACCCGGCGAGGTGCTGCGTGCACGCACCGCCGAGGAGAACATGGGAAACCGCCTGCCGTTTGACCGGACCGAAGATGCCATGGGTGTGATCGCGCGCCATGAAACCGGTGCACGGGTTTTCGCGACGCTGGAGCGGATGGCAGACGATCTGGCGGTTTTTGCCCGTGATGTGCGGGTTGAGACAGCCACAGAGGAAACATGCGCCTGCGCAGCCTTTTATCCGGATGCGCGCGGCGACAGGACAGAATTCAGACTGGAAGGTCTGTAGAGGAATACCGCCTGCAGCCGGGCGGACCGGAGCGCAGGCTCTGGTGTAACAGGGAACCAAGCCGGGGGCACAGCACCCCGAAAGGACGTAAGATGATTGGTTTGGAACATTACCTGACAGTAGCGGCGACGCTTTTTGTCATTGGCATCTTCGGGCTCTTTCTGAACCGCAAGAATGTGATCATCCTGCTGATGAGCATCGAACTGATGCTGCTGGCGGTGAACATCAACCTTGTGGCATTTTCCAGCTTTCTGGACGACCTGGTGGGTCAGGTCTTTACGCTCTTTGTGCTGACGGTGGCCGCCGCAGAGGCGGCGATCGGACTGGCCATTCTGGTCTGTTTCTTCCGGAACCGCGGCACCATTGCCGTGGAAGACGTCAACGTGATGAAGGGCTGAGCCAATGGAAACCATCATCCTTTTTGCCCCGCTGGTTGGCGCGATCCTCTGCGGGTTCGGCTGGAAAATCATCGGTGAGAAGGCCGCGATGTGGACCGCCACGTCGCTGCTTTTCCTGTCGGCGTTCCTCAGCTGGGTTGTTTTCCTGACCTTTGACGGGGTGACCCAGCAGATCCCGATCCTGCGCTTTATCGAAAGCGGCACGCTCAGCACCGACTGGGCGATCCGGCTGGACCGTCTGACCGCGATCATGCTGATCGTGATCACCACAGTCTCGAGCCTCGTGCATCTCTATTCCTTTGGCTACATGGATCATGATCCGCAGTGGAAAGAGGGCGAGAGCTACAAGCCGCGTTTCTTTGCCTATCTGTCTTTCTTCACCTTCGCGATGCTGATGCTGGTGACAGCGGACAACCTTGTGCAGATGTTCTTTGGCTGGGAGGGCGTGGGCGTTGCCTCCTACCTGCTGATCGGGTTTTACTATCGCAAACCTTCTGCCAATGCCGCCGCGATCAAGGCCTTTGTGGTCAACCGTGTGGGTGATTTCGGCTTTGCGCTGGGGATCTTTGCGCTCTTCTTCCTGACCGACAGCATCAACTTTTCGGACGTTTTTGCAGCGGCACCTGATCTGGCAGAAACACAGCTGACCTTCCTGTGGGCTGAGTGGAATGCCGCGAACCTTGTGGCCTTCCTCCTCTTTGTCGGCGCCATGGGCAAATCGGCACAGCTTATCCTGCACACCTGGCTGCCGGACGCCATGGAAGGTCCGACACCTGTCTCGGCGCTGATCCACGCGGCGACGATGGTGACAGCGGGCGTTTTCCTCGTCTGTCGTATGTCGCCGATTATGGAATTTGCACCCGAAGCTATGTCGTTTGTCACCGTGCTGGGCGCTGCGACAGCGTTTTTTGCCGCGACCGTGGGGCTGGTACAGACCGACATCAAGCGTGTGATCGCCTACTCGACCTGTTCACAGCTGGGCTATATGTTCGTGGCAGCGGGCGTTGGCGCCTACCCGGTGGCGATGTTCCACCTCTTCACCCACGCATTCTTCAAGGCGATGCTTTTCCTGGGTGCAGGCTCAGTCATTCATGCGATGCACCACGAGCAGGACATGATGAACTACGGCGGTCTGCGTAAAAAGATCCCCTATACCTTCTGGGCGATGCTGATCGGGACGCTTGCCATTACCGGTGTCGGTATTCCGCTCACCGGCTGGATCGGCTTTGCCGGCTTTGCCTCCAAGGATGCGGTGATCGAAAGCGCCTTTGCTGCCGGCAATGGATTTGCTTTCTGGTCACTGGTGATCGCGGCGCTGTTCACCAGCTTTTATTCCTGGCGGCTGATGTTCCTGACCTTCTGGGGTAAGCCGCGCGGCGACAAGCACACGCATGAACATGCGCATGAAAGCCCGATGGTGATGCTGATCCCGCTGGGCGTTCTGGCGATGGGGTCCATCTTTGCCGGTGCGATCTGGTATTCGAGCTTCTTCGGGAAGCAGAACGAGATCATCAAGTTCTTTGGAGGCCACTATGAAGCGCCTGCTGAAGAACTGAAAAAAGCCGTGGCAGAGCGCAGCCCGAAAGCATCTGAGCTGAAATACGTGATGGCGGATGCGCCCGGTGAAGCGGGCATCTATATCGCGCCCGAAAACACCGTGCTGCATGAGGCGCATTATGTGCCCACATGGGTGAAGCTCTCGCCGTTTATCTCGATGGTGCTGGGTTTTGTCGTGGCGTACTGGTTCTACATCGCCAATCCGAGCCTGCCGGGACGGCTGGCGGAGAACCAGCGTCCGCTTTATCTGTTCCTCAAGAACAAATGGTATTTTGACGAGCTCTATGACGTTATCTTTGTCGGGCCCGCCAAATGGATCGGCAGTTTCTTCTGGAAGCGCGGCGACGGCAATGTCATCGACGGCAGCCTGAACGGTGTGGCGATGGGGATCATCCCCTTCTTCACCCGTCTCGCAGGCCGCGCGCAGTCCGGCTACATCTTTACCTATGCATTCGCCATGGTCGTCGGCATTGCGGTGCTGGTCACATGGATGACGCTCAGCGGGGGAGTTGAGTGATGGATAACCTTCTGTCTATGGTCACCTTCATTCCTGCGCTGGGTGCGCTCATCATGGCGGTCTGGCTGCGCGGGGACGATGAATATGCCAACCGCAATGCGCGGTGGCTGGCGATGGCGGCAACGGTCGCGACCTTCCTTGTGTCGCTCTTCATTCTGGCGCAGTTCGACCCGAACGATACCGGCTTCCAGTTTGTCGAAGAGCGCGACTGGCTGCTGGGGCTGCAGTACAAGATGGGCGTCGACGGGATCAGCGTTCTTTTCGTGATGCTGACGACCTTCATGATGCCGCTGGTGATTGCGGCGTCCTGGAATGTCACCACGCGCGTCAAGGAATACATGATCGCCTTCCTGCTGCTGGAAACGCTGATGCTTGGCGTTTTCATGGCGCTTGATCTGGTGCTCTTCTACCTCTTCTTTGAGGCGGGCCTCATTCCGATGTTCCTGATCATTGGCATCTGGGGCGGGGCGAACCGCATCTATGCGAGCTTCAAATTCTTCCTTTATACCTTCCTCGGCTCGGTGCTGATGCTGGTGGCGATGGTCGGTATGTTTGCGGATGCGGGCACCACGGATATTGAGGTGCTGCTGAACCACGAATTTGCCTTCGAGACCTTCTCGGTACTGGGCATTCAGGTGATCGGTGGTCTGCAGACCCTGCTGTTCCTCGCGTTCTTTGCCAGCTTTGCGGTCAAGATGCCGATGTGGCCGGTGCACACCTGGCTGCCGGATGCACACGTTCAGGCGCCGACGGCCGGTTCCGTTGTTCTGGCGGCCATTCTGCTTAAAATGGGCGGCTACGGTTTCATCCGGTTCTCACTCCCTATGTTCCCTGTGGGCGCAGAGGTGCTGACCCCGCTGGTGCTGTGGATGTCGGCCATTGCGATCGTCTACACGTCGCTGGTGGCGCTGGTGCAGGAAGACATGAAGAAGCTCATCGCTTATTCATCCGTCGCACATATGGGCTTTGTGACCATGGGCATTTTCGCCGCAAACCAGCAGGGGCTGGATGGCGCGATTTTCCAGATGATCAGCCACGGCTTTATTTCGGGCGCGCTCTTCCTGTGCGTGGGCGTGATCTATGACCGGATGCACACCCGCGATATCGACGCCTATGGCGGGCTGGTGAACCGGATGCCGGCCTATGCGCTGATCTTCATGCTCTTTACGATGGCTAATGTGGGGCTGCCGGGCACCTCCGGTTTTGTGGGTGAATTCCTGACGCTGATGGCGGTCTTCCAGGTCAACACATGGGTGGCCGTGGTGGCGACCACAGGTGTGATCTTCTCGGCGGCCTATGCGCTGTGGCTTTACCGCCGGGTGGTCATGGGCGATCTGATCAAAGAGAGCCTGCGGTCGATTACGGATATGACGCCGCGCGAGCGCTGGATCTTTGCGCCGCTGGTGGTGATGACGCTGCTGCTGGGGGTTTACCCGGGGCTGGTGCTCGATATTACCGGGCCTGCTGTGGCCAACCTGGTTTCAAACTATGATACGGCGCTGGCCGCGGCAGAGGCCGCCTCCCAGCTCGCGTCGAACTGAAGGGTGAAGCAATGACTTCTGCTGATCTGACACTGGTCCTGCCCGAGATACTGCTCTCCGTCTATGCGATGGTGATGCTTCTGGTGGCGGTCTACACCTCAAAGGACGGGCTGGCATCGACACTGGTCTGGATGACGGCGGGTGTGATGATTGCCCTGGCCGCGTGGATCGGCATCAACGGGGAAGGTGCAAAATCCGCCTTCAACGGCATGCTCATGATCGACGGGTTTGCGCGTTTTGCCAAAGTCACGATCCTGCTGTCGGCAGCGGCTGTGCTGGTGATGTCCGAGGGCTATATGAAGTCCCGTGATCTGCTGCGTTTTGAATATCCGCTGCTGGTGGCGCTGAGCGCTGTGGGCATGATGGTCATGGTGTCGGCCAATGATCTGATGGCGCTTTACATGGGGCTCGAGCTGCAGTCGCTGGCGCTCTATGTCGTGGCCTCGCTGCGGCGTGAAAGCGTGAAGTCCACCGAAGCGGGCCTGAAGTATTTCGTGCTGGGCGCGCTCAGCTCCGGCCTGCTGCTGTATGGTGCGTCGCTGGTCTATGGCTATGCGGGCACTACGCTCTTTTCCGGCATCATCCAGACCGCGCAGGCGGGCGAGGTATCCCTGGGGCTGCTCTTTGGCCTCGTGTTCCTGATGGCGGGCATGGCGTTCAAAGTTTCCGCCGTGCCGTTCCATATGTGGACGCCGGACGTTTATGAAGGCTCACCGACGCCGGTCACTGCCTTCTTCGCCACAGCACCCAAGGTTGCAGCGATGGCGCTCTTTGCGCGTGTTCTGCACGATGCGTTCGGCAATGCGGTCAACGACTGGAGCCAGATCGTGGCGCTGCTGTCGGTGCTGTCGATGTTCCTCGGAGCCGTGGCGGCGATCGGGCAGACCAACATCAAACGCCTGATGGCGTTTTCGTCCATTGCCCATATGGGCTATGCGCTGATGGGGCTCGCAGCGGGGACTGTGCTGGGTGTCCAAGCGATGCTGATCTATATGGCGATCTACGTCACTATGAATGTCGGCACCTTTGCGTTCATTCTGATGATGCAGAAAGACGGCCAGCCCGTCACGGATATCTCGGCGCTGAACATGTATGCAAAGCGCGAACCGGGTAAGGCGCTGGCCATGCTGATCCTGCTGTTCAGCCTCGCTGGCGTGCCGCCGATGCTGGGGTTCTTTGGCAAGTTTTATGTTCTGCGCGCGGCCTATGAGGCTGATCTTGCCTGGCTTGCCATTGCGGGCGTTGTGGCCTCGGTGATCGGTGCCTTTTATTATCTGCGGATCGTTTTCTTTATGTATTTCGGGGACGACAGCGAAGAGGGCCTCGACAAGGGCGGTGCTCCCATTCTGGCGGGTCTGTTGCTGGCGTCAGCGGCCGTAATGGTGCTGGGTATTGCCAATATGTTCGGTGTTGAATCTGCAGCGGCAGCGGCAGCGGCGACGCTTGTGAACTGACCGGGGGCGCGCGTGGCTGACCGGCCCTCCGGGGGGATATTTCCTGCCAGAAGAAGTCGTGAGCCGCTGGCCTGCCGGATATGGCCGGGTGATCCTGTCGGAGACGGGATCGACACTTGATGCGGCGCGGCAGCTGGCCAGAGAGCAGCCCGCACCGTTCTGGGTTCTTGCGCATCATCAGACTGCGGCCCGTGGCCGGCGGGGCAGGCCCTGGGCGATGCCCCGCGGGAGTTTTGCGGCCACGCTTGTGCTGCAGACGCAAGAACCGCCGGGCGTGGCGGCTCTGCGGTCTTTTGTGATGTCACTGGCGCTCTTTGAGGCCTTTACGGCGGTGACCGGTCGGGGGGATTTCTTTCAGCTGAAATGGCCGAATGATGTGTTGCTGCAGGGCGGCAAGGTGGCCGGCATTCTGCTGGAGAGCAGCGGGCAAGGCACGCAGCAGAGCGGGTTGTGTATCGGCGTTGGTGTCAATCTGGCGGCAGCTCCTGCGCCCGGCGATGTGGAAGCTGGCGCGGTGACACCGGTGGCGCTTTCGGAGGTGACGGGAACCGTCATCGGAGCGGAAGATTTCCTGTGCCATCTGGCAGAGGCTTACGCGGTACTGGAGGCGCAGTTCCGTCAGTTTGGTTTTGCGCCCATCCGCGCCGCCTGGCTGGCCCATGCCGCGCGTCTGGGAGAGGTCATCACCGCGCGGACCGGGCGTGAGAGCCTGACCGGTAGCTTTGAGGATGTGGACGCGGAGGGTCACCTGATGCTACGCACGCACACAGGATTGCGCCGGATTGCGGCGGCGGAAGTGTTTTTCTGAAACGGACGGGGGACCGCACCATGCTTCTGGCGGTTGATTGCGGGAATACCAACACGGTCTTTGCGATCTGGGACGGAGAGGAATTTCTGGCGTCCTGGCGCACATCGACCGAGTGGCAGCGCACGGCGGATCAGTATTACGTCTGGCTCAGCACGCTGATGCGGCTGCAGAACCTGGATGTGCAGATCACCGATATGATTGTGTCGTCGACGGTGCCGAGGGTTGTGTTCAACCTGCGGGTTCTGGCGGACCGGTATTTCAAGACGAGGCCGCTGGTGGTGGGCAAACCGGATTGCCTGCTGCCTGTGGATGTACGGGTGGATGAGGGTACGGCCGTGGGGCCGGACCGGCTGGTCAATACCGTGGCCGGGCACAACCTTTATGGTGGCGACCTGATCATGGTCGATTTCGGCACGGCGACCACCTTCGATGTGGTCGACACCGATGGTGCCTATATCGGTGGAGTGATCTCGCCGGGGGTGAACCTGAGCCTGGAGGCCCTGCACCAGGCGGCTGCGGCTCTTCCGCATGTTGACATATCGCGACCACAGGCGGTGATAGGTACAAACACAGTGGCCTGCATGCAGTCAGGCGTTTTCTGGGGTTACATCGGTCTGGTGCGTGAGATATGTGCCCGGATCAAGGCGGAACGCGCCCGCGAGATGCGCGTGATATCAACGGGTGGGCTGGCACCCCTTTTCCAGCAGTCCGAAGCGCTGTTTGACGCTTTTGAGGACGATCTGACCATTCACGGGCTGACCGTGATACATCAATACAACAAGGATAACGCTTAATTTTATGAGCAAAGAACGACTTATTTATCTGCCCCTCGGCGGGGCGGGCGAAATTGGCATGAACGCTTATGTTTACGGCTATGGGGAGCCGGGCAAAGAGCGGCTGATCGTGGTGGACCTTGGCGTCGCCTTTCCCGACATGGACAGCAGCCCCGGTGTGGATCTGATCCTGCCGGACATCTCCTGGCTGGCGGAACGGCGCCATCAGATCGAGGCGGTGTTCATCACCCATGCGCATGAGGATCACGTTGGCGCTGTGGCACATACATGGACCCAGCTGCAGGCACCGGTTTACGCCCGCGCCTTTACGGCGAACATCGCGCGGCGCAAAATGACGGAACACGGGCACCCCGAAGACTCTGTGCGCACCGTATCCCCCTGGCCTGAGGTGATCAGTGCGGGACCGTTCAAAGTCAGTTTCCTGCCGATCTCGCATTCCATCCCGGAAAGCTCTTCCATGGTGATTGATACGCCCGAAGGCCGTGTGATCCACTCGGGTGATTTCAAGCTGGATGAGACGCCCCTTGTGGGCGAACCTTTCGACCCCGACCTCTGGGCAGAGGTCAGCAAGGATGGCGTCAAAGCGCTGATCGTGGACAGCACCAATGTGTTTTCACCCAACCCGGGGCGGTCTGAGGCCTCGGTTGGTCCTGAGATCACCAAGCTGGTGCAGGCCGCCAAAGGCATGGTTGTCGCGACGACCTTTGCCTCGAACGTGGCGCGGGTCAAAACACTGGCGGATGCCGGCGAGCGGGCAGGGCGCTCTATCGTTCTGATGGGACGGGCGATGCGCCGGATGATCGAGGCTGCTATCGAGACAGGCGTTCTTTCGGACTTCCCCACAGTGGTCAGCCCGGAGGATGCGCAGAGCATTCCGCGCGAAAATCTGATGCTGCTGGTCACCGGCAGCCAAGGGGAACGCCGCGCGGCCTCGGCTCAGCTGGCGCGCGGCAAGTATCAGGGCATGACCATGCAGGAAGGGGATCTGTTTCTCTTCTCCTCCAAGACCATTCCGGGCAATGAAAAGGGTGTGATCCGCATTATCAACCAGTTCTCGGAACAGGGCGTGGATGTGGTGGACGACAGCACGGGGCTTTACCATGTTTCGGGACACGCAAACCGGCCCGACCTTGAAAAACTGTCCGCCATCGTGAAGCCGCAGGTGCTGATCCCGATGCACGGCGAACACCGCCATCTGCGTGAGCATGTGAAGATCGCCAACAGTAAGGGTATGACCGGTGTGCTGGCCGTCAATGGCATGATGATCGATCTGTCAGGCAACCAGCCCACGGTCGCGGAATATGTTGAAACGGGGCGCACCTATCTGGATGGGTCTGTGCAGATCGGCGCGCTGGATGGTGTGGTGCGGGACCGTATCCGCATGGCGCTGAACGGTCATGTGCTGGTGACGCTGATCATGGATGACGGGGACGAGCCGCTGGGGGAGCCCTGGTGCGAGGTCATGGGGCTGCCGGAAACGGGGCGCAGCCGTGCGGCGCTGGTGGATGTCCTGGAGGAAGACCTCAGCCAGTGGATCGGCAGGGCTGGCAAAAAGACCTGGCGCGACGATGACAAGCTGAACGAGGGGCTGCGCCGTGTGGTGCGCAATTCCGCTCAGGAAGAGGTTGGCAAGAAGCCCGAAGTCACCGTGGTTGTCAGTCGTCTGAGCTGACACCCGGTGCAAAAAAGCCCCCTGCACATCCGCAGGGGGCTTTTTTTGGGGCTTCCGGCGCTCAGCGGCGCTCTTTGAAACTCAGTCCGATGAATTCCGGGGTGTGATCGCCGAGACCGACCACGGTGTTGCCGCCGCGATCATCACCGTCATTTCCACGGCGTCCGCGGCCACGTCCACCACGGCTGCGTTTGCGCGGCTCTTCGGTGTCCCGTTTGGTGTCATTATCCGCTTTTGCCTCAGCGGGTGCTTTTTCCGTCCCGGACACGGTTTCAGCGGGCGCGGTGTCCGCCGCAGGTGTTTCCGCCTCGTCTTTGTCCTTGCGCCGGCTGCGCGATCTGCTGCGCTTTGGCTTTTCGTCTGACTTTTCAGCCTTCTCCGACGGTTCCTCGGCAGGTTTGCCGCCACCCAGCGGGTTGTCGAGACGCGGTATCTCGCGCTGCACCAGGTTTTCAATGTCGGTGAGGTTCTTTTCGTCACGCGGCACGCAGATCATGATGGCTTTACCATCGCGTCCGGCACGACCCGTCCGGCCAATGCGGTGCACATAGTCTTCGGCATGGCCCGGCACGTCAAAATTGAACACGTGGCTGACCGATGGAACATCAAGACCGCGGGCGGCCACGTCAGAGGCCACAAGGAACCGCAGTGTGCCGTCCCGGAAGCCGTCAAGCGTTTTGGTCCGCTGGCTCTGGTCCAAGTCGCCGTGGATCGGTGCGGCGTCATATTTGTATTTTTTCAGTGACTTGGCGACGATATCCACATCCGTTTTCCGGTTGCAGAAGATGATCGCATTGGTGCACTTTTCGCCCTCGGCATCGATCAGGGCACGCAGCACTTTGCGCTTTTCGGTCCCTTCGCGGTCCCGTCGGGACGCTTTGAACATCAGAACGCCCTGTTCAATGTTCTCGCTGGTGGTGGCCTGGCGGGCAACTTCGATCCGCTCAGGCGCAGAAAGGAAGGTGTTGGTGATCCGCTCGATCTCCGGCGCCATGGTGGCCGAAAAGAACAGGGTCTGGCGGGTGAAGGGCGTCAGGCTGAAGATGCGTTCGATGTCCGGGATAAAGCCCATGTCGAGCATCCGGTCTGCTTCATCCACCACCATGATCTGCACACCCGTCAGCAGCAGTTTGCCGCGTTCAAAGTGGTCCAGCAGACGGCCGGGCGTGGCAATCAGCACGTCCACACCTTTGTCGATGAGCTTGTCCTGTTCCTTGAAGGATACGCCACCAATGAGCAGCGCTTTGGTCAGCTTCAGGTGTTTGGTGTAGGTGTCAAAGTTCTCGGCCACCTGGGCCGCAAGTTCCCGCGTGGGGCAGAGCACCAGACTGCGGGGCATCCGCGCGCGGGCGCGGCCACGGGCTAGCAGGGTGATCATCGGCAGGGTAAAACTCGCCGTTTTGCCGGTGCCGGTCTGTGCAATGCCCAGAACGTCCTTACCTTCCAGCGCTGGCGGAATGGCACCAGCCTGGATCGGTGTGGGGGATTCATATCCCGCCTCGTCAATGGCTTTCAGGACTTTTGGGTTCAGATTCAGGTCAGTAAATTTTGTCATATGTGTCCGATATTTGCGGACACAACCTGGCCCGCTGCAGCATACATGTCAGCCCGAATGGCCAAAGGTGCGACCGGTGTCGCGACATGCTGCGCGTCCATAACAAGTGTTGCCTTCCGGGTCAAACAGGATGGCAGTCGCAGATGCAGCGCCGGGAAAATGCCGCAGCACTGTGTCTTTGTGGCCGGTCGGAGCGCGCAGGTCTGTTCAGACCATCATTTCCTTGGTCGCTGTCAGGCGTACGTCGGGGTAATCGCGTTCGACGCGGTCGATGTCCCACTGCAGACGCGTCAGGTAGACGACATCGCCATCATGATCATGGGCGATGTGCTGTTTGTTTTTATCGGCAAACGCATCGACCGCCTGTTTGTCACCGTTCACCCACCGGGCGGAGGTGAACTGTGATCCCTCGAAACGCACCGGCAACCCGTATTCCAGTTCGATCCGGCTCGCCAGCACCTCAAACTGCAGCTGTCCGACAACGCCCACGATGAAACCGGAGCCGATGGAGGGTTTGAAGACTTTCGCCGCACCTTCCTCAGCGAACTGCATCAGTGCTTTTTCCAGATGTTTGGCTTTCATCGGATCGCCCGCGCGCACGCCCTGCAGCAGCTCCGGCGCAAAGGACGGAATGCCGGTCACGCGGATCGCCTCGCCCTCGGTCAGGGTATCGCCGATACGCAGCTGTCCGTGGTTCGGGATCCCGATGATATCGCCGGCCCAGGCCTCTTCGGCCAGTTCGCGGTCGGATGCCAGAAACATCACCGGGTTGGTGATGGCCATGGGTTTTTTGCTGCGCACATGAGTCAGTTTCATGCCGCGGCTGAAGTGTCCGGAGGCCAGCCGCACAAAAGCAACCCTGTCGCGGTGTTTGGGGTCCATATTCGCCTGCACTTTGAAAACAAAGCCGGCAACCTTGGGTTCTTCGGGCAGAATCTGGCGGGGCTCTGCCGACTGGATCTGCGGCTGCGGGCCATAGTTGGCGATGCCGTCCATCAGTTCCTTGACCCCGAAGGAGTTGATCGCCGAGCCGAACCAGATCGGCGTGAGAGACCCTTCATGCATCGCTTCCATATCGAGCGGGGGCAGCAGTTCGCGCGCCATCTCCAGATCTTCGCGCAGTTTTTCAAGAAGGTCCGCGGGCACGTGTTCCGTCAGAGCAGGATCATCCAGCCCGTTGATTTCGATGGATTCAGCCACCCGGTTCCGGTCTGCCCGGTCCATCAGTTCCAGACGATCCCGCAGGATGTCATAACACCCGATGAAATCCCGCCCAACACCGATAGGCCAGCTTGCCGGGGTGACGTCTATTGCCAGATTTTCCTGAATTTCGTCAATAATTTCAAAAACGTCCCGGCTTTCCCGGTCCATCTTGTTACAGAAGGTCAGGATCGGCAGGTCCCGCATCCGGCAGACTTCAAAAAGCTTTTGCGTCTGGCTTTCAACACCTTTTGCACCGTCGATCACCATAACGGCCGCATCTACGGCGGTGAGCGTGCGGTACGTGTCTTCGGAGAAGTCAGAGTGGCCGGGTGTGTCCACCAGATTAAACCGGAATTCGCGGAAATCGAACGACATGGCGGAGGCTGAAACGGAGATCCCGCGGTCTTTTTCCATCGCCATAAAGTCAGAGCGCGTTCGCCGCGCTTCGCCTTTGGCGCGGACCTGGCCCGCCATCTGGATCGCGCCCCCGAAGAGAAGGAATTTCTCGGTCAGGGTCGTCTTGCCCGCGTCCGGGTGCGAGATGATCGCAAAGGTGCGGCGGCGCGCGATTTCGGGCGGCAGGTCAGGGCGGTTTCGGGCGTTATCCAGCATGGGCTGCGTATAGGTTAAGCCCCCGGGTGCTGCAAGCATGTGCTTGGGGCAGCAGCTGATTCCACCGCCGGCCGTTTCCCGGCGCCGTCCGGGGGCATCTGTTGCACGACCGTGGACAATCCCTGAGCAGCCGCCGCACTGATCAGCAGGAGCCGACGTTCGCGGCAAATAATGGCAGAATCGGGGCAGAGTGTGGCTTTACCGTGGCGGCAGCCGCGTGCTAACTGAGCACGTGTTTTACTGAGTTTGTATGGGTTAAAGTACGATGAAAAATATTCTGGCGCTCGTCGCAGCGGCTTCTATCTCGGCGATGTCTGCTCAGGCAGCCACGCTCACAACAATCGATATTGAATACTTTGGCTCGACCGGCGACGGCGATCTGAACCTGGCCGGGGCCCGTGCAGCCCAGGCTGCGTTTGCCGGGGAAAGCATCATCGGTGGTGACGATTTTGAACGGTTCACAGCCTGCCCGGCGGATAATTGCACGGCGACCAATTTCACCGGCGACTTTGCTGCCTATGAGCATCTTGGTACAGGTGCCGGCGGCAGCTCCGTTGTTGGGCCGAAAGATCAGGCCGTGATCCGGGACCGTTCGCAGTATGGCCGTTTCAATACAACCGCCGGCGGCAGCCAGTACCTGGACAGCAACGACAACAGAGGCATCCGCATCAACACCGGTGCGGTTTCAGATCTGTTGTTTGACCGGATCAGTTTTCTGCTGATGGACGCCGACGATGTGGGCAGCCTTGAATTCAACATTGCCGTTGGCGGCGAAGTTGAAGGCGACACCCTGATCGTGCCTGATATCGGCGGCGCACCGACCGGCGGGCCGAACGGCAGCCTGTATCTCGTGACATTGCTCTTCAGCGACAGCGTCTCTGACGTGACCGTCGATCTGTTCAATGATGCTGCAGAACGTGACGGTTTTGGCATCGATGATGTCGTCGGGTCGGTCAGCGCCGTACCACTGCCCGCCGCGGGCTGGATGCTGATGGCAGCTTTCGGGGGTCTTGCCGCCATGAAGCGTCGGCGCAAGGCAGCCTGATCACACAGACATATGCAGCGGAAGCGGCGGCCTTCAGGGGCCGCCGTTTTCTTTTGGATCAGTCGTAGGCCGCGTCGACGATAATTTCGACCTTCAGCTCGGGACGGGCAAGTTTTGCCTCTCCACAGGCGCGGGCAGGTGCGTGGCCCTCGGGCACCCATGCGTTCCAGACTTCATTCAGCCCGGCGAAGTCGCTCATG
Source organism: Roseobacter sp. S87 (assembly GCF_055693285.1). The sequence continues at coordinate 868,238 of NZ_JBVFTR010000004.1, forward strand.
TCCGCAAGCCAGATCGTTGCCCGCAGCATTTTTTTGCGAGAGGACCCTGCATTGATCAGCAGTTCGTCCAGACGACGCAGGCATTCGGTGGTCTGTTCCTGAATGGTGTCGCCTTCGCCCACCTGTCCTGTGATATAGGCAACGCCCTGGTATTTCACGATTTTCGAGGAGCGTACGCCGGTATCAATCCGTTCAATCATTCTTTCTGGCCTTTCTGCGGGTAATGCCGCCTGCATGGACGTTTCTGTGCGTCAGAGCAACCACTGATGCCGCCAGGAGAGGCGAAACCCCGCTGACGAGCCGGACGGATCCGTCTCCATGGCCCCCGTCGCCTTTCTCTGGTCACCGGGGCGGGAGAGGTGTTAGTCAGAACCGACGCATAACAGGGAGTACATCATGGATCTGGGAATCAAAGGTAAACGCGCGGTTGTCTGCGCCTCGTCCAAAGGGCTGGGTCTGGGATGTGCAGAGGCACTGGCGGCCGCAGGAGTCGATCTGGTGATGAACGCGCGTGGCGCTGACGCGCTGGACGCAGCAGCAGAGGCCATCCGCGCCGAATACGGTGTGAATGTCACTACCGTTGCAGCTGATGTTTCGACACCCGAAGGCCAGGCGGCGCTGACGGAAGCGGCCGGTGATGCGGATATTCTCGTCAACAATGCGGGCGGTCCGCCGCCGGGCATGTGGCATGACTGGGACCGCGAGGATTTCATCAAGGCGCTGGACGCGAATATGCTGGCACCGGTGGCGCTGATCAAAGCGCTGGTGCCCGGCATGATGGAGCGTGGCTGGGGCAGGGTGGTCAACATCACCTCGCAGTCGGTCAAAGCGCCTATTCCCGTGCTGGGGCTGTCGAATTCGGCGCGCGCAGGACTGACCGGTTATGTGGCAGGCACCAGCCGCCAGGTCGCAGGCTCGGGCGTGACGATCAACAACCTGCTGCCCGGCATTCACGCCACCGACCGTGCCGATGCACTGGATGGTGCTGTGGTCAAAGCGCAGGGCATTTCGATCGACGAGGCGCGCGCCAACCGTGCCGCTACGATCCCCGCAGGCCGCTATGGCACGCGTCAGGAGTTCGGCGCGACCTGCGCGTTCCTGTGTTCGCAGCATGCAGGGTTCATCGTCGGACAGAACCTGCTGCTGGACGGTGGTGCCACCAACGCCACCATCTGATCCATGCCCGAACTGCTGAAGGATCAGCTCTTTAACGCAGAAACCGTCGGGCTGGTGGCCAGTGATTTTGAGCGCGGCGTGCCCGGTTTCGACCGGGCGCGGTTTGTGCAGGATGCGCTGGCGGGTTTTCCCGAGCGCGAGCTGATGGCGCGTCTGGACTGGCTGGCCGATTGCGCCGAAGCGCAGTTGCCTGCCGGCTTTCCGGAGCTGGCGCCTTTGCTGCATGCCTCAATGGCGCCGCGTCTCGACCCGACGCTGAAGGATGACGACTTTGGCCGGTTTGTCTTTGCGGTGCCGGGCATTCTGGCGGCGCGCCACGGGCTTGAGGAGCACCGTGAAATGGCGATGGGGGTGCTCTATGAGGCGACCCAACGCTTTTCGATGGAGTTCTGGGTCCGCGATTTTCTGGTCCGCTGGCCCGAGGAAACGCTCGCTGATCTTATGGCCTGGGCAACGGATGACAATTATCACGTGCGCCGGCTGGTGAGTGAAGGCACCCGTCCGCGGCTGCCCTGGGCCAAAGCCGTGGGGCTGAGCCCCGAGCAGACCCTGCCGCTGCTGGACAGACTGGCCGGAGACCCGACCCGCTTCGTGACACGGTCCGTGGCCAACCATCTCAATGACCTCAGCCGCAGCGTGCCGGAAATGGTAACAGACCGTCTGGGCTCCTGGCGCGATGCTGGTCGTCAGCCCGACAAAGAGATGGCCTGGATGACGCGGCACGCGCTGCGCACGCTCATCAAAAACGGGCACGGCGGGGCTATGGCGCTGCTGGGATATGATCCGGAAGTGCCTGTGAAGGCTGAACTTTCTGTGGATACGCCCGGGGTCACAATCGGTGAGCATCTGAAGTTCACATGCCGGCTGGATGCGCAGACGGATCTGCCGGTTATCGTGGATTACCGGCTTACCTTTGCCCGCCCGGGCGGCAAAACGGGTGAAAAAGTCTTCAAGCTGAAACAGAGCGCTGTGTGTGCGGGTAAGACCCTGGAGCTGAAAAAGTCGCATCATCTCAAGGGGAATGCCACGACCTTCCGGCTTTATCCCGGAACGCATCACCTGACGCTGCAGGTTAACGGGCGTGACAGGGCAACCGCGTCCTTTGAGGTCACGGCACCCGACTGATCACCGCCTGATCACATTCCTGGCAGCAGATGGATGCCGGGCTGGTGCGGTGCCATCTGCCGCGCTAGCTCTGGGCAAACCAGGAATGGAATACCACTCATGCAAACCACCATCCTCATCCTGTCTCTTGCGGGCATAATCCTTCTCAGCATCGTCGCCGCCCCCCGGCGCGTAGGCGCGGAGGGTTTTTTCAGTGGTCGTGGTGAAACCGGCGAAGCGCCGGGCCTCTGGGTGCTGGTACTGAGCCAGGTCACTACCTGGATTTTCGCCCGTTCACTGATGAATTCCGCCATTCTGGGATATTACTACGGCATGCCGGGCACGCTGGCCTACGCCGCTTATTACGGTTCCTTTCTGACGGGCGGGTATATTGTCGGGCATCTGCGCAGACGCGGGGCGCGTTCCGTGCAGGACTGGCTGAACGATGAATTCGGGCGCATTGGTGCGGGCTGCTACAACGTGGTGATCGGTCTGCGGCTGCTGTCGGAGGTATTTGCCAATCTTCTGGTGGTCGGTCTGATTTTTGACGCGGTTGCAGGGGGCGGCGGAACCATTGCGATTGTGACTGTGTCCCTGCTGGGGCTGGCCTATTCCGCCTGGGGCGGGCTGTCTGCGGCACTGCGCACGGATGTGGTCCAGATGGTGCTCTTTCTGGTGGCGTTCGGCATTGCCTTTCTGGCGCTGGTGCTGACGCCCGGCTTTTCGCCGATAGCGGTGATGACAGCGCCCGGTGTGGCGGGCAGCTGGAACGGCTGGGTGCTGCTGGCAGTTGCTGCCCTGCAGGTTTTCTCTTACCCGGCGCATGATCCTGTGATGATGGACCGTGGGTTTCTGGCCGACGCAGAGACCACGCGGCGCTCCTTCCTGCATGCGTTCTGGATTTCCACGCTTTGCATCATTGCCTTTGGCGTATTTGGCATTCAAGCAGGTCTGGCGGGTGCAGAATATGAGGGCGAACTGATCGGCACATGGGGGGTGATGTTCCCGCCCTGGGTGTTCATGCTGCTCATGGTGTCGCTGCTGGTATCCGCGCTCAGCACACTTGATTCCGCGCTTGCCTCTTCGGCCCGTCTGGCGGTCGAGGAGCTGGGTCTGGCGGCACGCAGCCTGACGGGCGGGCGACTGGTGATGGCGCTGGTGATGGTTGCGGGCCTGGCACTCACGCTCTGGGGCAATGCGACGCTCTTTGATGCGGTTGCGGTGTCGGGCACGGCCTCGATGTTCCTGAGCCCGGTGATCGTCGTGGGTCTGGTCCTGCGCAGACCGGTGGCGCTCTGGGCCTACCTGGTGGCCTATGGTGCCGCGCTGGCCGGGGCCTTTGCCTATTTCGCACGCAGCTGGCCGGGGGTCGCTGCACTCCTGCCGGAGGGGCACAAATACGAGCAGTTGTTCGTCATCTGCGCTGTGGTTCTGGTCACTGGTTTTGCCGCGGTGCTTGCGGGCGCGCGGAAGGGCTGATAGCTCCGGGCCTGAGTAAATCTGTCGGATATCCGGAGCCCGCCCTTGTCCCAGCCCGCCCCGAGGCTCGAGATCAGAAACCTGCGCCGTGCCTTTGAGGGCCGCGCGGTGGTGGATGATGTCTCGCTGAAAATCATGCCGGGGCAGGTGACCTGTCTGCTCGGACCGTCAGGCTGCGGCAAATCCACAACCCTGCGCATGATTGCCGGGGTCGAAATGCAGGACAGTGGCGAAATCTATGTCGACGGCAATCTGATCTGCGACACCATTTTCCGCGTGCCGCCCGAACGGCGCGAGATCGGGCTGATGTTTCAGGACTTTGCGCTTTTTCCGCATCTCAGCGTAGCGGACAACGTGGCCTTTGGTCTGCGCCAGGGCTCCAAAGCGGAAAAACGCGAACGGGTGGAGGCGCTGTTGCAGCGCGTGGATCTGCTGCGCTTCATTGACGGGTTTCCACACCAGCTTTCCGGCGGGGAGCAGCAGCGCGTGGCGCTGGCCCGGGCGCTGGCGCCGAAGCCGCGCATCATGCTGATGGACGAACCCTTTTCCGGCCTCGACAACCGTCTGCGGGATGGCATTCGGGACGAGACCCTGACGATCCTCAAGGAAGAAGACACCGCGGTGCTGCTGGTGACCCACGAGCCCGAAGAGGCCATGCGCATGGCGGACGAGATTGCCCTGATGCGGGACGGCCGGATTGTGCAGCAGGGCGCGCCCTACAACGTCTATACGCGGCCCGTGGACCGGGCGGCGGTGGCCTTTTTCTCGGATGCGAACGTCCTGCGGGCCGAAGTATCCGGTGCGCTGGCCCAGACACCTTTTGGCCGGTTTCTGGCACCGGGTGTGCCCGATGGCACAGCCGTAGACATCGTGTTCCGGCCCCAGCATGTGCGCATCGATTTTGACCGTAACGGGACGGGTCCGCTGCCAACGGCCAGCGATGGTACGGCGGCCCGCGGTGTGGTCCAGCGCGCACGGTTCATGGGCAACGAGAGCCTGGTCGAATTCCGTATGGATTATGACGGCTCCGTGCTCCGCGCGACGGTGCCCAATGTGTTTCTGCCACAGCCGGATACGGTCATGTGGCTGACGATCCGGCGTGACCGGTGTTTCGTTTTTGCAGCCTGAGGAGGGTCTGATGCAGCGGCTTCTGGTGGAATTCGGGATGGGGACTTCGCTCCGGCGGGGCGACTACACCCAGGCAGCGGTGCGGGGCGTCAAAGACGCGCTCTGGCACAATTCGATCAACCTGGCGGAGCTTTTCGGGTTTGAGAAAACCGACATGAAAATCATCGTGGACATTGGTGTGCAGCAACCGGATCAGGTTGATGTCTCCGAGGTGATGGCCGTCTTTCCCTATGGCGATGCGCAGGTGCGGGTTCAGCGCGGCGGGCTGGACGCACCCAGGCCGGAAGGCGAGGGCAATCCGACCATCATGGCTAATGTGGCGCTGACCGTGGGTTTTGACATGGAGCGCACCGATGGCTGAACAGCGCCTGATCATTGAAATGGGCATGGGCAACGACCTGCATGGCCAGGATTACACAAAAGCCGCCCGCCGCGCGATTGAGGACGCCTTCAGGCATTCGTCGCTGCCGCTCTTCGGGGTGCTTGATCTGCCGCACAGCGAGATGCGCGTGCAGGTGACGGTTGGTGTGCAGGACCCTGATGCCGTGGATGTCGAAGTGCTGCAGGCGTTTCTGCCCCGGGGCCGTGCAGAAGTACGGGTCGTCCATGGGGGGCTGAACGTTGAAACAATCGCCGGGGACCCCATCGTAGTGGCCCAGGCCAGTGTCGAAGCCTTCCTGCCGCCGCAGACCGGCTGGACCCTGAAGAACAAGTCCTGAAAGGACCCCGGAATGACCGACAGTTCGAGCGCCATCATCCTGCATAACTACCCGCAGTCGCCCGTGGCCGAAAAGGCGCGTATCGCGTTTGGCATCAAGGGTGTCGCGTGGCACGACGTGGAAATCCCGCGTCTGGCCCCCAAGCCGATGCTGACGCAGCTGACCGGTGGATATCGCCGCACACCGGTGATGCAGATCGGGGCGGATATCTATTGCGACAGCGCCTGCATCATCCGCGCACTGGAAAACCGTTTTCCGGAGCCGACTTATTTCCCGACGTCGGAGGCCGCGATGATGTGGGCGGCCAGCCGCTGGACCGATGGCGCGCTTTTCGATCTGGCGGTGAAGATCGTGCTGGGCTCTGCGGGGGAAAACCTGCCGGCGGATTTCGCAGCAGACCGCGGGCGGCTCTATCTGGGGCCGGACTGGGCTGCGGGTCTCAAAGCAGCCAACGCGGCGCTGCCCCACCTGGCCGCACAGATGCGCGCACCGATGGGGTGGCTGAATGAGCAGCTGTCAGATGGGCGGGCCTATCTGCTGGGCGAGGCTGCCGCCGCAATTGATGCACAGTTCTATCATGTTGTCTGGTTCATTCGTGGCCGGTGGGTGCAGGGGCCGGAATTCCTGTCTGAATTCCCGCATCTGGAACGCTGGGAACGCAACGTCGCGGCCATCGGCCACGGGTCCGTTTCGCCCATGACGCCCGAAGAGGCGATCAAAGTGGCTGCCGGCTGTGAGCCGCAGGAGCCCTCCGGTATGGACCAGCTGGACCCACAGGGCATCCGGCCCGGCACCGGAGTAACCGTGCACCCGGACGTTGATGGCGGTGAACAGGGCGTGGCCGGCATCGTGACCTATGCTGATGCAGATACCATCACCATCGCGCGGCGCGACGACGTGGCTGGAAACCTTGCCGTGCACTTTCCGCGTGCCGGTTACAGGGTCGAGGTTGACGCCTCATAATCCGCAAGGGTTTTGCCGGGCTCGTCGACAAAGAGTTCCGGCAGCGCTTCCGCGGTCTGAATGAGATCGACGCGGAACACCCGGTGGGCTTCGCGCAGCTCGCACCAGACGGTCAGTGTCCAGACCCGCCCCCAGTATTCCATGTGCAGGGGGCGCACGGTGCGCATCGTGACCGCGCCCCCGATGGACGTATAGGTCAGGCGCAGTTTCTGCCGGGCGCGGATTGCAGCCCGCACCGTGGGCATATGGGCAAAACCCCGTGCTGCATCGGCAAAAGGATAGACCGCAAATTTCCAGGCATCCGCATCTGCCACAACCTGCTCGGGCAGAACGGCGTCGACCTTTTCCGCCAGACTGAGGGCGGCGGCCTTGAGGTCCGGGTCTGCGGCTTCTCCGACGATGGCCATGCCCAGATTGAGCGCCTCCAGCTCGGCAACCGTGAGGTTCAGCGGGGGCAGGGTGATCGCGGCGGTGATCATATAGCCTACGCCGCGCTCGCCCTCGACGGGCACACCGGATGCCACCAGCGTGTCCATATCGCGGTAAATCGTGCGCACCGACACCTCCAGACGCTCCGCAATGTCCTGCGCGCGGTGCAGTTTGCCGTCGCGCAGGATCTGGATGATGTCGAAAAGGCGGTCGGTGCGGCGCATGCTACTCCTGTTTCATGGAAAACCGGATCGGGGCGTGGCGCATGATGACGGTCTCTGCATCGATCAACGACATCATCGGGCCAGCTTCGGGCAGGGCCATCACATCGGCAGCTGTGTCTTTTGCAACCTGCATGGAGGTCCAGGTGATGTGGTCTGTCCACAAACCCGTTTCATCCACGCTCAGCGTGCGCGACAGGACAGCACCTGTGTTTTTGAGGAAAGGGGTTATTGCATCAGCTGCTGATGTGAATTCCGCGGGATCCGCGCCCTCTGCAAGGCGGAAGGTCACGATTTCAGCCACGGGTGTTTCGCCCCCCGCACGTGCCGTATCGGCAGCAGCAAGAGCAACAAGAGCAGTGGCAAGAGTGGTAAAGCGCATTTTTCGTCCTTTCGTTTGCGTCTGATGCGCTTTTGACAGGGTGCAACTGACATAAACCTGTCAGTTGAGTTTGGCGAGGGGCAATTTTTCACCCGCTTCGGTCTCTGAAAGGCGTGCGCCGGGGCTTTCGCGCTTCTGTCATGCGGTCTGATTGCCTAAACCAAGAGGTGACTGACCCGCCCGGACCGGGCGCGACCTTTTTTGGGAGAGATCAAATGTTGAACAATATCGGCCTTCCTGGCCTTCTGCTGATCGCCGTTGTGGTGCTGGTTCTTTTCGGCCGCGGCAAGATTTCCAGCCTGATGGGTGAAGTGGGCAAAGGCATCACTTCGTTCAAGAAGGGCATCAACGAAGGCCAGGACGAGATCGCAAATGCCTCCGAAGAGGCCAAGGACATCACGCCCGAGACCGAAAAAGACAAGGTCTGATCCATGTTTGATCTCGGCTGGACGGAGATGCTGGTCATCGGCATCGTCGCGCTGATTGTGATTGGCCCTAAGGATCTGCCGGTGCTCTTCCGCACCATCGGGCAGTTTGTGGGCAAGGCCAAAGGCATGGCCCGCGAATTCAGCCGGGCGATGAATGATGCCGCGGACGATGCCGGGGTAAAAGACATATCCAAAGGCCTCAAAGCCGCAACGAACCCGGTAAGTTCCGCCATGGATGGTGTCAAAAGTGCCGCCGCGGATATGACCAAATTTGATCCCGAGAGCGAGACCGGCAAGCTGTCGGCTGAACGCGCGGAACAGACAAAGAAGATCCAGGCCGCGACTGCCCGCGCCGCTGCGGACCGCAAAATGCGGGAAGCGCAGGAGGCGCAGGACAAAGCCGCGGCGCTCGAAGCCGCAGCTGCGCCTGAACCAAAGAGTGACTCATGAGCGCTTCCGATGACATGGACGAAAGTGCCGCCCCGCTGATTGAACACCTGGCCGAGCTGCGCACGCGGCTCATCCGGTCGGTGATTGCCTTCCTGATCGGCATGATCATCTGTTTTACGGTGGCAACGCCGATTTTCAACTTTCTGACCGATCCGCTCTGTAAGGTTCTGTCCGAGCGGGGTCAGGACTGCGATCTGATCTTTATCAGCCCTCAGGAAGGCTTTTTTGTCGCGATCAAAGTGTCGCTCCTGGGCGGACTTATTCTTTCTTTTCCGGTGATTGCCCATCAGATGTGGCGCTTTGTGGCGCCGGGCCTCTACAAGAATGAAAAAGGCGCTTTTCTGCCTTTTCTGATCTCATCACCGGTGATGTTTCTGCTGGGCGCATCCTTTGCGTTCTATGTAGTGACCCCGCTGGCCTATGACTTCTTTCTGGGGTTCCAGCAGTTTGGGGCCGAGGGCGAGGCGGTGGTCAGTGAACCCGTGAATGCGCCCGGTCTCAGCGTGGTTTTCCAGGGTTCAGCCCAGGAATATCTGAACCTGACCATCAAGTTCATCGTTGCGTTTGGTATGTGCTTTCAGCTGCCGGTGCTTCTGACGCTGATGGGCAAGGCGGGGCTTGTGAGCTCCGAAGGCCTTGGAAATGTACGCAAATACGCGGTAGTCGCCATTCTTGTGCTTGCTGCACTGGTGACACCGCCGGACGTGATTACCCAGGTTATTCTGTTCGTTGTGGTCTATGGCCTTTACGAAGTGTCCATCTTCCTGGTGAAGCGGGTCGAGACCAAGCGCGAAGCAAAACTGCGTGCGGAAGGCTACTATGATGACGAGGATGCCGCTTCGTGATTGACGATCCCGTAGAGCGCATCGCGGCAGCCCTTGAGCGACTGGCGCCGGCCCCTGTGGCCGCGCCGGATTTCTCAGCGGCGCCTGCGTTCGTATGGCATGTCTCGCCGGATCGTCTGGAGCCTGTGCCTGCAGTATCCCGTGTTGATCTGGATCTGCTGGTCGGTATTGACCGATCGCGTGACACGCTGCTTGCCAACACGGAGCAGTTTGCCCGGGGGCTGCCGGCAAACAACGCGCTGCTCTGGGGTGCGCGCGGTATGGGTAAATCTAGCCTTGTCAAGGCAATACATGGCAAAGTTCATGCATCACATGAAGTATTGCGTATTGTTGAGCTTCAAAGAGAAGACCTGCCCTCTGTCGGGCGCCTGCTCAACCTTCTGCGGGACGCACCGTACCGTTTTATCCTCTTTTGCGACGACCTGAGTTTCGGCCATGACGACGCCCACTACAAAAGCCTCAAGGCTGTTCTCGATGGGGGTATTGAGGGGCGACCGGACAATGTTGTCCTCTATGCGACGTCCAACCGCCGGCATCTGATGCCCCGTGATATGATCGAAAACGAACGCGGCAGCGCGATCAACCCGTCGGAAGCGGTAGAGGAGAAGGTCTCGCTTTCGGACCGTTTCGGTCTCTGGCTGGGATTTCATCCCTGCGATCAGGATCAGTATCTGAGTATGATCAGAGGGTACTGCGAGGCATGGGGCGTGCACATAGATGACGAAACACTACGGGCCGAAGCCATCGAATGGCAGGCGACGCGGGGCTCAAGGTCCGGTCGGGTGGCCTGGCAGTATTTTACCGACCTGGCCGGACGGCAGGGCGTTGCGCTGAAGACCTGAAGCGCACGGGAAAAGGTATAACCTTCCCAGGCATGACCCGGGTATGTGACCGGTTTTGCAAAGTCAGGCGAAGTGATTTGCAAACACCGTCAGGGCCGTTGGTCAGCGTAAATGACGCAGAAACAAGCGCATTTTTTGCAGTACTGGCGGACATAGCAGTCTCCACAGGGCAGAAAGTCACACACTGTTTCTGGAACCGAAACAGGGCATCCCTGTGGCGTGATCAATCGGAATTATGGCATTCGCGGGGAAATTCAGCGAAGTCGATGATTATTTGAGATAAAGCATCGGATCCACGCGCTCGAGCCCGCCTTCGATGACCTCAAAATGCAGGAAAGTGCCGTCCTCATCGCCTAAAGTGCCGATCTGCTGTCCCCGTGCGACCTTGTCGCCTTTCTTGACCGAATAGTTTGTTACGTTGACATAGGCGGTCAGAAGCTGTGGTTCATGACGCAGAACGATGATGGGCACACCGTCCGTATCCACCAGAACCGAGCCGACAACACCTGCGTCAGCAGCACGAACTGTGCTGCCCGGAGCGGCCTGGATATCGATCCCGGGGTTCTTGTCTTTGGAAAACGTCCTGATGATGGTGCCTTCAAGCGGGAAAACCATCCGGGCGGAACTGTCGGCGATCGTCTCCTCGCCGATGTCGACCTCGGGCTCGGCGGCTTTCTCAACAGGGGCTTCTGCAGCGGGCAGTGGTTTTGCGGCACTGGGCGGCGTCGGCGTCGGTGTCCCGGTGCCGGGTCCTGTCACCGGTGCTGCAGCCGCTGCTGGCGGTGCCTGGCGGGCAACAGGGATCAGCAGGAACTGGCCCTCGCGGATCGCAAAGTCGGGTCCCAGTCCATTCCATTCGGCAAGCGATTTGACCGGCACGTCATAGAGCCGGGAGATCGTAAAGGCCGTCTCACCCCGCACGACTTTGTGACGGATGGGTTCTCTGGTCTCCGGGGTGGGCGCGGCGCTCGCGGGTGGCAGTGCAGCTGTCTGAACGCCTGATGCGGACGCCGAACTGCTGTTGTCCGGTGCACGGTCGATCGCACCCCCGGCCAGTGCGCCAATGTCGACGGCACCGGGTTGTCCCGTGCCGGTGGCGCCGGAGGGGCCGGGTACACGTGCGGGCAGGGCGACGACTTCGCCTTCCCGCAGCGGTACAGCTGCATCTACTCCGTTGAAACGCGCCAGTTCAGCCGCGCTCACGCCAAGTCGGCTGGCAATGTCGTTGATCGTGTCCCCGCGTTTTGCGACGGCCACCTGATAGGTCGGGTATGAAATGACACCGCGGCTGTCCGGCGCCGGCCTGTCTGTGGTTTGCACGGAACTGGCGGCATCGGCGGTCCCAAAGCCGCCCCGCCGCAGATCGAAGTCCAGTGGCTGGTCACAGGCTGCAAGCACCACAAGTGCTGCTGCGGTCGTCGCTGCAAGAAACGCGCGGCTGCGCGAACGGGTCGGGGTCATCTGCTCGTCCTCAATCTGCCATGTGGCACACGCCGGTTGGCCCGGCTGTCTTGCGGACAATATAGCAGCTTATGTGTCCTTACCCAAGCCTTCCAGCAAAGGAACAAAACGGACCTGGCGCAATTCATCGTATTCGACGCCATCATCGGTCTTTCGCGCGACAATCAAATGCTGAACCGCGTCCGACTGGCCCACCGGCACGACCATGATGCCGCCCGGTTTGAGCTGTCCCAGCAGGGTGCCGGGCGGGTCTTCGGCAGCGGCGGTGACGATAATCCGGTCAAATGGCGCCTGATCCGGCAGCCCGAAACTGCCGTCCGCTGTCAGTGCGGTAATGTTTGTCAGGTCCATCTCGTCAAAGAGCGCACGCGCCTCACGCACCAGCCGGCTGTAACGGTCCACAGTATAAACACGTCGCGCAAGGCGGCTGAGCACGGCAGCCTGATAGCCGGACCCGGTACCCACTTCCAGTACCTTGTCACGGGGTGATATCCGCAGTGCCTGCGTCATCAGTCCGACAATCGAAGGCTGGCTGATGGTCTGGCCGCAGGCGATGGGCAGAGGCATGTCCTCATAGGCTCTGTCGGAGAAGATGCCGCGGATAAAGGGCCCGCGATCAATGGTTTCCATTGCATGGAGCACCCGTTTGTCCGTCACGCCACGTGAGCGCAGCGCGTAGAGAAACTGCATCTTGCGCTCAGCGTCACCGGTCATGTTGCGATGCCCTTCAGGTCCTCCATCACATCATGCGCTGTGAGGTCTGCGCGCATGGGCGTGACCGAAATATAGCCATCCAGGTTGTCCGCGGCATCTGTTCCAGGCTCGGTGGATACCTGCTGGTTGCCGCCGCGAATCCACAGAAAACGCCGCCCCGATGGCGACAGATGCGGTTCGGTGGAAAATACTGTCCCGTCGCGCAGACCCTGCCGCGACAGCCGGGTGCCCTTAACATCCGATGCGGGGACAGGTGGGAAGTTCACGTTATAAAACAGACGGTAGCCGGATGTCTCTTCTGGCATATGCGCAAGAATCCGCCGGACAACATCTGCCCCATGCACTGCGCTGGCTTCAAAAGGGTCCTCGGTCTGGTTGTTCGCAGGACCGAAGTACTGCGAGAGCGCAATCGCAGGAACGCCCTGCAGTGCCGCTTCCATGGCGCCGCCAATGGTGCCGGAGTAGAGCGTGTTTTCGGCTGAATTGTTGCCCCTGTTCACGCCGGACAGCACCAGATCAGGTGGGCATTCCTTCATTACGTCATGCAACCCCGCCAGGACGCAGTCGGCTGGTGATCCTTCGGCTGCATACCGTCGGGGCGCCATCTCCGCGATCATCATCGGATGCGTGTAGCTGATGCAGTGGCCGACGCCTGATTGTTCAAAGGCGGGTGCCACCGTCCAGACTTCACCGTCTGGTCCGGCAATTTCGTCGGCAATCTGTGCTAGGACCCTGAGCCCCGGTGCATTGATACCGTCGTCGTTGGTGATGAGAATTCGCATGTTGACCCCTTTGCGCCTTGATAGGCGAGGGGGACGGAGGCAGCAAGCGCATGCCGCCTGCAGGCCGTGACATGCGTTTAAGAAAGCTGCAGTTGTGCCAGAAGTGCCGCAGCCTGGTCCTGTGTATCGCTCAGGTGGTCCCGTTTTTCGCCGGGGTAAAAACGGGCCCGGGTGGCCGTGGCCATGGGCGCAGGCGACAGAATGTGCACCGCAGGGCCTGTTTTGGCCGTTTCCGCCTGCCAGCTGCGGGCGAGTGCAATCTGTGCGGCCTTGCTGGCGCCATAGCTGCCAAAGAATTTTTCGCCCGCCTGCGGGTCATCGAAAAAGACGGCCTGCCCGGTCTGACCCAGAAGTGGGGCGACAAAGGAAATGAGAGTGGCTGTCGCGGTAACGTTTCCGTTCAGCGATTTGGCGAAGTCCTTGCTGTCGATGTGATCCGTGGGGGCAAGGGGGGCTGCGTGAATGGCCGTATGCAGCCAGATGTCCAGATTGCCCCAGCGGTCAAAGATGCCGCGGCACAGTGTGGCCATGGCATCTGCGTTCGTCACATCCATCGGCGCCAGGGTTGCCGCACCGCCGCGCGCCTGGATGCGGTCATCCAGTTCTTCGAGGGCGCCGGTGGTTTTGGCCACCGCGATAATGTGGTGCGTGGGGCAGAGCGCTTCTGCGAGCGCGGCGCCAAGGCCGCGCGAGGCGCCGGTGATAAGAGCTGTTTTTGTCATGCGCTGGTCGTGCCGTGGAACGGCGGCTGCGTCAAGCAGAGACCGCAGCCCGGTTCAGCGTCAGAACCGCACAGGCCGGGGGCCTGCACTTATTCAGCGGCTTTCATTTCAAAACCCTGTTCGACCATATCAGCCGGTTCGACCGGGTATTCGCCGGAAAAACAGGCATCGCAATACTGCGGCTGTTTCGGGTTGCGCCCTTTTGCTTCTCCGACGGCACGGTACAGACCGTCCAGCGAGATGAATTTCAGGCTGTCGACCTGCAGGTGATCGCGCATTTCGTCCTCGGACATCGTCGCGGCGAGCAGTTTTTCCCGCTGGGGCGTGTCGACGCCATAAAAACAGGGCCAGGCCGTGGGTGGTGACGCGATCCGAAAGTGCACTTCCTTTGCGCCGGCATCAAGGATCATCTCCTTGATCTTGCGGGACGTTGTGCCACGCACCACCGAGTCGTCCACAAGGATCACACGTTTGCCCTCGATAAGCGCGCGGTTCACGTTCAGTTTGAGCCGCACGCCCATATTGCGGATCTGTTCGGTGGGCTCGATGAAGGTGCGGCCCATATACTGGTTCCGGATGATGCCCATGGCATAGGGAATACCGGATTCGAGGCTGTAACCGATGGCCGCAGGTGTGCCGCTGTCCGGCACCGGACAGACCAGATCGGCCTCAACCGGCGATTCCTTGGCCAGTTCGCGGCCAATGGCCTCGCGCGTCTCATAGACGGAGCGGCCACCAAGGATGCTGTCAGGGCGCGAAAAATACACATGTTCGAAGATGCAGAAGCGCGGTTTCCGGGGGCGGAACGGGAAATGGGATTCGACCCCTTTGTCGGTGATGACGACCATTTCGCCCGGTTCGATCTCGCGCACGAAATCCGCACCGATGATATCGAGCGCACAGGTCTCGGAACTGAGCACCCAACCGTCACCCACCTGGCCCAGCACCAGCGGGCGGACGCCAAGCGGGTCGCGCACGCCGATGAGTTTGGTGCGGGTCATGGCCACAACAGAAAACGCGCCCTCAACCCGGCGCAGGGCGTCTTCCATCCGTTCGGGGATGGTGCGCTGCAGGGACCGGGCCATCAGGTGAATGATGCATTCGCTGTCCGACGAGCTCTGAAAAATCGAGCCACGCTCGATCAGTTCGCGCCGGAGCGCATTGGCGTTGGTGATATTGCCGTTGTGCGCGATGGCAGCGCCGCCCATGGCAAACTCACCGAAAAACGGCTGCACGTCACGGATCGCTGTCTGACCTTTGGAACCGGCGGTTGAATAGCGGACATGGCCGATCGACAGCGGCCCCTTCAGGGTTTCCATCACGGACTGGCTGGTGAAGTTGTCGCGTACATACCCGAAACGGCGTGCCGACTGGAAACCGAGTTCGGGGTGATGGCTGACGATACCGCCTGCCTCCTGGCCGCGGTGCTGAAGCGCGTGCAGCCCCAGGGCCACAAAGTTTGCAGCTTCTGCAACGCCGATCACGCCGAAAATGCCGCATTCTTCCTTCAGTTTGTCGTCATCTCCGGTGTCGCGCAGAAAGGACGTGTCGAAGGGATGGGCGGGGGGCATGGTCCTGGTCAACGGGGCAGCTCCGAATCCGGTGGGTCTCAGGCGCATTATGTAGGGCCTGCAGCGGCCGGTGTCACGAAACTATCCGCATGCTCGCGCGATTGTCGCAGGGGAGCCACGGTTGTGGCTCCGGGCGGGCTCAACGGGTCGCCGTTCTGGGCAGCCTGAGAACGGATCCGGGGTCCTGCAGAAGCGGCGGCTGATCGGCGATCTGTCCGGGCAGCCAGAAAGTCACCACGCCACCGGTGCCACCGGGCGCGTTTGCTGCAGTGATCCGGCCGCCGCGCAGGTGCAGGAGGCGCTGTACCGCCATAAGCCCGTACCCGCCTTCATTGGCAATGCCGGTATTCTGCACGAAGAGACGCTCGGGGGCGGTGAAGCCTTTGCCGTTGTCCACCACAGAGATGCGGATATCCGACGTTCCGGATCCGCTGACCTGCAGTGCCACCGACAGGTTTTTCCGCAGG
The DNA here is from genome assembly GCF_055693285.1 of Roseobacter sp. S87. The sequence goes on from NZ_JBVFTR010000004.1 coordinate 884,121, forward strand.
TTGTGTTTGATGACGTTGTCCACGAGGTTGCGCAGCGTGATCCTGAGCGCAGGAGCGTCGCAGATGACGGACAGGTCGGGGCAGTCAAACTGCACCATGTGCTGCGGATCCAGTGTTTCGCGCAGCGCTGTCATGAATGCGCGCAGATCTGTTGTTTCCGTTTCTCGGGGTGAGGCGAGTGCTTCTGTATAGGCCAGAATATCTGAAATCATCTGCCCGGAGCCTGCAGCCACTTCGTCCAGCACGTCGATCAGGCCACCCTTGCTGTCATCCAGCTCTGAAAGATCGTCCTTGAGCAGGGCGATGAGCGTCCGGATATTGCGCAGAGGCGTCCGGAGATCATGTGCGGCGATGGCGATAAAATGCTCCGCTTCGGAGAGCGCCTCAGCATCCGAGACCGGGCCGCTGTCTGCTGAGGGTATTGTCTCGCAGGTGCCAACGGCGTGGGTGATCCGGCCTTCGGTATCCGAAACGGCCTGAAGGGTCGTCCGGACAACGCCGCCGGTGCCGGGCCACGGCGCGGGAAGATCAAACCGGGACCCCCGTCCGGTGGTCAGTGCCGCACGGTGATGATCAAGCGCACGCTGATCGGTCCGGTCTGGAAAAAGCTGTGTCTCTGTCCGGCCGATGGCCGTGTCGGCAGCAATGCCCGTCGCCCTGGACCAGGCGTCGTTCACCCACAGATAATGTGGCGTCAGATTATCGTCGGGGGCGACCACGAATACGGGAACAGATACGTGTTCGTATACTGCAAACTGGTTTTGATCCACGTCAGGGCTTCTCCGCTGGTCACTGCGGGGCGCACCCTTGCACGCTCAGAATAAATTACAGTTAATGCCTGTGGCTGGCTGTTTCCGGCCTGTCGGGCAGGGTTACTGCCCGCAGTTCCCCACAAGGGCCTCATAACGGCCTGTGATCCAGCCGAGCGCCTGTTCCGGTTCAGCCGTTTCGATCTGCTCAGCAACCTGAGAGAACACGACCGCAGAGCGGCTTTCGTCCACAACAGTGTAGCTTTCGCCGGTGATCACCGTTTCATAGACAAAGAAGGCGACCGCAACGAGCAGCACACCACGCGCCACGCCAAAGAGGAACCCGAGCCCCTGGTCGATACCGCCCAGGGCGGAGCGCTGGATCATGCTGGAAAAGAGCGGCGTGAACAGAGACACGACAATCAGGGCCACAGCGAAAACGGCAGCAAAGGCGCCGATAATCGACAGCTCACAGCTGTCTGCAAGGAATTCACCGACCACCGGAATTTCCCGGACCAGTGGTTCCACCTGGGGGGCGAACATAAAGCCCAGAACGGCAGCCGCGATCCAGCCGACAATCGCCATCAGTTCACGCACCAGACCCCGGCCATAGGCCAGCAGCGCGGAAACCAGAATGACCAGAGCAACCGCCCCGTCAACGAGTGTGAAACCTTCCATAGACCTTTACGCCTTTCTGTCGACTTCAGCCCGCACCGAATATCTCACCGACAAACCCGGTCAGGTCGGACATGGTGTTCAGCGCGATCCCCGCAGCGCTGACAGATTTCCCACCCGTCGCCGCGATTGCGCCGGTGAAACCAAGTTTTTGCGCCTCTTTCAACCTTAATTCGGTCTGAGTGGCGGGTCTGAGCGCACCGGACAGGCTGATTTCGCCGAAAACGACCGTATCCGCGGGCAGGGCTGCATCCTCGCGCGCGCTCAGAAGGGCAGCCGCAACGGCAAGGTCAGCGGCCGGTTCGGAGACTTTCATGCCGCCCGCCACGTTCAGATAGACGTCCAGCCCGGCGAACGGAATGCCGCAGCGTGCCTCCAGCACGGCAAGGATCATCGCAAGACGCCCGCCGTCCCAGCCGACAACCGTGCGCCGCGCCTGTGAATGCGGGGAAGGAGCCACAAGGGCCTGAAACTCCACAAGAACGGGCCGCGTGCCTTCAACGCCGGCAAAGACGACGGAGCCGGGGCTTGGCTCGCCCCGTTCACTCAGGAAAAGCGCTGACGGATTGCCGACCTCGGACAGACCGCCGCCGGTCATCTCAAAAACGCCGATCTCATCGGCAGGGCCGAACCGGTTTTTGACCGCGCGCAGAATGCGGAACTGATGCCCGCGTTCGCCCTCGAAATAGAGCACGGTATCGACCATATGCTCGACGACGCGGGGGCCGGCAATCTGGCCCTCTTTGGTCACATGGCCGACCAGAATCACGCTGATGCCTTTGCGCTTGGCAAAGGTGGTCAGCTCATGGGCGGCAGCGCGCACCTGGCTTACAGAACCTGGGGCCGATTCCACGTTGTCGGCCCACATCGTCTGGATGGAATCGATGATTGCGAGTTGCGGGCGTTCGGCCTCCAGCGTGGTCAGGATATCCCGCAGGTTGGTCTCTGCGGCCAGACGTACCGGCGCATCCGCAAGTCCCAGACGCCGTGCGCGCATGCGCACCTGGGCGGAGGCTTCCTCGCCTGAGACATAGATTGTCTTCAGGCCCATGCGCGCAAATTCGGCGGCAGCCTGCAGCAGGAGCGTGGATTTACCAATACCCGGATCGCCGCCGACCAGAATGGCGGATGCATTCACGAGACCACCGCCCAGCACGCGGTCCAGTTCGCCGATCCCGGAATTTGTGCGGGGCGGGGGGCTTCTTCAGTGGACAGATCTGTCAGGATGATCGTCGATCCGCGTTTATTGCCCAGGGATTTTGCGGGACCTTTTGAGATGCCCGCGTCCTGGGCGATGGTGTTCCATTCGCCGCAGGCTTCGCAGCGGCCAGCCCATTTTGTGGTGACATTGCCGCAGGCGCTGCAGGAGAAGGAGGGGGATTTTGCCATGCCCTGTTTTGGCGCAGGGCCGGGGCCGGGTCAAAGGCAAAATCGCATCTGACAGGCGTTGACGCGGGCGCAGTGCTGCGGCCTTCTGGCGCAAAGAGCAGAGGACAGACAATGGACGTGATCAGTACCCGGACCGCACCGCACTATCTCTGGCAGTCTGTCTGTGACGGCTGGCCCCTGGTCGACACGGCGGATTTGTCCGTGAAGGAAGAACAGATGCCCCCTGGCACCGCAGAGACGCCGCACAGTCACAGCTTTGCACAGCAGTTTTTCTATGTGCTGGAGGGCGTGCTGACGATGGAGGCGCGGGGTGAGGCCCGGCAGATCAGTCAAGGGCAGGGGTTCAGCGTGCCCCCCGGTGTCGCGCATCAGGCCAGCAATACCGGTGCGGATCCTGTACGGTTTCTCGTGATATCCGCGCCAACCACCAATGACGACCGAACCGAAACGGATCATCCGGGCTGAGGGTCGGGGCGGGCGCACCGGCGCCAAGCCCCTGGTTTACAGGTCGTATCAGGCGAAACCGATGCCGTTTGCTTTCAGACCGGCGAGACGGATCACCGACGCCAGTGTCCAGGACGCATCGTCAATATTGTCAACGCCGCCATTCAGCAGCGGATCCTTGTCCGGCGTCCAGCAGGGCTCGGTCGAGATCCAGCTGAGCGGATCACCCTTGAGCAGACCGGCAAAGACCGAACACACGATCACAGAGCCGACATGCCCCAGCGCATTGCCGCCACTGTCTTCGGCCTCGCGCAGCACGTAGTACCAGAGCGCATCCGGCTCATCCGGACCCAGTGCGATGGGATCAAGACAGAATTTCCGCGCGACGGCACTGCCTGACGGCAGATCAAAACTGACCCCGCGCTTGAGGTTGCGGAAGGCCAGCACGTTGCCGGGATCACCGGCTGCCCCTTCAAAAAGGAAGGCAAGAGCATTGGCCAGTTTGGTATCAATCTTGCGTGCCATCTGCGGGAAAAGCCCGGGCGCAGAACTCTGCATCTGCAGGAACCAGTCCCACTGGATGCAGTTTTCCGGCTTCATCGGCCGGAAGCCACGCAGATCATCCGGATCCGCCCCACCGGTGTTGTCGAAGATCGGCGCGTTGTTTCCGAAACCCCGCTCCGGGTTGTTGGTCTGATACCCGTTGCGCACCATGGAGTGCCCGAAACGGTACGCCGCGACCGAAAATTCGACCGGCATAAAGGGCTGATGTTTCCAGCTGTAAACATCGTCCAGCTGACAGGTCCAGCTGCCCCGCCCATCGCAGGTTTTCTCCAGCTTCATTGCGCATTCCGCGATCCTTTTGTGCGCAATCCGCGGGATGAAGTCGTTCCAGACGATATGCTGATAAAGCCAGCGCAGTGTTTTGCGCGCCCGCTCGAAGAGCTCACCGGTCGAGGCACCGGGGTCGGCGGCCCGGGCGCGGTCCACGAGTGTGTTGTGTGCCAGCAGGAACGCCAGCTGCAGCTGGCTGACCATGGAGTTCTCATCATTGCGCATATCACCGATCAGCGCACGGCCCCGGAAACGCGGCAGATCGGGCAGATCAGGCCGGCCCTCGATCTCGCCGATGGCAAGCTTGGCCTTGTCGTCAGGATCATAGAGATAGGGCTGATCATCCGGCCCGGCACCATAGATGTTGTCGAGATCCAGACGCGGCGTGCGGAAATTGCGCAGCCCGTTCGGATCATTGCGCCGCATCAGCGAAGAGGCCGGATCAAAGGTGATGTCGTGGTCCACAAACTGGCCGAAATAGGTGTAGCCTGCAGGAATATCCGAGCCGAAGTCATTTTCCAGCTGATCAATTTTTGCCTGATCCGCTGCGATATCTGCAGGCAGCTCGCCCGGCAGTTCTGTCATAAGGTTGTTTGCAATATCCAGCAGGGCGGCATCGGAATCCGAGGTGCCGGGACTGTGCCAGGGGTCGAGGTCAGGAAACAGCCTTCCGAATGGTCCGTGATAAAACGGGGATCTGGGCGCAAGAATATCAAAATGCCTGGAACCATGTGCCATTATAAAAACTCCAAAAAATATAAGATCGTAAAAAGTGCAGGCGAAAATTGCCCACAGCCCAGAGTAGCACATCCGACCATAAATCTCCAAACGGGACTGGGCGATGGCCCGCCGGCGTGGCATCATCCCGGATGGCGGAGACGGAACAGAACGGGGGGAACGGCATGTACAGGGCGGAAAAACCGGTCACAACGGTTGCGGAGCTGGAGAGCATGCTGGACCCGCTGCACCCCAGCCAGGTGAACAAATTCATCGATCATATTGACGCGCATTGTGCTGCCTGGATCGCCCGGACGACCTTTTGTACGATCGCCAGCTGCAATGCGGCGGGTCAGATGGACGTGTCGCCCAAAGGCGATCCGGCGGGCTTTATCAGGGTGATCGACCCGCACACTATCGCGGTACCCGACCGCATCGGGAACAACCGCGCCGACACGTTCCGCAATATACTTGAGGTGCCGCGCGTGGGCATGATGCTGGTTGTGCCGAAACGCAAAGAGGTGGTGCGCATCAATGGCGCGGCCGAGATCGTGCGGGACGACGCGCTGCTCAACCTCACAACGCTCAATGGCCACAGACCGGACCTGGTGCTGCTGGTGCGCGTCGAGGAGGCATTTTTCCACTGCGGCAAATCGATGATCCGGTCTGCGATGTGGCAACCGGAAAAGTGGGGGTCGGTTGAGGGGCTTCCGAGCTATTCGCAGGCGCTGAAAGACCACGGCGATATGGAAATGCCGCTGGAAGATATCGAGGCGCGCATGGCGTATAATGAAACGGGGCGGCTCTACTGATTTCATCGGTGCCCACCGCGCGCTGGCCGGTTAACACACCGCCCGCGCAACGGTCTGGGCGGTCCCGGGTCCCCGGGTAGGGACTTTGGCCCTTCTGCCAGCAAAACAGGGCAAATTCGATGTCGGTAAAACGTCGGTGTTGCGTCGGTATAACGTCGGTGCGCAGGTCGGTGTTGTGCCGTTTCGGGCGCAGTAACAGAGCGTGCGCTGTGGAAAGGTTGAGGGGTGGTTAAAGCTGGGTTTGAACGCGGAAAAACCCCGGGGACGGTTTCGCGGGTCTCACCCTGCGGGACACGGTGGCAGGGAAAACGACCGGAGGCGGTTCTGTGCACTGAGGCAGGCTTCCGGCCCGGACGAATCATGCAATAAGTGACGTGCAATGTCAGAACCTGGGCAGTATTGTGGTTAATAGTTTGGCAATAGATACCCTGCGGTAGAAAATGCCGAAAAAATGCCGGATTTCCTTTGCGTAAACCTTAAGAAACGGTAAAGAACGGTCACTATCTTACATGAACCAGTTCATCCTCATCGAAGGATGCTTTTTTGAAATGGGGTACACTATGAATTTCCGCACTCTTGCTGCTGCGGTTGCCTTGAGCACATCTGTGTTCGCAATGGGCGCAAATGCAGCGACTGTTTCTATCAACAAAGGATCCGTTGCCGGTACATTTGAAGGCGACTTCGCTGTCACAGCTTATAACGTTACAAATCTGAGCCGTTCAGAATCCGAAGCGTCAGTCGCAAACTGGGATGCGGTTTCAGCGCCCGGCAGCACATTTGGCGGTGGAGACAGCGTGATCAGTACTGACACGTTCTCCTACTCCGGCGCCCTGGACTTCGGCACCAGCTCGGGCAGCAACACAACTATCGGCAGCTTTCTGGCTTCCGGCTCCGGCAGCGTCAGTGGTCTCGACGGCGGTTTCGGCGGTCTGAAGAACAGTAAGGGCAACATCGACAGCGGTACCGGCACTGCGACGACAACCTTCTACCTGTTTGAAAGCCTGAGCGCCTTTACCGGTGGCACGTTCAACATTGCGCATGACGACGGTGTTCTGGTGCTGGACGATGGTGTTGCGCTGGGCGGCAATGCCGGTCCGACGGGTGAGATCGGAACCAGCGTTTCCGGCTTTGACGGTGGCTTTGTGTCGTTCCTCTATGTCTCGACCAACAGCGACCCGTCGGTGCTGCGCGTCGACTCTGACGTATCTCCTGTGCCGGTTCCGGCTGGGGTTGTGCTGATGGGCACCGCACTCGCGGGCTTTGGCGCGATGCGTCGCCGCCGGAAAGCGGCCTGACACCTGCGTCAGCTTTGATGTTACGGAACGGCGGCCCGAACGGCCGCCGTTTTTCGTTCGTCTGTTTCCCGCAGGGCCTGAAATGCTGTGTCAGCGAGCTGCTCCGGTTTCATCGCCACGGTGTCAGCCTCCGTGGGTTCACGCGGACGACATATCTTTCAGCGCTGCCAGGGCATCGTTTTCGCGGCCGTCGGGGACAAAGAGGTGGTCGTGGTAAAAGCCCGACACCGGGTTCACGCCCATGTCGTGCCGGGCCAGTTCCGTGGCAATGCGGGCCATGAACCCCACCGCTTCCAGCGATGAGTGGATGTTCAGCGTGATCATTCTGCACGGGAATTCATACGCGAGGCCATGCGTTTCCGCCTCTGACTTCAGCAGGATGAGGGTTGTGCCCTCGGCTTCCTCGAACACCATGCGGGGCGACAGGCCGGGCGGGACCTGTCCGGGCGCCACTGTCACAAAAACATAGAGGCCCGGCACAAGTTCGGCCGACATTGAGCCTGTGAGTTTGTCCAGATCTGTCTCGCCAACCATTCTCGTGTCCTGTGCTGGTACTTCGGCAGTTATCCTGCAGGCGAATGCTTATCAGGCAGGGGCAGGAGCGCAACAGATGGCCCATTGCGGGGCGATGCGTCTGGCACCCGTGCGCGGTCCTGAAACCCCATAAGCGAGAGTCAGCGCCGGCGCACCGGGGCGCGCGCGATGATCCGGGCTTTCTGCCGTTCGCGCAACCAGACAAAGAGGCCTGAGCCCAGGATAAGAGCGATACCTGCCCAGACTTCCCAGACGGGCAGGTCGCCGAAGACCACCCAGCCCCAGAAGACAGCCATCGGCAGGCCGATGTATTCAAAGGGGGCTACGGTGGCGGCATCGGCGACCCGGTAGGCCTGGCTGAGGCAATAGCCGATCACGGCGGCATTGGCGCCCATGCCAAGGAGCCATGCCCAGTCGGTCGCCGAGGGCCAGATCCGGGCGCGCAGCAGAAACTGCAGCGAGGGGTCTGTAGCGTTCGCCGCAAAACGCCCGTCGCCGGCGATTGCGAAAAACCCGAGCGACACAACGATGAAGGCAAGCTGCACATAGACCGAGAGGGCGGAGGCCTTGCTCTCGACCCCCAGCTTGCGCGTCATCAGCTGATTGAGCGCATAGGTCAGCGCGGCCAGCACCGGCAGCAGCAGCACCAGCCGCGAGGCCTGCAGCTGGTCCGCGTCGGCCCAGGGGCGCTGCATGATAATCACACCGGCAAAGCCCACGATGACCGCCGTCAGACGCACAGGCCCGACCTTTTCGCCCAGGATCGGAATGGACAGCACGGTGATCATCAGAGGCGCCGCAAAGAACAGTGCCGTGGCGTCCGCGAGGGGAATTGCGGCAAGGGCCGCAAAAAAGCTCATGTTGGCCACGACGATGAGCAACCCGCGCACGGCATGCAGCACCGGCCGGCGGGTTTTCAGGATGTGCAGGCCGCCCTCCATGCGGATCAGGAACAGCGTAAAGATCAGCCCCACGAATGAACGGATAAAGACGATCTCGTGCAGGGGGTAGCCGCCCGAGAGTTGTTTGATCAGCATGTCGTTGAAGGAAATGGCGACAACACCGCCCAGCACAAAGGCAATGCCCAGGGCTGCGTTATTCATGGGGGACTGTGACATGCGCTCAGCCATATCAGCACGCCCGCCGCTGTCGAGCCGGAAAACGACATCGCTGAAAACGCAATGGCGCGCCGCTTCTGTTTGTGTCAGTCTCCGGCGCAGAACAGGACCGCAGGGAGAGACGCCATGAAGATGTCGGATACACGCCAGATCGCCGCCAGCCCGGAAGAGGTTTATGCGGCGCTGTTGTCGCCTGAGGTGCTGAAAGCCTGTGTGCCGGGCGCACAGGAGGTGTCGGGATCGGCCGAAGAAGGATTCGAGGCCACGGTGGTTCAGAAAGTCGGCCCGGTGAAAGCGACATTCAAGGGAGCAGTGACCCTGTCGGAAATGGTCCCCGGCCAGTCCCTGACCATCACGGGCGAGGGCAAGGGCGGTGCGGCCGGTTTCGCCAAGGGCGGGGCCGATGTCAGTATGACGCCGAGCGAGGGTGGCACGGCGCTGAGCTATGACGTCGAAGCCAAGGTCGGTGGCAAGCTTGCGCAGCTGGGCAGCCGGATCATTGACGGTTTTGCCAAGAAAATGGCGGACCAGTTCTTTGCCAACCTGCAGGAAACCCTGGAGGGGCCCGCCGAGGAAGAGGCCCCCGGTGATGATGCGCCTGAGGCGGAAAAGAAGAGCTGGCTGAGCCGGGTGACCGGCAAAGCCTGATCCGTGCGCGCCTGCGGGTTTCCGCACAAAACGCGGCCAGCCTGTGCGTCAGCGCGCTGTTGTTCCGCGAGGTTTCATCCTAGGCAAAGACAAACCGACGGGAGGCGGGGCCATGCCAGCGATTCTGAGTATTACGGACCTGCGGAAGTCCTATGCCGACGGGTTCGAAGCCCTCAAGGGCGTGAACCTGGAGATTGAGAAGGGTGAGATAGTCGCGCTGCTTGGTCCCAATGGTGCCGGCAAGACGACACTCATTTCGACGGTCTGCGGGATCACCACCGCGACATCCGGCGATGTGCATGTCGGCGGGCACTGTACGCTGCGCGAATACCGCGCGGCGCGGAACATGATCGGGCTGGTCCCCCAGGAGATCAATCTCGAACCCTTCGAGCGGGTGATCAACACCGTCCGCTTTTCGCGCGGTCTTTTTGGAAAACCGCGCGATGATGCCGCCATTGAACGTATCCTGAAACAGCTGTCGCTGTGGGATAAGCGGAACAACCAGATCCGTGAGCTGTCCGGCGGTATGAAACGGCGCGTGCTGATTGCCAAGGCGCTGAGCCATGAGCCGCAGCTGTTGTTTCTGGATGAACCCACTGCGGGTGTCGATGTGGAGCTGCGCAAGGACATGTGGGAAGTGGTGGCAGGCCTCAAGGCCTCCGGTGTGACCATCGTGCTGACCACGCATTACATCGAAGAGGCCGAGGCGATTGCAGACCGCGTGGGGGTGATCGCACGCGGAGAGATGCTGCTGATCGAAGAGAAAGACGCGCTGATGGCGCGGATGGGGCAGAAGCAGCTGGATGTGCAGCTCTCCGAGACGCTGGACGCCATCCCGGAGACGCTGGGGGGCTATGACCTGAGCCTCAGCGAAGACGGCCGCACGCTGACCTATAGCTATGACACGCGCGCTGAACGTACCGGCATCACCAAGCTGCTGCAGGATGTGAGCAAATCCGGGCTGGTGCTGCGTGACGTGGTCACCCGGCAGAGCAGCCTGGAGGATATTTTCGTCGATCTGGTACATGCAGAGGAACGGGAGGACGTGGCATGAATTTCCTGGCAATCCGCGCAATCTTTGTTTTTGAGATGGCCCGGTTTTTCCGCACGCTGGCGCAGAGCCTGATCTCGCCGGTGCTGTCCACATCGCTTTATTTTGTCGTCTTTGGCGCAGCCATCGGCAGCCGGATTCAGCAGGTTGAGGGGGTCAGCTATGGGGCGTTCATCGTGCCGGGGCTGATCATGCTGTCAGTGATCACCCAGGCAATATCGAACGCCTCATTCGGTATCTATTTCCCCAAGTTCATCGGCACCGTCTATGAGCTGCTGTCAGCTCCCGTGAGCTTTCTGGAGATTGTGGCGGGCTATGTGGGTGCGGCTGCAGCCAAGGCACTGATCATCGGTGTGATCATCCTGACGACGTCGTTTTTCTTTGTGGATGTACAGATCGCGCATCCACTGGCGATGATCGTGTTCCTGGTGCTGACCTGTATCAGCTTTGCGCTGCTGGGCTTTATCATCGGTATCTGGGCCGGCAGCTTTGAACAGTTGCAGCTGGTGCCGCTGCTGGTGGTGACGCCGCTGGTGTTTCTGGGTGGTGCTTTCTATTCGATCTCGATGCTGCCGCCGGTCTGGCAGACGATTTCGATGTTCAATCCGGTGGTCTATCTGATCTCGGGCTTCCGCTGGGCGTTCTTTGAAACCTCGGATGTGCCGATCGGAATCTCGCTTTTTGCCATCGCTGGTTTCACGGCACTGTGTCTGGCGGCGATCTGGTGGATCTTCAGAACAGGCTGGCGCATCCGGCAATAAAGGCGCAGGGTGTAATCTCTTGTGCACCCCGCCTTGTTTGGGGCGGCGGTGCATTCTACATGGGGTCACATGAAACGCTGGATACCCTTTCTGAATTCGGACCCGCAGGTAAACGTCATCCGTCTGTCCGGAATGATCTCTGCGTCGGGCCGTGGCACACTGAATGACGCCCGCCTGGCACCGGTCATCGAAAAAGCTTTCACCCGCGGCAAACCGGCTGCTGTTGCGCTGCAGATCAATTCACCCGGTGGCAGCCCGGTCCAGTCCTCGCTGATCGGAGCGAGACTGCGGCGGCTGGCGGAGGAAAAGAACATTCCGCTTATCGCCTTTGTCGAAGATGTGGCGGCCTCGGGCGGCTACTGGCTGGCGGCGGCGGCGGATGAGATTTATGCAGATGACAGTTCGCTGATCGGTTCGGTGGGTGTGATCTCTGCGTCTTTTGGCGCGCATGAACTGCTGGCGCGGCACGGTGTTGAGCGGCGCGTTTACACAGCCGGCAAGTCCAAATCCATGCTCGATCCGTTCCGCCCGGAGAACCCGGAGGATGTTGAGCGCCTGAAAGGGCTGCTGGAGGACATCCACACGAATTTCAAAGAGCACGTGGCAGCGCGGCGCAAAGGCAAACTGCCCGAGGATCAGGACCTCTTTACCGGCGAGGTCTGGATGGCGCGCAGGGCACAGGAACTGGGGCTGATCGACGGGATCGGCCATATGAAGCCGCTGCTGCAGCAACGTTTTGGCGACAAGGTGCAGCTGCGTGCTTTCGGGGCGCGCAAATCGCTGATGGCGCGTTTCGGTGCGAGCATCATGGACGATGCACTGCAGTCCGTGGAAGAACGCAGCGCGTTCGCGCAGTACGGGCTGTAACCGCATGATCTTTAAAATCGTCACCCTGTTTCTCGTCGTCATGGGCGTGCTGGCCATGTTCGGCAAGATGCACTGGCTGGGCGGCAAGAGACTGAGCCAGGCCAAATGCCGGTCATGCGGACGGTACCGGATCGGCCGCGGTCCCTGTGACTGTGGTACGGGAGGGCGTTCGTGACAGAACTCGCGCCATGGCTGCTGTCCGGTCTGGGCCTGCTCATTCTGCTGCTCGCAGGGGATGCGCTGGTCAAGGGGGCGGTGAACCTCAGTCTGCGACTTGGCGTGCCGGCTCTGATCGTATCCCTGACCATTGTGGCTTTCGGTACTTCTGCGCCGGAACTGCTGATCTCTGTCCAGGCGGTGCTGGAAGGCGCACCGGGCCTGGCGCTGGGCAATGTCGTCGGGTCAAATACCGCCAATATCCTGCTTGTTCTGGGTGTGCCGGCGATCCTGGCCGCGATGCACACCTCGGAGTGCAATACGCGCAAGACGTACAATTTCATGATCCTGGCCTCGCTGCTGTTTATTGCGCTGGCCTGCAGGGGCGTGTTCGACTGGATCGCGGGGGCGGTGCTGCTGGGTGCGCTGGCCTTTGTGCTGGGCGATGCCTTCCGCGATGCGCATCAGCACCGCCAGGCCTGCAAAGGCGATGACGAGGAGCCAGAGGGCGCGGATCCGGATATGCCGGGCTGGCGTATTGCGGTCTTTCTGGTGCTGGGCCTGATCGGCCTGCCGCTGGGCGCGGATCTCCTGGTGGATAATGCCACCGTAATCGCGCGGCAGTACGGTGTCTCTGACACGGTGATCGGTCTGACGCTGGTGGCCATCGGCACATCGCTTCCCGAACTGGCGACAACCACCATGGCGGCGCTGCGCCGGCAGGCGGATGTGGCGCTGGGCAATGTGATCGGCTCCAACATGTTCAATCTGCTGGCGATCATTGGCATTGCGAGCCTGGTGGGGCCCATTCCCGTGGACCCGGAATTCCTGCGCTTCGATCTCTGGGTGATGCTGGGGGCCTCTCTGCTGCTGGCCGTTTTTGTCTATTTCAGAGTGAATATCACCCGCGGGTGGGGCATTCTGCTGGCCGCGCTATATGCCGGGTATATGGTGTTGCTGCTGAGCTGAACCGAACACAGGAGAAGATGTTATGGCCAATGCACTCGTCACAGGTGCAGGGCACCGGATCGGTCGTGAGATCGCCCTTTATCTCGCGGCGCGGGGCTATGCCGTGGCTGTGCACTATGCGTCCTCAAGTGCCGGCGCAGATGAAACTGTCCGGCTGATTGAGGAGGCGGGCGGCAGAGCGGTGGCGCTGCAGGCGGATATGCTGGACGATGATCAGACGACAGCGCTCTTTGACAACGCGGTGCAGGCGCTGGGCGGGCCGGTCACCTGCCTGATCAACAACGCATCGATCTTTGAATACGACACGATTGAAACGGCCACACGAGCCTCCTGGGACAAGCATATGCAGAGTAATCTGCGCGCGCCCTATATCCTGACCCAGAAGATGGCTGCCCAGAACCTGGAGCCGCTGCGGGACGCGCGGGGGAGCCGTTTGCGGCGGGTGTCATCGTGAATATGATTGACCAGCGCGTCCGCAAGCTGACGCCGGAATTTTCGACCTATACGCTGGCTAAGGCCGCACTCTGGGCGCTGACGCAGACAAGTGCACAGGCCCTGGCCCCCGCGATCCGCGTGAATGGCGTGGGCCCCGGACCAACGCTGCGCGGGGGGCGTCAGACAGATGAGGAATTCGCGAAGCAGCGGGCCGCAACTGTGCTGCAGCGCGGGTCTGATCCGGAGAACATCACCGCAGCGATCGGCTACCTGCTGGAGGCCCGCGCGGTCTCAGGGCAGCTCTTTTGTGTGGACGGAGGCCAGCACCTCGGTTGGCAGACCCCGGATGTGCTGGGGGTGGAATAAAGGGCTGACTTCGGGGAAGTTTTGCACCGCTGCTGAAGTTGTTACAAAACCGTTACCAAAAGGCCTTTGTTTTCAAAACCTTGTCCGGTGGTCTGGAAAGTTTTGAGCGTTATCAATGGGTTAAGATAGTGCCTATTTTTTGTGCAAATCGAAGAAATGCCCACAAACTAACGATAATTCCGGTATGCCCGGAAGTTATCTGCAGAGTTGTCCACAGGAACCGTGGAAAGGTTCTCTCTTGCGGTGGGCTTCGGTAAAGTGCAGCGCCGGGGAAGGAATCATCCAAAAGTTACATGACAGATCTCGCCTGACACTCAGCCTCAGGATGTGCCGACAGGCCATGGAGTCATCCAGGGGTATATGCGTACGCTCGATACGTCGCCCGGCGTCTACCGGATGCTGGATGCGGAAAGCCGTGTGCTGTACGTCGGCAAAGCGCGCAATCTGCGTGCGCGGGTGTCGAATTATGCGCGCCCCGGCGGGCATTCGGGCCGTATTGCGCGGATGATTTCGATGACCGCGTCGATGATGTTTCTGACGACACGGACTGAGACAGAAGCACTGCTGCTTGAGCAGAACCTGATCAAGCAGCTCAAACCCAAGTTCAACGTTCTGCTGCGCGATGACAAAAGTTTTCCGAATATCATCGTTACGGCCGATCATGACTATCCGCAGATCAAGAAGCACCGCGGGGCAAAAAAGCAGAAGGGTAATTATTATGGGCCCTTCGCCTCGGCCGGCGCGGTAAACCGTACGCTGAACCAGCTGCAGCGGGTGTTTTTGCTGCGCAACTGTTCCAACTCGGAGTTTGAGGGCCGGACGCGCCCCTGTCTGCAGTACCAGATCAAACGCTGTTCCGCGCCCTGTGTGGGCCGGATCAGTCCGGAGGAGTATCGCCAGACGGTCCGGGATGCGGAGAAGTTCCTGTCGGGCAAAACCACCGATATTCAGGCCCGGCTCGCCGCCGAGATGCAGGCAGCCTCTGAGGACATGGAATTCGAGCGCGCCGCCGCACTGCGCGACCGGATCAAGGCGCTCACACAGGTGCAGACAGCGCAGGGTATCAACCCGCAGGGGGTGTCAGAAGCGGATATCGTCGCGCTGCATATGGACAGTGGCCAGGCCTGCGTTCAGGTGTTTTTCATCCGGGCCAACCAGAACTGGGGAAACCGGGATTTTTATCCGCGGGTGGGGGCGGATGTTGATGCCGCCGAAGTGCTCGAAGCGTTTCTGGGACAGTTTTACGACACGCGGGAACCGCCGCGTCAGGTGATCCTGTCGAACCAGATCGAGAACCCGGACCTGATGGCCGAAGCGCTGACCGGCAAGCTGGGACGGCGGGTAGAGCTGGTGGTGCCGAAACGGGGCGAAAAGGCGGAACTGATCGACGGGGCGCTGCGGAATGCGCGTGAGTCCCTCGCGCGGAAGATGGCGGAAAGTGCGACCCAGGCCCGTCTGATGAAAGGACTGGCCGAGGCGTTTGAACTGCCCGCGCCGCCCGAGCGGATCGAGGTTTACGACAACTCGCACATTCAGGGTGCGTTCGCGGTGGGTGCAATGATCGTGGCCGGGCCCGAGGGTTTCATGAAAAACCAGTACCGCAAGTTCAACATCCGTGGTGAGGAGCTCACACCGGGGGATGACTTCGGGATGATGAAAGAGGTTCTGTCGCGACGGTTCCGGCGTCTGAAAAAGGAGGACCCTGACCGCAAAGAGGGACACTGGCCGGACCTTTTGCTGATTGACGGCGGCGCCGGGCAGGTCAGTGCCGTGCGCGATATCATGCGCCAATACGGTGTTGAGGACATCCCGATGGTGGGTGTGGCCAAGGGGCTGGACCGGGACGCGGGTAAAGAGGAATTCCACCGGACCGGCCGGCAGGCTTTTGCGCTGCGGCATAATGATCCGGTGCTCTATTTCATCCAGCGGATGCGCGACGAGGCGCACCGGTTTGCCATTGGCACGCACCGGGCGAAACGGTCCAAAGCGGTCGGTGCCACGCCGCTGGATGATGTGCCGGGGGTGGGTGCTGCGCGCAAACGCGCGCTGCTGGCGCATTTCGGCTCGGCCAAGGCGGTGTCGCGGGCCAACCTCAGTGATCTGAAGGCAGTAGAGGGGGTGTCGGAAGCGCTGGCGGAGAAGATATATGACTTCTTTCACGAGCGCGGTTAGGGCTTTGGCCGGGGTGTCCTGCCTGTGGCAGGACGGTCTTCGGCGAGGATATTCTGCGCCAGAAGAAGTCAGGTGTCGGTTGCCGCTTTCCCCTGTAATTCTGGCGTTGTAGGGTCGGGCCATGACGCTGACCCTGCCGAATATACTGACCATTGTCAGGTTGATTGCCGCGCCCATGGTTGCGGTCATGTTTCTGTATTTCACCCGGCCTTACGCGGACTGGTTTGCGCTGGTGCTTTTTGTGCTGGCGGCGGTCACGGACTGGATTGACGGCTATCTGGCGCGGGCCTGGAAACAGGAGACGCGGCTGGGGGCCATGCTGGATCCGATCGCGGACAAGGCGATGGTGGTGATTGCCCTGATGGTGATCATCGGCTTTTCCAGCTGGTCGCCCTGGCTGGTTCTGCCGGCCACGGTGATCCTGTTCCGTGAGGTTTTTGTCTCCGGTCTGCGCGAGTTTCTGGGGGATACGGCGGGCACGCTGAAGGTGACAAAACTGGCCAAGTGGAAGACGACCTTTCAGATGGTGGCCATTGCCGTGCTGTTTTCGCAGGGTGTTTTTGAACATTATCTGGGCATGTCGGCCTGGGGGATGGATCAGCAGATGGTGGCGGACATTTTCGAGGGCCGTGTTGAGGATCTGCAGGGGTTGCGCTGGAAGCATGCGGCGATGGAGTGGGCCGGTGTTATTGGTCTGGTATTGCTGTGGGTTGCGGCGGTGCTGACGTTTGTGACGGGCATCGACTATCTGAAAAAGGCGATGCCGCATCTGAAGGATGAGGACTGATGGATATTCTGTATTTTGCCTGGGTCCGGGAGCGTATCGGGATTCCGCGCGAGCGCATTGAGACATCGGCTGCAACAGTCAGCGATCTGGTCGAGGAGCTGCGGGCGCGCGAAGAGAGATATGCGGCGGCTTTTGCGGATACCTCTGCCTTGCGGGTGGCCATTGACCAGGAGCTCACGGGTTTTGATGCCTCACTGGAAGGGGCCCGCGAGGTTGCGTTCTTTCCGCCGATGACCGGGGGATGAGCGCATGCGGGTAACGGTTCAGGAAGATGCGTTTGATCCCGGGGCGGAGCTGAATGCCTTTTCTGCCGGGCGCACGGATATGGGGGCTGTTGTCACGTTCTCGGGTGTCGTGCGGGACACCGGGAGCAGCCAGCTCGAAACCATGGAGATCGAGCATTACCCGGGCATGACCGAGGCCGCATTGCAGGAGATTGCACAGACGGCCATGACGCGATGGTCGCTGGGGGATGCGCTGGTGATCCACCGCTACGGAAAGATGGCGCCCGGGGACGTCATTATGATGGTGGCGACTGCGTCCCGGCACCGCAGGGACGCCTTTGAGGCGGCGGAGTTCCTGATGGATTATCTGAAGTCCCGTGCCCCCTTCTGGAAACGCGAAGTCACAGCGGATGGCACCGCCTGGGTCGCGGCTCGCGATGACGATGAGGCGGCGCTGGACCGCTGGAAAAGCTGATTTGACCTGGATCATACCGGCGGTTGGTGGGGGGCTGTAAACTGAGGCCACACTGATCGAAGGGAGATCTGACGATGTTTACGAAAATAGTTGTTGGCCTTGACGGTTCCGAGCAGGCGGGTCGCGCGCTGGATGTGGCATGCGATCTGGCCGGAAAATACGGATCAGAAATTCATCTGGTACATACGCCCAAAGCTGAAACGGTGGCTTTTGCGCTGGGGGCAGTTGCCGGATATCACGCAGCAACGACGATGCCTTCGGCAGAGAAAGTGAAGGAAGCTGCACAGAAGGTACTGGGCGATGCGCAGGAGAAGATGAGCGGTCAGTCCCTCAGTGCAGAGCAGCTGCACATCGGAGAGACGGATCCGGCAGAGGATCTTGTGGCCTGTGCCAGGGCCTGTGGTGCGGATCTTATTGTGACGGGACGGCGGGGGCTGGGCGCTGTTTCAGGGGCTGTTCTGGGCAGTACGTCGCAGAAAATCAGCCATGATGCGACCTGCGCGCATCTGACGGTTGCCTGACGGCACCTGCAGCGGGCGGGGTTAGCCCGCCTGCTGAGACTTGAGGTGGGCGCGCATCTCTTCGGCTTCGTGCCGGGCGTCGCGCAGGCCATCCATGGCGGCACGCAGCTCGGCTTCAGTCTGGGCCAGCTGATTGGTCAGTTCCGCTTCACGCTGCTGAAGGTAAGTGATCGCCTGATCCCTTGTCTCTTCTGCTTCGTGCAGTTCCTGGCTCATCCGGTCCAGCTGGGCCACGTCATCTGCTGCCACGCGGGAGAAGCGGTGTACAAGCCAGTTGGCGAACCACCCCAGACAAAAGGCGACAAACAAAATGATGGCCGTCGCCACCACAAACTCACTCCTGCTCATTGCCCTGTTCCTCAGTGCCTGTCCCGGCCCCTGTATCCCTGTTTTCGGCAATGCTTTCCAGTGTTGATTCACCCTGCGGGACGCTGGGTTCCGATGAAATCAGGCGGAATTCGATGCGGCGGTTGGCTTCGCGGCCCTCTTCGGTGCCGTTATCGGCGACCGGGTTGGCCTCGCCATAGCCTTTGGCGAGGAAGGAACCGGTCAGGACGCGGCGGGCACGCAATTCGTTCAGGACTGATTCTGCACGGGCCTGGCTGAGTGCGAGGTTCATTTCCTCGCGGCCCTGGCTGTCTGTGTGGCCCTGAACCTCGAGCCGCAGATCGCCGCATTCCTGCAGGATGCCGGCGATGGCATCCATGACGGGCAGGGCGCTGGCATCGATCGTGGCCGAGCCGGGCTCGAAGATGATCTTGTTGGCACGCACGATCAGACGGATGCGGGATTCGCATTCCTCGGGCGCTGGCAGGCTGGCGACGGGATCGAGTTCCTCCAGATAGCTGACATCGATCTCGAAGGTAGCGTCTTCGCCCAGTTTGCTGACCATCAGCCGGGCTATGGTGTCACTGGCATCCGGATCCCCCGAAGCACCCGACAGCTGCAGGGTTTCCGGCGTCACAATCACCGCGCCGTTGTTGAGAAAACCCAGTGCTTCGATGCCGGTCAGCACCCGCGCGGGCCAGTCAGCCGGCAGTCCGGGCACAATCCGGGCGGCGGTGTAGACGTTTTCAGAACCAAAACGCGCGCGGGCGAAGCTGTCGGCCACCTCACGCATTTTGTCGTCTGTGATGCGGCCGCGCAGCTGGACCTGTCCTTCGGGGCTGAGGGTGGCCACGAACTCGCTGGGGCCGGTATCCGGATCGCTGGGGGTCGGCAGAACAGCGTTGAGCGCAAATACATCCGGCAGTGCGTTTTCAAGTTCGCCCACCACCTCTTCGAAGAGGTCGAAATCTGTACCTTCCGCCGCGGCGAGGGTCACATCCGCGTTTGAAAAGGTCACGGTGCCGCTGCCGATGCGGGCCAGCGCGCCGATGGCTGTGGTAACGGCCTCTGACCACCTGGGGCTTGGCACGCCCATGCCGACTGTGCAGCGGCCGTCGCCCGAAAGACCGGCCTCAAACGCGGCATTCAGGATGCGTGTGCGGGAAGCTTCTGTGTCTGCGGAGCAGGTGTCAAACCGCGCACCGGCGTCATCCATCACAAACCGCAGCGCAAAGGGTGTGATGACGGGACGGGGCGCTGTGATGTTGAGCGAGACGTTCAGGGCAGGGGGTGCTGCGCGTCTGAGCCTTGCTTCCTTGTCGGCCTTGTCCTCGGCACTTTCGGCGATGGCCGTGATCTCGACACGGCCCGCATCCACCGACACTTTCGCGCGGGGCAGGGTTTCCATGGCGGTGACTGCAAAGGCCAGGGCATCTTCCCATCCGGTAGGTGCGGGATAGTCCGCCGTCTCCAGCAGGTCGGTCACGGGCAGGTCGCTCATGGCGGAAAAGCCCTCGACCAGTGCCTCGCGGTCCGTGGTTTCAGGAATCAGCCCGATCACCGACAGACCGGCCGTGTTGCGCAGCACCTCGGCAGAGAACCGGGGCGGTTCAATGGCGGCCACTGCGGCCACGTCCATCTCGTCAATCACCCGGGCGGCATCAACCACGGACCCTGTCAGGCTGAGGGCGCGGAACCGCAGGGCTTCGTTCGGCGCGGTGCCCGCGAGCATGACCTGCAGGCCGTTCGCCTCGACCTCGGCCCAGGTGAGGCCGTTCAGATCCAGCACCTCGCGCACACCGATCTCGGAGCTTTCCTCGACGAGTTTCACAGAGGAATTTGCCGCCACAAGAGACAGGGCAGCTGCGATCACGAAGGCCGCGGAAATCAGAATAAGACGGGTGTTGCGCATAAATCCAGCTGGCTGATCCGGTTCTGCCTGTTTGATACGCCCCACTGCCGCGGGTTTCAATCATACCAGCAGGGCTGCCACAAAAAAGACCAGCGGGATCATGCCGGTATCCCGGTTCACGCGAAAAAGCCGGAGCAGCTTCGCGTTATCCTCTGCATCAAAGCCACGCAGCTGCCATGTCATGTGCCAGCCCATCGCCCAGGGGCCGGCCAGTGCGATCACAAGGGCAAGCACGTTTCCGGCCGGCTGAACCGCGAAAATCACCGCCAGCCCCATCAGACCAACGGTTGCCATCAGAAACCGACGCAGCCAGGTCGCGCTGTGGTCTCCAAAGAGCCGCGCGGTGGATTTGATGCCGATGAGTGCGTCGTCCTCTGTGTCCTGGTGGGCATAGATCGTGTCGTAGAACAGCGTCCAGGCGATACCTGCCAGATAAAGCACCACGGCGGGGGCCTGAAGCTGGCCGCTGTGAGCGGTCCAGGCCAGCAGCGCGCCCCAGTTGAACGCGAGGCCCAGAAAGACCTGTGGCCACCAGGTAAAACGTTTGGCGAAGGGATAGACCGCGACCGGCAGCAGGGCGAGGATGCCGAGCGCAATGGCCGCCGCGTTGAACGTCAGCAGGATGCCGAAGGCCGCCAGCGACTGCGCGCACATCCAGATCACAGCACCACGCACCGTGACCTGACCGGCGGGGATCGGGCGTGAGCGGGTGCGTTCCACTGCGCCGTCAAAATCGCGGTCAGTAATGTCATTCCAGGTACAGCCCGCGCCGCGCATCAGCCAGGCCCCGAGGCCACATCCGACGGCGATCCACAGATCAGAAAGAGAGGCCTGCCCGTTGTGCAGCATGGACAGCGTCAGGCCCCACCAGCAGGGCAGCAGCAGCAGCCAGGTGCCGATGGGCCGGTCCGCACGGCTCAGCCGCAGCCAGGGCCGGGTGGCGGCAGGTGCCCAGGTGTCCACCCAGTTATCTTTCACCGCGTCGGCGACGGCGCCATCTGGTGTGGGCGTGCGCTCTTGCATATGGTCCCTTTCATGGAACGTGATGTATCAGCAAAAATCCGGCTTTATGTAGAGCACCCTTTGGGGCCTGCGCAAACGCTTCCTTTGTCGCGGGAGCAGGCGCATTACCTCTTTGGCGTGATGCGGCTGGGCGTGGGCGCGCATGTGCTGGTATTCGACGGAGCACATGGCGAGTGGCTGGCGGAGGTCACGGAGGCCGGAAAACGCGGCGGTGCGCTGCACATGCTGGAGCAGCTGAGACCACAGCAGATGCCGCCTGATCTGTGGCTGCTCTTTGCCCCGGTCAAAAAGGCGCGCACGGATTTCATCGTGGAAAAGGCCGTCGAACTGGGCGTGTCGCGTCTGTTACCGGTGCAGACTGAGTTCACCAATTCAGGAAGGATCCAGCGGGACCGCCTGCAGGCCCATGCGGTTGAAGCGGCAGAGCAATGCGGTGCCACCTTTGTGCCGCCGGTGGATGAGATGCAGAAGCTGGGCAGGGTGCTGGACCACTGGGAGAAAACGCGGCGGATCATGTTCTGTGACGAGACAGCTGCCGGGGCCGGGCACAGTTTGCCGGGGCTGGAGGGTCCCTGGGCCGTGCTGATCGGGCCCGAGGGCGGGTTTTCAACGGGGGAGCGTGACCGTCTGCACCGGTCAGAGGCAACCCATGCCGTGTCGCTGGGCCCGCGCATCCTGCGGGCGGATACGGCGGCGGTGGCGGCGCTGACGCTGTGGCAGACGGCGCTGGGGGACTGGACGTGAGCGGGCCGGCACCGGTTGTGCGGCTGCACTTGTTTTTCGCCACCGAAAACGAACGTGCTGTGATCCTGCGGCAGGGGCCGTCAAAGCAGTGGCGCATGATCCTGTGGCACCGGGACACCGACCGGTTTGAGGACGGTCAGTGGCTGAAACAGAAAGTCTGGCCGGGTCGCTGCGCACTGTCGCCGGATGGGGCGAATTTTATCTATTTTGCGTTGGACGGTCACTGGAAAGGCCCTGCAGAAGGCGCGTATTCGGCGCTGTCACAACCGCCCTACTGGACGGCCCTGTCGCTGTTTCCCTGTGGAGATACATGGGGCGGCGGCGGCTTTTTCCTCGATAACCGGCATTATTTTGCGACGGGTGGTGCGGATATCATTGGGCGGGATGAGGGGCTTTCGCGCGTCCGTCCCGGTGCGCCGGAAAAAGGGTGCAGCTCCGGCATCCGGCTGATGAGCGGCGCGCGGGCTCCGCTGGACCGGGCCGCAACACGGCGCATTCTGGCGGACCCCGCACCCGAAGGCCTGAAGGACATCCATGACCGCATGCCCGCTCCGCAAAGCGATGCCGGTGAGCAATACGAAACACAGGGCAGCGCGCTGTTCCGCCGGCAGGACGGGGATCTGGTGCTGATCCGCGATTTCGGCGATATGACGTTTGAGCCGGTACGTGCGCCCTACGACTGGCGCGACAATGATGCATCCTGGCATCCGCTCAGTGAGGATCGGTTATGACCGGATTTTTCCGCCCCGAAGCGCGCGACGCATTGTGGCGCTGGCGCGAAGTACTGGTGGGGGCGGGCGCCGCCCTGCTGGGGCTGTGGTGGCTGGCCGGTCCTGGCCGTCTGCTGGTGCTGCCGGCTGTGGCGCTTGTGATTGCAGGCGCAGCACTGATCTGGATCGGGATCCAGCGCGCCCGGTTCCGCACCGCCGGCGCCGGGGTCGGTTCGGTCGATGTGGACGAGGGTCAGGTGACCTACTTCGGGCCGCTGACCGGCGGCACAATCGCACTGCGGGAAATGCGGCGGCTGACGCTGGACGGGACAGTTTACCCGGCCCACTGGCGGCTGGATCAACCTGGCCAGCCCGCTCTGATGATCCCGGTGAATGCCGAAGGGGCCGATACCCTTTTTGACGCTTTTGCCACGCTGCCAGGCCTGCGCACGGCGGTCATGCTGCGCGCGCTGGAGAACCCCACCGATGAACAGATCGTGATCTGGCAGCGCGATGTCGCGATTTCCGCACAGGGCCCGGTGCATTGACACCCTGCTGAAATGGGACCATCCATTCCGGACCAGAACTGCTCAGCAAAACGGAAACTCCCTCATGTCAATTCCCCAGTCCGGCGGTGGCCCCATCACCTCTTTTGATCAGCTGGCGCAGTATCTCGAAGATGGCTGCAAGCCACGCGAAGACTGGCGCATCGGGACCGAGCACGAGAAATTCGGGTATTGCCGCGACACGCTGAAGCCGCTCCCCTATGACGGTGAGCGCTCCATCCGTGTGATGCTGGAAGGGCTGCGCGACAGCCACGGCTGGTCGCCGGTCAGTGAGGGCGGGCACCTGATCGGGCTGGAAAAGGACGGCGCCAACATCAGCCTGGAGCCTGGCGGGCAGCTGGAACTGAGCGGGGCGCCGCTGGAAACCATCCATGAGACCTGTGACGAGGTGAACACCCACCTGCGCGAAGTGCAGGATGTGGCCGACCGGATCGGCGCTGGCTTTATTGGGCTCGGGGCTGCACCCCACTGGACCCATGAGGACATGGATCTGATGCCCAAGGGGCGCTACAAACTGATGAATGATTATATGACCCGCGTCGGCACCATGGGGCGGGTCATGATGCGCCGGACCTGCACGGTTCAGGTTAACCTCGATTTTGGCTCCGAGGCGGATATGGTCAGAAAGATGCGCGTGGCCCTGGCGCTGCAGCCGGTGGCCACAGCGCTCTTTGCCAACTCGCCATTCTTTGAGGGCAAACCGAACGGCCACAAATCCTGGCGCAGCGTGGCCTGGCGCAACCTTGATGCCTCCCGCACCGGCATGCTGCCCTTTGTTTTTGAGGACGGGTTCGGCTTTGAGCGTTGGGTGGACTACGCCCTTGATGTGCCTATGTATTTTGTCTATCGCGACGGCAAATATGTCGATGCGCTCGGCATGTCTTTCCGCGATTTCCTGGACGGAAAACTGCCCGCATTGCCGGGGGAAATCCCGACCCTGTCAGACTGGGCAGATCATCTGACCACAGCCTTTCCCGAAGCGCGGATGAAGAAATTTATTGAGATGCGCGGCGCGGATGGCGGCCCCTGGCGGCGGCTCTGTGCGCTGCCGGCGTTCTGGGTCGGGCTGACCTATGACCAGACGGCGCTGGACGCAGCCTGGGACCTGGTCAAAGACTGGGATATGGGCACGCGCGACCTGATGCGGGTGGCGGCATCTGTGGATGGTCTGCAGGCCGAAGTACACGGCATCCGGCTGCACGATATCGCGCGCGAAGCGGTGGCGATCAGCCAGGCGGGCCTCGCCGCACGGGCGCGCCCCGGCGCCGGTGGCATGGTGCCGGATGAGACCCACTTCCTGAATGCGCTGCACGAGAGCATCGAGAGCGGCAAGGTGCCCGCGGATGAGTTGCTGGACCAGTACCATGGCGACTGGCAGGGCGATCTGAGCCGTATCTATGCGGAGTTCTCCTACTGACCCTGCGCGCATGTCCGGAATGTTAACCCACCGCCCGCGCAACGGTGCGGACGGTCCCGGGGCCCCGGGTAGAGACTTTGGCCCTTTTGCCAGCAAAACAGGGCAAATTCGATGTCGGTAAAACGTCGGTGTTGCGTCGGTAAAACGTCGGTGCGTACGGCGGTGTTGCGCGGCTTCTGGTGCAGTAACAGAGCGTGCGCTGTCGAAAGGTTGAGAGGCGGTTAAAGGTGGGTTTGCGGGGCAAACCGAACCTTTCAGTCTCTGTGTTGAAGGTCCGGTTTGCAGGTTCGGGTGGGCTGGCCTAGGTGTAGGCGCCTCCCGAATAGGTCAGCTCATAGCTGTGGCTGTACAGCTCAAAAACGATCCCGAACGGGTCCTCGACATAGACCATGCGGTAAGGTTTCTCGTCGGGAAAATATTCTCTGACGGGCATGCGCTGTTTGCCGCCCGCAGCAACGATCCTGGCCAAAAGATCTTCGAGGTTTGGATCCTGAATGGCGAAATGGAATGTTCCATGCTGCCGGAAATCCAGGTTGTTTTCCGGTGCGTGATGGCCGTCAAACTCGAACAGTTCAAACCCGATGCGGTCAGCCGTCGCGAGATGCGCGATGCGGATTTTACCCCAGCCTTCACCAAAGACATCACTGCACATCCGGCCAATGTCGCTGTTGTCTTCAGTGATTTCCGTCGGTTCCATGATCACGTAGAAACCCAGAACGTCCCGATAGAATGCAACGGCCTTGTCCAGATCCGGTACAGAGAGGCCAATGTGAGAGAAAGTGCGTGGTGTCGGCGTCATTGCTTTTCCTTTCGTTTGCGTTGTCCGAAAGATAGATCAGCGGTGACATCTTTTGAAATTATCATTATATATGTTTTTGATTATGGATTATTATCATCGTGCTGAACGCAACCTGGCTGAACACTTTCACGACGCTCTGTGAGACTGGCCATTTCACAAGGTCGGCTGACGTGCTGGGGATGACCCAACCCGGTGTTTCGCAGCATCTGCGAAAGCTGGAGGCGCAAGTCGGCAAGCCCCTGATCGTGCAGGACGGAAAATCATTCACGCCAACCCCTGCCGGAGAAGCTCTTTTCAAAGTGGGGCTGGCGCGTCGCCGGCAGGAACGTGAACTCAGGGAACTGATGCAGCGGGATGACCCGGGTGTGGGGGAGGTCAGGATCGGCTGCTCGGGCAGTTTTGCGATGTGGCTCTATCCACATCTTCTGGAGCGTTTGCGAACGGCCCCTGATCTTGCGCTTCACCTGAAGGCCGCCCCGCAGGGCGATGTGACACGTGGTCTGGTTCACGGAGAGTTGGACCTGGGTATCCTGGCGACCCGGCCCCAACAGCCGAAACTTGAGGCCAGGATGATCATGCGCGAGGAGCTCTGCCTGGTGGTTCCGAAGTCCATGACACCCCGGCCAGTTGAGCTGGCCGATCTGAACAAACTGGGATTTGTCGCCCATCCGGACGGATATGAATATGCAGATGAGCTTCTCGGGAGGAATTTCGCAAAGGAATATCAGGGCTCGGAACACCTGAGAACGCGAACGTCCGTCAACCAGATAGGGCAGATCCTCACTCCGGTCGCGGAAGGCATAGGGTATGCAATACTGCCCAGATCGGGGGTCGATGCATTTGCAAGGCGCGGTGAGGTCTCCATACTGAATTTACCCATCAAACATCATCATGATCTTTGGCTGACCTTCCGGCGTGGCAGAAGCAAATTTGCCCGCATCGCCTCAATGATTTCTCTGATTGAAAAGGAAGTATCCGCATTGCACCAGATGCCCGAATAGTCTGCGAGGTGCGCCAGGCCGCCGTCTGTTCATGCCGTAGCATCGGTCAGGTTGGGCTCGAAGCGGACATTGCCACCGGGCCGTACGGCTGGCATCGCCGCGGGGCTGTTGGGCGGGTCCGACGAGCCTTTCATGCGGCACCGTCGCGGATCTGTCCGGCTGTTTCAGGGCGCCCGGGACGTTTATCCAGTTCGATGCTCAGATCTGCAGCCAGGTCAAAAAACTGTCGCCGCACGGTCCTGGCGTAGGGATTGGTGTTCTCAATTGCGTCAAAAACTTCCGGCGCATCGTGCTGCACCATGGAAATCGCCTCAGCCAGCAGATCAAAGCTTTTCGTTGTCATCCGCGTCGGCAGCGGGCCCATGCCCAGGAGCACTCTGGCAATCAGGTGCGTGAGCCCCTGGACAACCGCCGCCTCGCGGTCGTGGTCCTCGGGCGTCGTCATGATGACTGTCAGCCCGAGGGCTTTGCGTAAAAACGCAGCCAACCGCGCGTGGCGTTTCCCGCGAATGGGGCAGACCGCAATTTTCAGCCCCCCGATCCCTGACGCCGCACTCTGGGGGCCGAAGAGGGGGTGCGTTGCGACGATGTCCACATCATCGGGGAGCCGCCGCCGCATGATGTCTGCGGGAACGACCTTTACCGAGCCCACGTCGACAATCAGCGCGCCGGGTCTGCAGGAGGCTGCGATCCCGCTCACAATCTGCTCAAATGTGGACACCGGCGATGCAATGAGGACCACATCCGATTGCGATACGGCATCCAGTGACGACAGGCGCACCCCGAGTTTTTGCGCCTCCGCCGCCGCGTCCGGGGACGGATCACAGGCTGTGATCTCAAAGTGCGGGTGCAGATGGCGGGCGGCAAGTTGCCCGAATGCCCCGAACCCGACGATGCCGAGCGACATGGTTTGATTTCTGCGGTTGTTGTTCATTTTTCGACCTTCAGATTTGCCACCCGGCACAAGGTCGATTGCATTGAGACCGCTGTCAGGGGCAGCGGAACACAATTGATGACAACCCCGCAGCTATGGAAGCTGCGGATAATAGCTCTGCGATGCGAAACACGGGGTCATCATGGCGTCAGCGATAAGGCAGTCACGGGGCGAAAGTCAACGATATTGCTGCGCGACGGTCTTTCCGGTCCGGTGGGGGCTGTCAGCGCACGGCCTCGATGGGGCCTTCGGCGCGGCCCTGGATGAACTGGTCCAGATAGGCGTTGCCGGACTGGTCCATGTCGGCCACCGGGCCGGTCCACTGGATGACGCCGTCGTGCAGCATGGCGATATTATCTGCAATGGCGCGCACAGAGGTCATGTCGTGTGTGATCGTCATTGCTGTGGCACCCATTTCGACCACGATCTCGCGGATGAGATCGTTGATCACACCGGACATGATCGGGTCGAGGCCGGTGGTGGGTTCATCAAAGAAGATGATCTCAGGCTCGGCGGCGATGGCGCGCGCCAGGCCTACGCGTTTCTGCATGCCGCCGGAAAGTTCGGCGGGGAACCGGTCGGCGACATCCGCCTTGAGGCCCACGCGGCGTAGTTTGTCGATGGCGATCTGGCGGGCTTCTTCTTTGGGGCGTTTGAGGGACCCGCGCAGCAGGCGGAAGGCGACGTTCTGCCAGACCGGCAGGCTGTCAAAGAGGGCGGCCCCCTGAAACAGCATGCCGAAGCGTGCCAGAAAGGCGTCGCGATCCCCGCTGGAGGCGTCGCGCCCGTCCACGGTGATGGTGCCGCTGTCCTGCTGGACCAGGCCCAGCACGCATTTGAGCGCGATGGATTTGCCGGTGCCGGAGCCACCGATAATCACCATCGAAGACCCCTTGGCGATATCAAGGTTCAGCCCGCGCAGCACATGGTTGCTGCCAAAAGATTTGTGGATATTCTCCATTCTGATCATGCTGTCGGTCATAGCGTGAAGAAGACCCCCGTCAGCACGAAGTTAGCGGCCAGAATGAGCACGGCGGCGCCTTCAACGGCGGATTTCGTGGCCCGGCCCACACCCATGGCACCGCGGCCCGAGTTCATACCGTGGAAACAGCCCATGGTGGCGGCGGCGAACCCGAAGACCGCCCCTTTGGTCAGGGACGAGATCACATCCAGCGGTTCGAGGAAGTTGACGGTGTTGCGGATATAGGCGGCGGGGTTAAAGCCCAGCGTACCTGTGGCGACAGCATATCCGCCGAAAATGCCGATGATATCACCTACGCCCACCAGCAGCGGCACCACGAGGGTGGCGGCCAGCACGCGGGGCACGGTCAGGTATTTCATCGGATGGGTGGACAGTGTGACCAGCGCGTCGATCTGTTCGGTCACCTTCATCGTGGCGATCTCGGCCGCGATAGAGGAGGTCACGCGTGCGGCGATCATCAGGCCCACAAGCACCGGGCCCAGTTCGCGCACCATGCCGACCGCCACGATCTGGGGCACAACGGCTTCGGCATTGAACCGTGAGCCGCCCGCGTAGATCTGCAGTGCCAGCGCGCCGCCTGTGAACACAGCCGTCAGGCCCACAACCGGCAGCGACAGCCAGCCAATGTTGAGCAGGGCAGCCATGAATTCCCGGCCATAAAAGGGCGGGCGGACAAGGTGGCTCACCGAACGGCCGGCAAAGAGCGCAATGCGTCCGATCGCAGCCAGCATCCCGAGGACGGTAAGGCCGAGGAGGGCGAGGGGCTTCATGGGTGGTACACGCGGCTGTAGCGCGCGCCCAGTGATGTCAGTATTTCGTAGCCAATGGTGTCGGCAAAGCCGGCGACGGTGTCGACCGACTGATGCGGGCCGATCAGCTGCAGCGTTTCGGGATCTTCCGGCAGGCCGGTGACGTCCACGCAGATCAGATCCATGGACACACGCCCCGCGACAGGGACGGCCGTTTCGCCCGCATGCAGGCGCGCTTTGGGACCCATCGCGCGGATAAGGCCATCGGCGTAGCCTGCCGAGATGGTGGCAATCCGCGAGGGCTGGCCGGCCATCCAGGCATTGCCGTAGCCCACGGTCTCACCGGGCGAGACATCGCGCACCTGAATAACAGGCACGTCCAGCGTCACCACCGGGCGCGCATCGACAAAGGGCAGACCGCCATAAAGACCCACGCCGGGGCGGGTCAGGTCGAAATGATACTCCGGCCCCAGCAGAATGCCGCCGGTTGCTGCCAGCGAGCGGGGCACGTCCAGACCGTCGGTCATGTCGCGGAAGCGCTGGAGCTGACGCGCGTTCATGTCGTGGTCCGGTTCATCCGCGCAGGCGAGATGCGACATGATCAGGGTGGGGTTCTGGCCGAGCGCGATGTCACGCACTGCGTCCCACTCAGTGGCCTCCATGCCCAGACGGTTCATGCCGGTGTCGAGCTGCAGCCCGAACGGATGGCCTGGCAGGCTTTCCACATGGCGCAGCATCTGATCGACGGAGTTCAGCATCGGTGTGAGCTGCGCGCCTGCAATCAGGTCCGTGTCGCCCGCCATATGGCCGGAAAAGACGCTGATCGAGGGGCCTTCGCCTAAGGTTGCGCGCAGGGCTGCACCTTCCTCCGCCACGGCCACAAAGAAGCGGCGCGCGCCCGCACCGGCCAGCGCAGTTGCCACGCGGCCGGCGTCCAGACCATAGCCGTCAGCTTTGACCACGGCTGCGGTTTCGCAGTCCGTGCGGGCATCCAGATCGCGCCAGTTGCCGGTCAGGGCGCCAAGGTCAATGGAGAGTGTTGCCGTGCTCATGAGGCGTTCATGACAGGATGACCGGCGAGGTCAAGTCCCGGGACGCGCGGCCTGCCAAAAGTGGCCCGCGTTTTCAGGGAATGATCAGGAAGGGGCGGTTTTCTTCCCACATTTTTTCGCCGATCAGACAATCATAGGCCGGACGTCCGGAAACCGGCAGGGGCTGCAGCGCCACCGGCCCGGCGGCAATCTCCAGCACCATCTTGCGCCGTACTGCATCGGCAAACTGTGACCAGCCGTGCACGGGGATCACAAAAGCCCCGGGCCCGCCGATGACGCAGTCGGTGTAGTACAGATCAAGGTCCGGCAGTCCCCAGAGCGAACTCAGCGCATCGGAGGTCATCAGGGGCAGGCCGTTGATCGTAATGCCGCGCGCCAGGACCGCGTCGCGCGCCCGCAGGACCGGTCGCCCCTGGTTGTTGGGGCCGTCGCCTGAGATGTCGATCACCCGGCGCAGCCCGTTAAAGCCGTTATCTTCAAAGATGTCAGCCGCAAAGAGCATCAGACCGGAGATCGAGGTGCGCCGCAGGCCAGGGTGGTGGCCGAGCGGATTTCGTCGGCCATCGCAGCGGCGTCGGCCTCATCGGACAGCAGCCGCCAGGGCACCAGTACCTGCTGGCTGTATTCGCCCGCCCATTCCACATAGGTCACCGCGACGCGGCCCAGCATGCCGCCGGTGATTGCGGCCACGACCTGGGGGCTGGTCAGCGCTTCGGCATAACCGCGGCGCTGGATCGCCAGTTCCTCGATGGACATTGAGCGGGACACATCCACGGCAAGCACCAGTTCGAGGTCCACCTCCACATCCGCTGCCCGCACAGACGGCGCAGAGAACACGAACAGAACCAACAGAAACATCATCCGGCGCATGAGGCCATTGCGCCGTAATCCACTGCTCATGTCCAGTCACATCCGCGTATCAGCAGCGGTATGGTGCTGTGCATCGCGGGTCTGTTCGCCGCCGCGCAGACGTGTAAAAGGAAGCTATGGAGCTGACGCAGGATCACAGGGACATACTGGACGAGGTGCTGAAATGGCGCCGCGATGTGCGTCATTTCCGGCGTGACCCGCTTGACCCGGACGTGCTGGCACGGCTGCGGCAGCGTATGGACTGTGCGCCCTCGGTCGGTAATGCGCGCCCCTGGCGGGTGCTGCAGGTGGACAGCCCCGCAATACGCGCATCGGTGATTGAAAGCTTTGAGGCCTGCAATGCAGAGGCCGCGGAGAACTATGGCGGGCAGGCGCGTGCGGATTATCTGGCGCTGAAACTTGCCGGATTGCGGGAGGCGCCGGTGCATCTGGCGGTGTTCACGGATACCACAGTGTCCGAGGGACGCGGGCTGGGGCGGCAGACGATGCCAGAGACGCTGTCATATTCGACCGTCATGGCCATCCACACCCTGTGGCCGGCTGCGCGGGCCGAAAACATTGGCGTGGGCTGGGTGTCGATCCTCGATCCGGGAACGGTCGCTGATATTCTGGAGGTGCCGGGCACCTGGTCGCTGACCGGCTATCTGTGTCTGGGCTATCCGCAGCGCCCGAGCGATACACCGCTGCTGCACGAGGCGGGCTGGCAGGCCAATACAGCGACGCGCTGGCGGGTGGTCTGACAGGCACGCCGGGCGATCAGAATTCCTGATCGCCACCCTGCTGCCAGGGCTGAATGAGATTGCCGAAGCGTGTGAACCGGCCTTCAAAGCTCAGATCAACCGTGCCGATGGGACCGTGACGCTGCTTGCCGATCACCACCTCGGCGCGGCCATGCAGGCGCTCCATGCGCTCCTGCCACTTGGCCATTTCCTCCAGATTGTCATCGGAGGGTTTTTCGCGCTCCACATAGTATTCCTCGCGGAACACGAACATCACGACGTCGGCGTCCTGCTCAATGGAGCCGGATTCGCGCAGATCGCTCAGCTGAGGCCGTTTGTCTTCGCGATTTTCCACCTGACGGGACAGCTGAGACAGGGCGATGACCGGAATGTCGAGCTCTTTGGCGATGGCCTTGAGCCCCATCGTGATCTCGGAGATCTCGTTCACGCGGTTCTCCGAGCGCCCGGTGCCGCGGACCAGCTGCAGATAGTCCACGATCAGCACATCAAGCCCGTGGGTCCGTTTCAGGCGCCGCGCCCGGGCCGCGAGCTGCGAGATGGGCAGGGCGGGCGTGTCGTCTATAAAGAGCGGGCAGGCCTCCAGCGCTTTGGCGGCTTCGACGAACCGGCGGAATTCCTCTTCGGTCATATCGCCGCGACGGATCTGTTCGGATGGCACTTCTGATGCTTCTGACAGAATCCGCGCGGCGAGCTGCTCGGCGCTCATCTCAAGAGAATAAAAGCCTACAACGCCGCCTTCGACGGCGCCCTCTACGCCATCCGGGCCCACGCCTTTGCGGTAGGCTTTGGCAACGTTGAACGCGATATTGGTGGCCAGTGAGGTTTTGCCCATCGACGGACGACCGGCCAGGATCAGCAGGTCCGAGCGGTGCAGACCGCCCAGCTTTTTGTCCATGTCGATCAGTCCGGTGGAGACACCGGCAAGGCCGCCTTCGCGCTGGTAGGCGGCGTTTGCCACATTAACAGCGTCTGTTACCGCGCTGAGAAAGCTCTGAAATCCGCTTTCAACCTGGCCCTGTTCGGCCAGCGAATAGAGCGCCTGTTCGGCCGCCACGATCTGTTCACGCGGCTCGGAGGCGACGTCGATACGCGCGGCCTTTTCGGAGATTTCGCGCCCCAGACCGATCAGATCACGGCGCACTGCCAGATCATAGATCATCTGGGCATAATCCCGCACGGCAAAGGCGGAGACTGCTGCACCGGCCAGACGCGCCAGATAGGCCGGACCGCCCAGCTCTTTCAGGCCCTCGTCGTCTTCCATGAAGGCCTTTAGGGTCACCGGCGAGGCGAGGTTGTTTTTGGCGATCCGGGCGGCGGCGATGTCGAAAATGCGCGCGTGTACGGGATCGTAGAAGTGTTTGGCCCCGATCACCGAGGCCACACGGTCGTAGATGTCGTTGTTGGTCAGGATCGCGCCCAGCAGCTGCTGTTCGGCCTCGATCGAATGCGGCATTGTTTCGGGGGACTGTACGTCCACACCTGTCGGATTGATTGCCGAAACTTCGTTCATCTGTGCCTCACCCTGTCCCAGGCCTCAGGTTCTATCCGACCCGCGCGCGCCAGTGCAATCGGGATAAGAATGTATAACCTGTGGAAAAGCCGTCGTAGTCCACAGCATACATCATATTGTGGCAGATTGCACGCAGCACTCCAGATCGTGGGTGCAGCTCAGGAGTTTTTTCTGGCGTCCTGCCAGGCACGGGGGGCGTTCAGGAAGGCTTCGACTTCTGTCAGCGTGGCCTCTGAAAAAGCCTTCTGGGTGCGCGCTTCGGCCAGAACATCCCACCATGTGCACAGGCTGTGCAGCTCAACCCCGTGATCCCCAAGGGTCTTTTCGGTTTCGGGGAAGATGTCGTAGTAGAAAATCACCGCTGTGTGGCCGCAGGTGGCGCCGGTTTCCCGAATCGCATCCACAAAAGACAGTTTTGAGCCGCCGTCGGTGGTCAGGTCTTCGACCAGCAGCACGCGCTGGCCTTCGGTCATATCGCCTTCGATCCGCGCGTTGCGCCCGTAGCCTTTGGGCTTTTTGCGCACATAGGTCATCGGCAGCGCCATCCGTTCAGCGACCAGGGCTGCAAAGGGGATGCCAGCGGTCTCCCCGCCGGCAATGTTGTCAAAAGCCTCGAACCCTGCGTTGCGCATGACTGTGACGGTCAGAAAGTCCATCAGCGTGCTGCGGATGCGGGGATGGCTGATGAGTTTGCGGCAGTCGATATAGGTGGGGCTGGGCAATCCGGAGGCGAGGGTGAAGGGCTCGTCCGTGTTGAAGTGCACGGCGCGGATTTCCAGCAGCATCCGCGCGGTCAGGCGGGCAATCTCGGAGGCGTCCGGGTAGCTGGTGGGGATCATCGGCGGGGTCCTTGCAGGTTGGCGGAGGTCGGATGCCTCCGGCGGGGATATTTAGGGCCAGAAGAAATCAGGCGACGCGCCAGGTCAGCGGGAAGCCCGGATCGAAGACCGTGACAGGGCCGTCGCCGGTATCGATCTGAGCGGGATATTCGGGGGCCGACTTTTCGAGCGTGATGTGGCCGTCGTTGACCGGCAGCCCGTAGAAGGCCGGGCCGTTCAGCGAGGTGAAGCCTTCGAGCCTGTCCAGTGCGCCGTCTTCCTCGAACACCTGCGCCAGGATGGACATGGTATTGGTGGCTGTGAAGCAGCCCGCGCAGCCGCAGGGCAGCAGTTTGTTGGCGTCCGTGTGCGGCGCGGAATCGGTGCCCAAGAAGAACCGTGTTTCGCCGGAAGTTGCCGCGTCGCGCAGGGCCAGGCGGTGCTGTTCGCGTTTGGCCACGGGCAGGCAGTAGTAGTGCGGTTTGATCCCACCGGCGAGGATGTGGTTGCGGTTGATCACCAGGTGGTGCGTCGTGATCGTAGCCCCCAGAGTGTCGCCCTGTGAGCGGGCGTAGCCGACCGCATCCGCGGTTGTGATGTGCTCCATCACCACGCGCAGCTCCGGCGTCGCGCGGCGGATCGGATCCAGCACCCGGTCGATAAAAACAGCCTCGCGGTCAAAGATATCCACGTCGCTGTCGGTGACTTCGCCGTGTACGCAGAGCGGCAGACCGATATCCGCCATTTTCTCCAGCGTTGCCCGTACGTTATTGAAATCAGCGACACCGCTTGCCGAGTTTGTTGTCGCCCCTGCGGGATAGAGTTTGACGGCTTTGACGAGGCCGGAGGCGTGGGCGGCAGCGACATCGGCCGGGTCGGTGTCTTCGGTCAGGTACAGCGTCATCAGCGGGGTGAATGCGGCACCTTCGGGAAGGGCTGCCAGAATACGGTCACGGTAGGCCGCGGCCTGAGCCGAGGTGACCACCGGTGGCACGAGGTTCGGCATGATGATGGCGCGTCCGAAATGGCGGGCAGTTTCGGGCAGAACGGCCTGCAGCATTGCGCCGTCGCGCAGGTGCAGGTGCCAGTCGTCGGGGCGGCGGATGGTGAGCGTTGTGGTCATAAGGCTGCGCTAGCACAGGTGCGGCGGCAGCGCCAGTATCAGTCGGCGTCGGCTGCTCTGAGCTGCTGGAGACGGGCGGCAAAACGGGGGGCATTCATGCGTGCGCTGACGGTTTCGCACAGCGTTTTCGCGAGCCCGGTGCGGTCGTCGCGGTCGAGCCGCGCGAGCAGGCGGCGCAGATAGGGGATGTGTTCGCGCCGCGCGCGCATCAGCCGTGCAAACAGGGCCGGTGTCAGCAGGCCCTTGCCCGCAGCCTCGATGAGGTCCGGGAGCACGTGCATCTGCAGCAGGTCGGTCTGCAGGCTTGCGCCCATATTGGGCAGCCGCAGATGCGTCACATTGGGGCTTCGGAAGAGGGCGGCATGCATGGCGTCCTCTGTTACCCCGGGGTCACAGAGCACAAAGGCCTCGCCGGCGGCTTCCAGCATATCCGGGGCATAACCATAGCGCTGGCGGAAATCGGTCCGGCGCATATGGGCAAAGCGCGTGTCCCATCCTGCGATGTCCGGATCGAGGGTCGCCTGCGGCTGGATGGCAAGCACGCGCGCGCCCGGTGTGCTGACCGAGAAGGCTGCGGCAGCATAGCCACAGGGGCCTGCGCCGTAAAACAGCACCCGGTCAAATTCGTCAAAAAAGCCTTCGTCCACGAGCCGGTCGAACCATGCGTAGACCGCCGGATCGCGGAACCACGTGTCGCTGTCACTGATCAGCGCCATATGGGACCAGCGGTGCTCGCGCACCATTTTCCAGCCCAGCGGCCGGGCATGCTCCGAGAGTGCCGCAATGCCCTGCAGCGTCTCGAAGGTGACCAGCAGTGTGGTGCTGTCTTCAACAAAGGTCGCAAGATGGCGTTTTCCGAGACGCGCCAGATAGCCATAGGGCTCCACAAGGCCCGCAACCTCGGTGATCCAGTCTGACCTGCTCAGCCCCTGCAGGGACGGCCCGAATTCTATCGCCGTGTCCGGCATGTCTGACATCCCCCTGACGTCCTGATGGCCTGCGACGCGCCTTGCAAGGCGGGCTGTCCCCTGCTGTCCGGCCCTTTGGAAACAATATCCCACAAAATGAGGTATTGTTGCCCGGGCGTCGACGAACAGCGGCGAAAAGCCGTGCGAAACATACAGTGCCGGGGCAGGCTTGCCCAGCAAAAGCGACACAAAGCGCCGTGCCGGTTGCGGTGCCGGGGCAGATGCACGCTTGACGCGCCGGGTTCACAGTGCACCTTAGCGGTGAAGGCAGGGGAGGCAGTATGGGTCAGCCGGATACAATTGACGCGGTGCAGGCGATGCTCGCGACTGAAGGCTATGTCTGTGACCGGGCGCTCGGCACCGTGGTGTTTCTCTCGCTGAAGCTGGGGCGTCCGC
Source organism: Roseobacter sp. S87 (assembly GCF_055693285.1). The sequence goes on from NZ_JBVFTR010000004.1 coordinate 920,761, forward strand.
TCTTTCTCGAGGGCGAGGCCGGCGTCGGGAAAACCGAGATCGCGCGGGCACTTGCGGCATCCATGGGCAGGCGCCTGATCCGTCTGCAGTGCTATGAGGGCCTTGATGCGTCGAGTGCGGTTTACGAGTGGAACTTCCCTGCACAGATGGTGGCGATCCGGACCGCTGAGGCCGCAGGCGACAGCAGCCGGTCGGGCCTGCAGGCGGAGTTATTCAGCGACGAATATCTGATCGAACGCCCGTTGCTGCAGGCCATGCGGCCGGATGCAAACGGTGCACCGGTATTGCTGATCGACGAGCTTGACCGCACCGATGAACCCTTTGAAGCGTTCCTGCTGGAGGCGCTGAGCGATTTTCAGGTCACAATTCCGGAGCTGGGCACCATCGTCGCGCCCGAGCCGCCCGTGGTGATTCTCACCTCCAACCGGACGCGCGAGGTGCATGATGCGCTCAAGCGGCGTTGCCTTTATCACTGGGTCGATTACCCGGATTTTGACCGGGAGATGGACATCCTGACCGCCCGCGCGCCCGAAGCGGCAGAATCGCTCAGCCGCGAGGTGGTCGCCTTTGTCCAGGCACTCCGGACCGAGGATCTGTTTAAAAAGCCTGGCGTGGCGGAAACCATCGACTGGGCGAAATGTCTGCTGGCGCTGGATGTGATAAACCTCAGCCCGGAGGTTATTGCCGATACCCTTGGCGCGATCCTGAAATACCAGGACGATATCCAGAAACTTCAGGGGTCGGCTGCGAAACGCATCCTGGACGAGGTGCGCGCCTCTCTGGAGCCCGCGTGAGGTTTCTTCTGGCCCGAAATATCCCGGGGGGAGCGACCCGGTCCGCGCAGGCGGCAGCCTGTCCAACGGACAGGCTGAGGGGCGGTCGGGGCAGAGCCCCTGCAACGGCTGATGCCTGAATATATCCCCCTTGAGCTGCCCGAAAACCCGAAACTGGCGGGCAATATCACCCATTTTGCACGGGCGCTGCGACGGGCCGGGCTGCCTGTCGGAACCGGGCGGGTGATCGATGCGATCCGCGCGGTGGAGGCGGCCGGGTTCACTGACAAACGGGACTTCTACTGGACGCTGCACGCCTGTTTTGTGAGCCGGCCTGAGCATCGCCGCGCCTTTGCGCAGATTTTCCGCCTCTACTGGCGCGACCCGCGATACCTTGAACATATGATGTCCCTCATGATCCCGGCGGTGCGCGGTGTGCAGGAGGAACGGGGCGCACAGGCGGCTGAAAAACGGGCGGCAGAGGCGCTGCTGGACGGGGCAGAGGCACCGGAGCTGCCTGAGCAGCCCGAGACACCCGAGGATGAAATCCGCATTGAGGTGGATGCCAGCCAGACCATGTCTTCCGAGGAGCGGCTGCGAAGCCTGGATTTCGAACAGATGAGCACAGCGGAAATGGCCGAGGCCAAACGCATGCTGTCCCGGCTCACCCTGCCGGTAAAGCCGATCCTGTCGCGCAGAATGCAGAGCAGCCTGCGGGGCCGGGTCGATCCGGCACGTACCATGCGTCAGGCGATGCGGCAGGCGGGCGATCTGCATAAGATTGCGCTGCGCCGCCAGCGACCCCGGTGGCCCAACCTCGTGGTGCTGTGCGATATTTCCGGTTCCATGAGTCAGTACAGCCGCGTGGTTCTGCATTTTCTGCATGCCGTGTCCAACGCCCGCGGCGCGGGCTGGGCGCGCGTGCATGCCTTCACCTTCGGCACGCGGCTGACCAATATCACCCGGCATCTGCACCAGCGTGACGTGGATGCGGCCCTGGCGGCAGCGGGGGCCGAGGCGCAGGACTGGGAGGGCGGGACGCGCATCGGCGACTGCCTTGAGGCTTTTAACCGCGACTGGTCGCGCCGGGTCATGGGGCAGGGTGCTGTGGTCCTTGTGATTACTGACGGTCTGGACCGGGATGACCCGGATCACCTGGCCCGTCAGATGGAGCGGCTGCAGCTTTCGGCGCGGCGTCTTATCTGGCTGAACCCGCTGCTGCGCTGGGAAGGGTTCGCTCCGAAAGCGCGCGGCATCGCGGCAATGCTTCCCTTTGTGGACAGTTTCCGCGCGGGCCATTCCATCGCGTCGCTTGAGGCGCTGGCCGTCGCCATTTCGCAACCCGATGATGTGGGCGAAAAGGCGCGCCTGATGCAGATGATCGGCGCGCCCGACGCATAACCATCAGCACACCTGCAGGTGCGCCCGACCGCCGGTGTCAGGCAACGGCGTCCGCAAAACTGCTGCGGTGAATGTCCGACAGGAAGGCCAGCGGCGCTTTAGCATTGCCGAACTGAACACTGTCCCCACCAAAGTGACCGACCTCGCTGATCGACAGCCCGGCGGCTTCGGCGGCTTGCCTCAGAGCAGCGCTCTGCTCCGCTGTGCAGGCAATCAGATAGCGGGCCTGATCCTCACCAAAGAGCGTCGGCGTGTCGCCGTCACTCAGCACCACACCGATGCCGGCTGTATCTGCCATTTCAAACGCGGCCAGTGCGAGCCCACCGTCTGAAAGGTCGGTGCAGGCGCTGATCAGCGCATGATTGTCGCGGATGAACTGTCCATGTGCAGCTTCCTGCTGCAGATCAACGGGCGGTGCTTCACCGTCGTTGCGCCCGTAGGCTTCGGCCAGCAGGGCCGATTGCCCCATGTGCCCGACAGTTTCGCCCAGCAGCAGCGCCACATACCCGTCGCGCACGTCGAACCCGATGATGTCATCGGTGTGGGTGATCAGGCCAACCGCGCCGATGGTCGGTGTAGGCAGGATCGCCTTGCCGTCCGTTTCATTATAGAGCGACACGTTGCCGGACACGATCGGCATATCAAGGGCCGCAACAGCCTCACCGATACCTTTGATGGCGCCCACAAACTGTCCCATGATTTCAGGCTTTTCGGGGTTGCCGAAGTTCATGTTATCTGTTGTTGCCAGCGGTTTCGCGCCGACAGCGCACAGGTTCCGGTAGGCTTCGGCGACGGCCTGCTTGCCGCCCTCGACGGGGTTGGCACGCACATAGCGGGGCGTGACATCAGAGGTGAAGGCCAGTGCCTTGTCCGTCCCGTGCACGCGCACAATGCCGGCGCCCAGGCCCGGAACACGCACGGTATCTGCCATGACGGTGGTGTCATACTGCTCGTAAACCCAGGCGCGGGAGCCATAGTTCGGGCTGGAAATGAGTTTGCGCAACCCCTCAATCGGATCGATGCCTGCGACGGTGCCGAGATCAAGCGGCGGTGACGGCTCCAGCCAGGGGCGGTCGTATTCCGGTGCGGAGGACGCCAGCCGTGACAGCGGCAGATCGGCTTTGACCTCACCGTTGAGCATAATCAGAAAGCGGTCTTCGGCGATGGTCTCGCCGACGATGGCAAAATCCAGGTCCCATTTGTCGAACACGGCCTTTGCCTCGGCCTCAAGCTCTGGGCGCAGCACCATCAGCATACGTTCCTGGCTCTCGGACAGCATCATCTCGTAGGCGGTCATGGCGTCTTCGCGCACAGGCACGTTTTCAAGGTCCAGCCGCACACCAAGGCCGCCTTTGTCGCCCATTTCAACCGCAGAACAGGTCAGGCCAGCAGCCCCCATGTCCTGGATCGAGATCACCGCGCCTGTTTTCATCAGCTCCAGCGTGGCTTCCATCAGGCGCTTTTCGGTGAAGGGGTCGCCGACCTGCACAGTGGGGCGTTTTTCTTCGATTGTGTCGTCAAATTCCGCCGACGCCATTGTCGCCCCGCCAACACCGTCGCGGCCGGTTTTTGCACCGAGATACACCACGGGCATGCCGACGCCGGAGGCTGCCGAATAAAAGATGCTGTCTGCATCGGCGAGACCTGCGGCAAAAGCGTTCACGAGGCAGTTGCCGTTGTAGGCCGGATCAAACCGGACCTCGCCGCCCACGGTCGGCACGCCAAAGCAGTTGCCGTATCCGCCGACGCCCTCGACCACGCCATTCACCAGCTGGCGCGTTTTGGGGTGCGATGGTTCACCGAAACTGAGCGAGTTCATTGCGGCAATGGGGCGCGCGCCCATGGTGAACACGTCCCGCAGGATGCCGCCTACGCCCGTCGCCGCGCCCTGGTAGGGTTCGATATAGCTGGGGTGGTTGTGGCTCTCCATCTTGAAGACAACGGCCTGTCCGTCGCCGATGTCCACGACGCCTGCATTCTCACCGGGGCCACAGATCACCTGCGGGCCTTCGGTGGGAAGTGTGCGCAGCCATTTTTTGGAGGATTTGTACGAGCAGTGCTCGTTCCACATGGCCGAAAAGATGCCGAGTTCCGTGAACGTCGGTTCGCGCCCGACGATTTCGAGAATGCGGTTGTATTCTTCTTCGCTGAGCCCGTGGCTTGCGATCAGGTCAGGTGTGATTGCTGGCTTTTGCATGTGCCGAATTCCCCCGGGCTGGCAGATGATGCGCACCTCTTACATGGGCTGCGGCACACAGGGAAGGGGCGATTGTGATACCGGTCAGCGCGTATCGCCACCCGCGCCGCCCTGCTGCCCGGCGAGACCGGCCTGGACCGCCCCTGAGGCGGCTGCCCCGGCGACCTGGTCAGTGTCCACAGCATCCTCGTCCGCATTTACATTCACGCGCACCTCGCGGCGGGCAAATTCAATGCCATTGGCGTCAAAGACGGCTTTCACCCGGTTGTAGATTTCCTTGCGCATCATGAACTGCGACCCGGGGCGGGCCATGAATTTCCCGCGGATCACCATGCCCACGTCGTCAAAGTCAAACACGCCCTGCGATTTGAACGGCTGCAGCATGTCGTCCTTGTACAGATCCATGGCCTGGACCTCCTGACCGATTTTCTTGAAGAGCTTGCGCACTTTTTCCGGATCGGTGTCGAACGGCACGGTGAACTTGAGTTTCATGATCACCCAGTCGCGGCTGTAATTGGTGATCTTGGGAATCTCACCATAGGGCAGGGTATGCACCAGGCCGCGGTGATGGCGCAGCTGCATGGAACGGACAGAAATTTTCTCGACCGTTCCCTTGGTGTCGCCCACTTCAACATATTCGCCGACGCGGAAGGCGTCGTCGACCAGAAAGAAGATGCCCGAAACAACATCCGTGACGAGTTTCTGGGCACCGAAACCGATGGCCAGACCGGCGATCCCGGCACCGGCCAGAAGCGGCGTTGTGTCGATCCCCAGCGCGCTGAGCGCGATAAGCGAAAAAAGCACAGCAATCGCCGTATGGGCCGCCAGCAGGATGAGCGGCAGAACGGTGGACAGGCGCGACCCGCCCGCGCCACCGCCGTCACCGCCGATGGCTTCCTCATCGGGCACTGCACCGGATGCGGTCATCTCGGCGGCCAGCTGACGGTTCACGACCAGTGAGACGACTTCCCAGGCGAGATAACCTGTGGCGACCACGATCAGGAATTCGATGATGCTGGCCGCGAACTGTTCTCCCACGGCTCCGGTGGCAATGCGTACAGGTGACATGCCCCAGAAGTTGGCGATCTGGATGATCACCAGACCGAAGACGATCACGCGCCCGATCCGCACCCACGACCGTTCAGCCGCAATATGCGCGCGTTCCGCAATGACACCTTCGCCGGACATCTCCGGCATCAGGTGTTTGACGATCCCGCGCACGGCCGTGTCCATGGCCGGGGCCAGCAGCAGCAGGGCCATGCTTTTGAAATGCGGGGCTGAGCCGAGCAGTTCCCAGGCCTGGTAACTGACCAGGATGTTTACCAGCCACCAGGTGCCAACAGACACGGCGATGGCAAACCAGGGATAGGCGCGCGAGACGCGCTCCTCGACTGCGCTTACGTCGTCATCAGCGCCGCGCATCATCTCCACAAGACCGTTGCGGGCCTGCCAGGCCATCCAGACGATATAGAGATGCACCGCGAGGTTTAGCCAGAAGCCCAGCCGTGTGGCACCGGCTTCGAGCCCGTTGATGGCGTTGAATTCAAGAATGGCGAGCATGAAGCCCACCAGCAGAGAGAACCCGAGGATATGGCGGCTGAGGAAGCGGGCCGTCCGGTCATCGGTGTTCACAAAGCGGTATTCGGGCTGCCGGGGCGACAGAAGGAACCCGGCCAGTGCTACAGCGATACGGGGCAGGGCGACCAGATTGAAGAGGATAATGCCGCCATAGGGCAGCATTGCAGGGGGCAGCACAGAAAAGGCAACCGTGCGCGCCACGGCAACAAAGACGAAGACCCCAAGAAGGTCGCGGCACAGCTTTTTGGCAAGCGTTGTGACCGCACGGCGGGGGGCTTCGGTGTCGCCGTCCGCAGTGGTCAGATGCCAGCGGCGGGTCAGGCGGTTGACCACAAATTCCGCAGCAAAGCCTGCTGCCAGAATGATCGCGAAAAAGCCCAGCATCTGCAGGATGCCGCTGCCGCCGAAGGTTTCAAAGAACTGCGCAAAGGCCTGTGGCTGTCGTTCAAAGAGCACCGGCAGCTTTTTCACAGAGATGATGATCTCCTGCACCGCGCCGGTTGTGGCATGATAAAAGAGGTTCGCACCGGCTTCCGACGCTTCTTCTGCTGCCGCCTGCTGGGCCTCTGCCACAGCGTCCAGGCGTTCCAGCAGCAGCTGGCGGATCTGTGCGTCGGTCAGGCCGGCCACAAGGTCACGCACGAGTTCCGGGGTCAGATCCTCCGGGACTTCAACCGCCGCAGGGGCTTCGGAGCCGCCTGTGCTCAGGGTCTGTGCCATCCCGGGGCCGGACAGCACTGCCAGTACCAGGCTCACAGCCCACACCCATACGAATCGAACACTCATCTGAAGCCCCCGGTTGATCAGCGCAGCCAGACTGACGCATCCGCGGTCTATTGCAAGTATGACGGTCAGGGCGTGCGCAGACTGCCACCTGTTGTTGCAGGGCGGCCGCAAAAAAAAGGCCGAGCATGAAGCTCGGCCAAGTCCAACAGGGAGGTATGAAGGGCAGAACAGCGTTCCGCCTCCTTCGAGTGCTGAAATAGGATGCGATCTGCCACCGATCAAGGCAGATTATGCATATGCGGCATCATGTCTGGTATGCGGATTCTGCATAGCTGACCATTCAGTCAGTTTTTTGTTTTTCTCTCAGCTGTTTACGGTAGCTGATGATTTCGTCCTGAACGAAATCCTTGAAGACCGCGACCCGCTGTGAATGCCGCAATTCCTCCGGATACGCCAGAAAAACAGGCACATCGGCCGACTCAAGGTCAGGCAGTACCTGAACAAGGTCCGGGAAATCCTGGGTCACGTAATCCGGCAGCACGCCGATGCCGAGATTATGCAGCACACCCTGCAGCACGCCGAAATAGTTGTTCACCGTCAGCAGCGAGCGCAGATCATAGGTCATCAGGTGCTGCACCAGGCTGCGACCGGCGCCCACCTGGTCGCTGTCGGTATTCTGACAGATCAGACGGTGGTCCTCGATGTCGTCGATTTCCTGCGGAGCGGCATGTTCGTCCAGATAATCCGGGGTCGCATAGAGGCACATGCGGATCATCATCAGTTTTTTGCGGATCAGGTCCGCCTGGCTGGGCTCTTTCATGCGGATCGCCACATCGGCTTCGCGCATGGGCAGATCCAGCACCCGTTCCTCCAGCATCAGGTCGATCTTGAGATCGGGGTATTCCTCATAGAGTTTCGGCAGGCGCGGGGCCAGCCAGAGGGTGCCGAACCCGGTGGTCGTGGTCACGCGCAGCTCGCCGAAAACCTCTTCTTCGCTGTCGCGGATGCGGGCCGATGCCGTGTCCAGCCGCCGCGACATGGCGGAGGTGGCATCAAACAGCAGCTCACCCTGTTCTGTCAGGATCAGGCCCCGCGCATGGCGGTGAAAGAGCGTGGCGTTCAGCGATTCCTCAAGACCGCGGATCTGGCGGCTGACCGCGGATTGCGACAGATTCAGCTTGTCGCCTGCGTGCGTCAGAGACCCGGCATCTGCCACCGCGTGGAAAATTCTCAGCTTGTCCCAGTCCATGACGTATCCCGAAAAAGTGTTCACGGGTTGGTAGCGCTATCCGGCGTGGAAATACAGGGTCGAGAGACACGTGCGCTCAAATTTGCGGGATTCACTCTATACAGGTCAGCTTTTGTGACCTATTATTGAGGGAAATATGTGCAACACTGGACACGCCGGGGAGGGCGCCTGATGAGCACACAGAAAATTACACTCAACGACCGGTATGATCTGGAAAAGAGCCCGGTGCTTCTGAACGGCACCCAGGCGCTTGTGCGTCTGATGCTGATGCAGAAGGCGCGCGATGTGGCCGCCGGGCTGAATACTGCCGGCCTTGTAACCGGCTACCGCGGATCGCCGCTGGGTGCCGTGGATATGCAGATGCAGCGCGCGCTGGGGCCGCTTACAGAGCATGACATTACCTTCCAGTCCGGTCTGAACGAGGATCTCGCTGCCACCGCGCTCTGGGGCAGCCAGCAGGCGGAACTGCGGGGCGAGGGGCGTTTCGACGGCGTTTTCGGGCTCTGGTACGGCAAGGGTCCGGGTGTCGACCGGTCGGGCGATGTCATGCGGCACGCCAATATGGCCGGTTCCTCCGCGTTCGGTGGGGTTGTGATGGCCATGGGCGACGATCACACCGGTGAATCGTCAACCGTGCTGCACCAGTCCGAATTCGCCATGGTCGATGCCTATATGCCGGTCGTCAGCCCGGCGGGCGTGCAGGAAGTGCTGGATTACGGCCTCTACGGGTATGCGCTGTCGCGCTATGCCGGGGTCTGGGTCGGGCTCAAGACCATGAAGGACACCGTTGAGGTTACATCCGTCGTCGATGGCGATCCGAACCGGCTGTCCTTTGTTACCCCCGACTATGATATGCCGGAGGGTGGGCTGAACATCCGCCTTGTGGACGACCGCGTCGATCAGGAGGCGCGTCTTATCGATCATAAACGCTATGCGGCGGAGGCGTTTTCGCATGCCAACCGCATGGACAAGCGGGTCTGGGGCAAGCCGGGCGCAAAGATCGGCTTTGTGGCGGCAGGCAAAAACTGGCTGGATCTGGTGCACGCGCTCAGCCTTCTGAACATTGATGAGGCGGACGCCGAACGGCTTGGCATCACCACCTACAAGGTTGGGCAGACCTGGCCGCTTGACATGAAGGGGTTTCACGACTGGGCCGAAGGGCTCGACCTGATTGTTGTCGTTGAGGAAAAGCGCAAACTGATCGAAGTGCAGATCAAGGAAGCCATTTTTGACGATCGCCGTGGGCGCAGGGTCTATGGCGGCCGTAAGGACGGCGTTGAGTTTTTCTCGTCCAAGTGGGCCCCGGATCCGGTGGATATTGCCCAGAAGCTCGGCGAAGTTCTGGTCGAAGAGGGGCGCAGCAACGAGGCGGTCACGGCAGGGCTCGCCACTCTGGAAGAGGCGCGACGGGCAGACAATGCTACTGAGATCGCAGCGCGTCTGCCGTACTTCTGTTCGGGCTGTCCGCATAACACGTCGACAAAGGTGCCCGAGGGCAGCCGTGCCTATGCCGGCATCGGGTGCCACTTCATGGCGATCTGGATGGACCGTGAAACGTCGGGCTTTACACATATGGGCGGCGAGGGCGCCAACTGGATCGGTGAGGCACCGTTTTCAAAGCGGGAACATGTGTTCCAGAACCTGGGAGACGGGACATACAACCACTCCGGCGTGCAGGCGATCCGCGCGGCGCTGAGCAACGGGACCAACATCACCTACAAGATCCTTTACAACGACGCGGTTGCGATGACGGGTGGTCAGGGCAATGACGGTGATCTTTCCGCGCCCCGTATTGTAAACGAACTGCGCGCCATGGGCGTCAAAACCCTTGCCGTTGTCTATGACGAAAAGGAAGATGTTGATTTTGATGCCTTAAAAGGCGTGGAGATACACGAGCGGGCATATTTGCAAACTGTTCAGGAGAACTTTGCAAAGACCCCCGGTGTCAGTGCGATAGTGTATATCCAGACCTGTGCTGCCGAAAAACGCAGACGGCGCAAACGCGGGCTGTTCCCGGACCCGGACAAGCGGGTCTTTATCAATACGGATGTCTGCGAAGGGTGCGGCGACTGCGGGGTGCAGTCGAACTGTGTGTCCATCGTGCCGAAAGAGACCGAACTGGGACGTAAGCGGGCGATTGATCAGTCCAGCTGCAACAAGGATTTCAGCTGCGTCAAAGGGTTCTGCCCGTCTTTCGTGACGCTTGAGGGCGCAAAGCTGCGCAAGGAGCCCACCGCGCAGCTGGACCTGCCGGATCTTCCTGCGCCGGAACTGCCGCAGATTGATGGCACGTTTAACGTTGTGATCACCGGGGTCGGTGGTACCGGGGTTGTGACCATCGGTGCCGTGATGGCGCAGGCCGCACATCTGGACGGTAAGGGTGCCGGAATGATGGAGATGGCGGGCCTCGCCCAAAAGGGCGGCGCGGTGCACATCCATTGCCGGCTGGCCAATAATCCGCATGATATCAGTGCGATACGCGTCGCAACCGGCGAGGCAGATGTGCTCATCGGGGGCGATCTCGTGGTCTCCGCGGGTGCAAAAACGCTGGGTCTTACAAGCACCGGCCGGACGGGCGCTGTTGTGAACAGCCATGAAATCATTACCGGTGACTTTACACGCGACACGGAATTCCGTCTGCCGCAGGAACAGCTGAGCATTGCGCTGGAATCGCGCCTGAGGGACAGGCTGTCGATGTTTGATGCGTCCGAGCTGGCACGTGCCACACTGGGCGATTCCATCTTCTCAAACATGATGATCTTTGGCGCGGCCTGGCAGCGCGGCTACCTGCCGCTGTCAGAAGAGGCCATTCGCGAGGCGATTACGCTGAACGGTGCGGCGGTGGAGCGTAACCTGCGTGCCTTTGACATCGGGCGCTGGGCCGTTCTTCATCCGGAGGATGCCGCTGCCGTGACCGAGCCGAAAGTCATCGAACTACCCAAAACTGCCGATGACAGGATCCGGTTCCGGGCGGACCATCTGGTTGCCTACCAGGGACGTCGGCTGGCCCGGAGATACCGGCGATTTCTGGACACAATTGACGATCAGAAGGTGCGTGACGCAGCAATAACATCGTATCACAAGCTGTTGTCATATAAAGATGAATACGAGGTCGCCCGGCTGCTGAAATCAACCGCTGAAAAGGCCGCAGCAGAGTTTGAGGGCGATTTCCGCATGACTTACCACCTGGCTCCCCCGATGCTGTCCCGCACGGGGCCGGACGGGCGCCCCGCGAAACGTGCCTTTGGGCAACGTATCGAACGTCCGCTCAGGCTGCTTGCGAGGCTGAAATTCCTCAGGGGCACGCCGTTCGACATTTTTGGCTACACCGCTGAGCGTCGTATGGAGCGTGATCTGATCCGGCAGTATGAAAAGGACATGAAGGAAGTTCTGCCCTTGCTGAACGAGGCAACCCGTCCGGCAATCATAGCCCTGGCGGAACTGCCCATGCAGATCCGGGGGTTCGGGCCGGTCAAAGAGGCCAATGCCCGCAAGGCGGCGGACGCGCGCAAGGCACTTCTGGCAACCATCCGCGCAGGTGGTCCGGCGACGGCGCAGGCCGCAGAATAAATTTACAGGATTGTCATAAACACCGGGCATGATAGGTCCCGATCCGGACAGCCAGCCCGACAGAGGACCTGAACTTTTGACCCTCCGTTCAAATGCCGCAGCGGATATCAGTTATTCGTGGTCAGCCGGATCGCGCGGCGGCCGTGCGCTCATCCGGCTGATGGAGAATTCGACGGGCAGGCTGGGGCTGATCCGGCGGGCTGCGGGCTATGAGCATGAAGTCGCAGCGGGACGCGATTTCTTTGATGTGATGGTGGACCGTTACGGGCTCAGCCTCGACATCGCCGAAGGGGCGCTGGACAATATTCCGGCGACCGGACCGCTCATTCTGCTGGCCAACCATCCTTACGGCATTCTTGACGGGCTGATGATGGGGCACATCCTCGCGCAGACGCGCGGCGATTTCCGCATTCTGGCCAATTCGGTTTTCCGTAAGTCGCCCGATCTGAACCGCGTTGTGCTGCCGGTGAGTTTTAATGAGACCCGCGAGGCGTTGAACACCAATATCGAAACCAGGAAAACAGCGCTGGCCTACCTGGCTGAAGGCGGGGCCATCGGAATTTTTCCGGGCGGCACGGTCAGCACTGCGGCGCGCCCGTTTTCAAAGCCAATGGACCCGGGCTGGCGCAGTTTCACGGCACGTATGGTGGCGAAATCGCAGGCTACAGTGGTGCCGATGTATTTCGACGGCCACACCAGCCGGCTGTTTCAGATCGCCAGCCATCTGCACAGTACATTGCGGATGGGGTTGTTGATCAAGGAGTTCGGCAAACGGGTGGATACGTCTGTGCGCGTGGCCATCGGCCGCCCGCTTGACCCTGCGCGGCTTGACTCTTTGTCGCGTGACAGTAAAGCGATGATGGATTTCCTGCGAAAAGCCACGTATGGACTTTCTGCAGACCCGGCGCAGAAATATGAGCTGGGATATGAATTTGAGGCGCGGCACCGGAACTGAGCGGGTGCTCTGAGGGATCGGCACCATGGCGGTTGGCATTTTTGACAGTGGACTGGGCGGGCTGACCGTTTGGGATGCCGTGAACCAGCGTATGCCGGATCTGCCGGTCGTTTATCTGGCTGACAGCGCGCATGCCCCGTACGGGGTCCGCACGGCGGATGATATCTACGAACTGACCTGTTCGGCGGTGCAGCGGCTCTTTGATGCGGGGTGCAACCTCGTTGTTCTGGCCTGCAACACCGCATCGGCGGCCGCACTGAGGCGCATGCAGGAAAGCTGGGTCCCGGCGGACAGGCGGGTTCTGGGCGTATTTGTGCCGCTGATCGAGGCGCTGACGGAACGCCAGTGGGGCGATAATTCGCCCCCGCGCGAAGTGGCCGTGCGGCATGTGGCTCTATTTGCAACACCGGCAACAGTGGCCAGTCGCGCCTTTCAGCGTGAACTGGCCTTCCGGGCGATCGGCGTGGATGTTGAGGCGCAGTCCTGCGGCGGTGTGGTCGATGCCATCGAAGATGGCGATATGATCCTGGCAGAAGCGCTGGTGCGCAGCCATGTCGATGCTCTGAAACGGAAAATGCCGGATCCTGATGCGGCAATTCTTGGCTGTACGCATTATCCCCTGATGCAGGATTATTTTCAGTCCGCCCTGGGAGAGGACGTGCGGGTGTTCAGTCAGGCGTCGCTGGTTGCTGACAGTCTGGCGGACTACCTGGACCGGCATCCTGATATGCTGGGCAGCGGTGCGGCCTCGTTCCTGACAACAGGTGATCCTGCCCGGGTCAGTGACCGCGCAACACAGTTCCTCCGACGACAGATCACGTTCCAGGCAGCCTGATCTTTTCTCTATTACGGACCGACTCATGACGTATTCAATCGCTATTCTTGGCGCATCCGGCTACACCGGTGCCGAGCTCATCCGGCTGATCGCCGGTCATTCATCCATGGAAATCAAAGCGTTGGGGGCAAACTCCAAAGCAGGGCAGACAATTGCGCAGGTCTTCCCACATCTGCGGCACCTTGAGCTGCCCACGCTTTTGCAAATTGATGAGATCGACTTTGCAAACATAGATCTCTGTTTTTGTGCCCTGCCGCATAAAACCAGTCAGGAAGTGATCTCCCGTCTGCCGGAAACGCTGCGTATCGTGGATCTCAGCGCCGATTTCCGGCTTCGGGATCCTGCCGCGTACAAACAGTGGTATGGGAATGACCACGCAGCAACCGAGATCCAGAAGGAAGCAGTCTACGGCCTGACCGAGTTCTACCGGGAAGAGATCCGGAAGGCGCGCCTTGTTGCGGGAACGGGGTGCAATGCAGCCACTGGCCAGTACATGATGCGGCCGTTGATCCAGGCAGGGGTAATTGATCTCGATGGGATTGTGCTCGATCTGAAATGTGCCGTGTCGGGCGCCGGGCGCAGCCTGAAAGAGAACCTGCTACATGCGGAACTGTCGGAAGGCTACAATGCCTATGCAGTTGGCGGTACCCATCGCCACCTTGGTGAATTCGATCAGGAGTTTTCGGATGTGGCAGGCAGGCCTGTCAGAATTCAGTTCACGCCACATCTGATCCCTGCAAACCGTGGTATTCTGGCTACCGCTTACGTTAAGGGTGATCCACAAGCCATTTATAACGCGTTGGAAAACGCCTATTCCAGTGAAGTTTTCATCGAACTCTTGCCTATGGGCGAAGCGCCCGGCACGCGTCACATCCGCGGATCCAACTTCTGTCATATCGGAGTTGTCGCTGACAGAATTCCGGGCCGGACGATCATTGTGGCGGCGCTGGATAACCTGACAAAAGGTAGCAGTGGCCAGGCGTTGCAAAACGCCAACCTGATGTTAGGTATTGAGGAGACCGAAGGGCTGATGATGGCCCCGCTGTTCCCATGAGGTGACATGAAAAGCCTGAAGAAACAACGTCGTATCCAGGTTGTTGCCGTTGCTGCGGTGGCGCTTGTTCTGTCGACCGTCCTGATTGGATATGCCATGCGGGACGGTATCAACTTCTTCCGCGCGCCCAGCCAGGTTCTGGCTGAACCTCCGGGACCGGAAGAGGTGTTCCGCATCGGTGGGCTGGTCGAAGAAGGCTCGCTGAAGCGGGGCCAGGGGGAGACGATCCGGTTCAGTGTTACCGACGGCGGTGCAGTTGTCCCGGTGACCTATACAGGTGTTCTGCCTGACCTTTTTGAAGAGAACCAGGGCATGGTCGGAACCGGAAGATACATCAACGGCGTCTTTGAAGCCTCTGAAATACTTGCAAAACACGATGAGACCTACATGCCTAAAGAGGTCGTGGACGCCCTTAAGGAACAGGGTGTTTACAAGGGCGCTGACAGTTAGCACCGTCACGGTGGTATCAACGTAAATTAACGGAACTGACGCATTCTCCTGCGCAACGATACATGCGCGAAGGGGACAGCGATGCAGACCGTCAGGCAGATCGCCACTGAGATTGTGGCGCGCGAAGGTGGCTTTGTGAACGATCCGGACGATCCGGGCGGAGCCACAAATTTCGGCGTAACCATTCATACCATGAGGCGTCTTGGGCTTGACCTGAACCGCGACGGGTCGGTGAACGTCTCTGACGTGCGTGCCTTGACCAAGGAGCAGGCCGTTGAAATATTTGAAAAACACTATTTCCGGAAGCCGCTGATCGAGAAGCTGCCGCAGCCGCTTCATGCCACCGTTTTCGATATGTACGTCAACGCGGGCAGCAATGCGGTCCGGATCCTGCAGCGTTTGCTGCGGGATATGGGGCATGATCTCGTGGTGGATGGTGTTCTGGGTTCCAAGACTATTGGCGCGGCACAGGCGGCCTGGATGGAGGCGCCGGACTATCTGGCTGACGCTTACGGTATCGCCCGCCGAAACTACTATTTCCGCATCGCCGACCGGCGCGCAGCCAGCCGAAAATACGCGCGGACCCGAGCGGGCGGAAAGGGTGGCTGGATACGCAGGGCTGAGGAATTCATTGCGCCGCGTTATCACCTTACAGAGCAGCAATTCAGGGAAAGGATTTCGGCATGGGGCTGATCACAGGAATTCTGAACACCATTTTTGGTGGCGGTCGCAATGTGTTGAAAGACACAGTTGAAGTGTTCCGCGAGAATGCAGAAGAAGATGCCATGCGCGATCAGGAGCTGCGTATTGAGTTCTCAAGCAATACGCGGCCGAGTTTGAAACCCGGCGCGATGGGCTTTTTGACCGGATCATGGATGGTGTGAACCGGCTTCCGCGTCCGGCTCTGGCATTGGGAACACTGGGCCTGTTTATCGCCGCGATGGCGGATCCGGTCTGGTTCGCTGCACGGATGCAGGGCATCGCGCTCGTGCCCGAACCGCTCTGGTGGTTGCTGGGCGTCATCGTTTCCTTTTACTTCGGCGCACGCCATCAGGTGAAAAGCCAGCAGTTTCAGCGTTCTATTGCGCAAACCGTGGCGCGGGCACCTCAGGTGATACAGAATATCGCCGCCCTGCGCGCGCTGACAGCTGACACACCCGGCGTGGCTGATACCGGTCCGGACAGCCGGCTGGGCCTCGCCGCACTGCAGCCCGAACCGAACGCCGCGCTGAACGAATGGAAAACAACACTGCCACCCGCGACAAAGTGATCATCTGATCCGGCGCTTTCGCATTGGACGGGGCCGGGGCGGAGATTATACTCTGCCCTATGATCACAGAATTCGGACATTTCGCCCTGTTGCTGGCCTTTCTGGTCGCTATCGTTCAGACCGTGGTGCCACTGGTCGGCGCACACAAGCGCTGGCCGTCGTGGATGGCGGTCGCTGAACCGGCGGCTAACATCCAGTTTCTGCTGACGGCCTTTGCCTTCGCTGCACTGATGTGGGCGTTCATCACGTCTGATTTCAGTCTCAGGCTCGTTGTGCTGAACAGCCATTCGGCCAAGCCGATGCTCTATAAAATCAGCGGGACGTGGGGCAACCATGAAGGGTCTATGCTGCTGTGGGTGCTGATCGTGACCCTGTTCGGGGCGATGGCGGCCTGGTTCGGGGGCAACCTGCCGCCCACGCTGCGCGCCCGCGTTCTGGCGGTTCAGGCGGCCATCGGTGTGGCGTTCTTTGCCTTTATTATCTTCACCTCGAACCCGTTTCTGCGGATGGCCGTGCCGCCTTTTGACGGCCAGGACCTGAACCCGCTGCTGCAGGATCCGGGTCTCGCGTTCCATCCACCGTTTCTGTACCTGGGATACGTTGGTCTCAGCATGGCGTTCAGCTTTGCGGTGGCGGCGCTGATCGAAGGACGCGTTGATGCGGCCTGGGGCCGCTGGGTGCGCCCCTGGACGCTGGCGGCGTGGGTCTTTCTGACCATCGGCATCGCGCTGGGGTCCTGGTGGGCTTATTATGAACTCGGCTGGGGTGGGTTCTGGTTCTGGGACCCGGTTGAGAATGCGTCCTTCATGCCATGGCTGCTGGCCGCCGCACTTTTGCACTCGGCGATTGTCGTTGAAAAACGCGAAAGCCTCAAAAGCTGGACGATCCTGCTCGCCATCCTCGCCTTTGGCTTTTCGCTGATCGGTACGTTCATTGTGCGGTCCGGCC
Organism: Roseobacter sp. S87; assembly: GCF_055693285.1. Next base: position 937,767 of record NZ_JBVFTR010000004.1, read on the forward strand.
TGCTTACATCTGTGCACGCCTTTGCGAACGATCCCGAACGGGGTGTGTTCATCCTGATGATCATGGCCTTTTTCATGGGGGGCGCGCTGATCCTGTTCGCGCTCCGGGCGGGGGCGATGGAGGCGCGTGGCATTTTCAGTCTCGTCAGCCGGGAAAGTGCACTCCTTGCCAACAACATCCTGCTGGCCGTGTCCTGTTTCGTCGTCTTCGTGGGCACCATGTGGCCGCTGGTGGCCGAGATGTTCTTTGACCGCAAACTCAGCGTGGGCCCGCCGTTTTTCAACATGGCATTCACGCCCTTTATGATCGTGCTGGGGCTTATCCTGCCTATCGGATCGGCGATGCCATGGAAGCGCGCTCGGGTGCTGCGCACGGCGCGTCCGCTCAAGCTGGTGTTCGTCCTGGCTCTGGCCATCGGTGGCCTGGCCTGGGCCATGCAGACGGGGCGCAGCCTGATCGGCCCCATCGGCATGTTCCTCGCCGCCTGGGTGGTCATGGGCACGGTCGTTGATCTGGTTCAGCGTGCGGGTCGCGGCCCTGATCGCTGGGCGCGGCTGTGGCGGCTGCCACGGGCCGACTGGGGCAAGATGGTCGCACACGCCGGGCTTGGCTTCACGATGATGGGGGTCGCGGGACTCACAGCCTGGAAACAGGAAGACATCCGCGTGGCGCAGATCGGGGAACCCTTTGCGGTGGGCAGCTATACGCTGACGCTGAACGATGTGCGCCAGATCGAAGGGCCGAATTATCTGTCGACCATGGGGTTTGTTACACTGTCCCAGAACGGTCGCGACATCGCGGAACTGACGCCTGAAAAAAGGATCTACCCTGTGGCGCAGATGCCGACGACTGAAGCTGCGATTGACTATGATCTCGCGCGGGACGTCTACGTGGTGATCGGCGACGAACAGGCGCAGGGTGGCTGGGCCGTACGCACCTATATCAAACCGCTCACCAACTGGATCTGGATTGGCAGCGGTCTGATGGCGCTGGGTGGGTTCCTGAGCCTCTCTGACCGCCGTTTCCGCGTTGCCGCAGGCGCGCGCAAAACACCCAGCGGAGTACCTGCAGAATGATACGCGTTTTGCTCGTGGTGCTGCTGTTGCTGCCGGGTCTTTCGGGCGCGGCGCTGGCGGTGCAGCCCGACGAAGTGCTGGACAATCCTGTGCTTGAGGAACGCGCACGGGAGATATCCAAAGGTCTGCGCTGCCCGGTCTGCCAGAATGAGAGCATCGATGAGAGCCACGCCAATGTCGCGCGGGATCTGCGGCTCCTGGTGCGTGAACGTCTGGTCGAAGGGGATACGGATGCGCAGGTAGTGGATTTCGTCGTGGCGCGTTATGGCGAATATGTCCTGTTTCAGCCGACGGTGACGGGCGCCAACTGGCTGCTTTATGCGGCGGGGCCGCTGATGCTGCTCACGGCACTGGGGCTCGGGTTCGTCTATCTGCGCGGGCGTGCCGGGGCCGCGGCACCCCAGGAGGCCGCACTGAGTGAGGACGAACAGGCGCGTTTGCGGGAAATCATGCGCGACTGACGCATTGTACCTCTTTTCTGAACTGATCAGTTTGGTATGAAGTGCCTGAAGCGCGGCCCGCGGGGCTGCGGCGGGTCAGGAAAGGGCACCACATGGACTATCAGACGCTCATCTGCACAGAGCAATCGGGCGTGGCGACGATCACGCTGAACCGGCCCGACAGAATGAATGCGCTGACCACACAGATGCGTGCCGAAGTGGCCTATGCCGTGACGGAGGCGGGCAAGCGTGCGCGCGTCGTGGTCCTGACAGGTGCGGGCCGGGCGTTCTGCTCTGGCCAGGATCTGGGCGACCGGGTCGGGGCAGACAGCATCGACCTGGAACGGACCCTGCGCGATGAATATGCACCGATGCTGCGGGCAATCACGGAATGTCCGGTGCCGACAATTGCGGCTGTCAATGGCGCGGCCGCCGGGGCAGGAGCCAACCTGGCACTTGCCGCAGATGTGGTGATCGCCACCGAAAGCGCCTATTTCCTGCAGGCGTTTTCCCGCATTGGCCTGATCCCGGACGCGGGTGGCACCTGGGTGCTGCCGCGCACGATGGGCGGTGCGAAAGCCATGGGGGCCGCGCTTTTTGCGGATCGCATCAGCGCCCGGCAGGCGGATGACTGGGGCATGATCTGGGAAGCGGTCGCCGATGATGCGTTTGAAGAGACCTGGAAGTCCCGCGCGGCCTATCTGGCTGAGGGGCCCACAGCAGCCTATGCCGCGATTAAAAAGGTGATCCGGGGCAGCTGGGACAACAGCTTTGAGGACCAGCTGGCGCTGGAAGCGCGTCAGCAGGGCAATTGCGGCCGGTCGCGCGACTTCAAAGAAGGTGTTCTGGCATTCACCGAAAAACGTGCAGCGAAATTTGAGGGCCGGTAAGCGCCGGTCTCACGCGCGCGCGTTGACGAACCGCTCCACCAGCAACACGTCATCCGCGGTGATCTTCGGGCCTTCGGCGCGTGCGACCACCGCAACGGCCACGCCATTGGCGAGCACGGTCTGGACACCGGAACCGGCATCAGTGACGGTGATGCAGGGCGGTGTTTCGCCATGGTCATACACGACCGCTACCCGGTCCTGTTCCGCGTCATCATCGTGCAGCAATGCGCCTTCGGGTCCGGGAACCGAGCCGGCTGCAATGGGCATCTGACGGGCGAGACCTGATCCGCTGACGGACATACGGGCGTGTGCCTGTGGCATAACGTTACTCTTTTCCATACCGCCGGGCTGTCGCGCGGACGCCCGGTTTACTGACAAAAGGCTGCCCCCTCAGCGGTCAGCGCGGAAAAGCGCGTCCCGGCAACGTCTGTTGCACAACCACCCCGGGAATAATCTGCCCGGGACAGTCTCATTTATTCATCGCGTGACGGGCCGGTCAAGAAATTGGGGGTATTGGATCGGGACCAGAAACAATGACATATTCCTGCCATTTTTCACGCTGCGGTTGGTTTACAGTAGCGCTGCACACCGCCGCACGAGGCTGGTGGCGCCTACCTGCGATTCGGTCCTGAAAAGCGAAACGGGCCGCCGGCTGGCAGCCCGTCTGATCGTCTGAAACCGAGGCAGGGATCAGCGGTTTTCGATGTCCGTGTAATTGCGTGTCAGCTCGCCCTGATAGAGCTGGCGCGGACGTCCGATCTTGAGCTGCGGGTCGCTGATCTGCTCTTTCCACTGCGAGATCCAGCCAACGGTGCGGGCAAGCGCGAAGATCGGTGTGAACATGGATGTCGGGAAGCCCATCGCTTCCAGAATGATGCCGGAGTAGAAGTCTACATTCGGGAAAAGCTTCTTGTCCGCGAAGTAAGGATCTGCGAGGGCGGCGGCTTCGAGCTCTTTCGCGACCTGCAGGATGGGGTTGTTTTCAACGCCCAGCAGTTCCAGCACTTCGTCGGCACTTTCCTTCATCACCTTGGCGCGCGGGTCAAAGTTCTTGTAGACGCGGTGGCCAAAGCCCATCAGGCGGAACGGATCGTTCTTGTCCTTGGCGCGGGCGATGAATTCCGGGATACGGTCCGGCGTGCCGATTTCGTTCAGCATTTCGAGGCAGGCACTGGTTGGCGCCACCGTGTGCCGGGCCCCAGAGACAGGCGATGCCCGCCGCAATACAGGCAAACGGGTTCGCGCCCGAAGAGGATGCCAGCCGTACTGTCGAGGTCGAGGCGTTCTGCTCGTGGTCGGCATGCAGCGTAAAGATCCGGTCCATCGCGCGGCTCAGGATCGGGTTGACCTCATAGTCCTCGGCCGGCACGGCAAAGCACATACGCAGGAAGTTCGACGCATAATCCAGATCGTTGCGCGGATACACAAACGGCTGACCGATGGTGTATTTATACGCCATCGCGGCAATTGTCGGCATTTTCGCGATCAGGCGGATCGAGGCAACTTCGCGCTGCCAGGGATCACTGATGTCGGTGCTGTCGTGATAGAAAGCAGACATCGCGCCCACAACGCCGACCATAACGGCCATGGGGTGCGCATCCCGGCGGAAACCGCGGAAGAAATTCATCATCTGCTCATGCAGCATCGTGTGGTTTGTCACACGGCTTTCAAAATCCTCAAGCTGTGCGGGCGAGGGGAGCTCTCCGTAAAGCAGCAGATAGCAGACCTCGAGGTAATGCGATTTGCCGGCCAGCTGGTCGATCGGATAGCCACGGTGCAGCAGTTCGCCTTCGCCACCGTCGATGAAAGTGATGGTGCTGTCGCAGCTGGCGGTCGAGGTAAAGCCCGGATCGTAGGTGAAAACACCGGCCTGGGCATAGAGTTTACGGATATCGAGAACGTCAGGGCCCGCGCTCGGAGAAAAGATCGGAAGATCGTACTCCTCGCCATCAATGGTCAGCTTTGCGGATTTTGTGCTTTCGGCCATCTGTCGTCCTTCCAGTCTGGGGGCGGGGGACCCGCCGTAGGGTCAGAAACGCAGCGGTCCCGCGTCCTGCCGTATTCATCTGCGCGCTTGCTTGCGGGGGCTACCCTGCGGCCTGATCAGCGGCATCGGTCAGCCGTGCAAGGGTCTCTTCCTGACCGAGCACCAGCATCATATCGAAAACCGATGGAGTGACGGCGCGTCCCGCGAGTGCAGCGCGCAGGGGACCGGCCAGCTTGCCGAATTTGGTTTCCCGTGCTTCTGCGAAGGCGTTCAGAACCGCTTCCAGATTTTCTCTGCTCCAGCTAGCATTTTGCAGCTGCGGCGTCAATTCTCCCAGTATACCACGGGATACTGAATCGAGATTTTTCGCGGCCTTCTCATCCGGCGTGATCGGACGTGAAGTTAACGCAAAGTAAGCTTTATCAAGGAGTTCAGGGAATGTTTTGGCCCGTTCCTTGACGCAATACATGGCGCGACCCAGCAATTCGGCCTGATCCGGGTTCAACTCAGGCTGGTGGGCTGCCGCAAGGAAAGCTACCAGTTCGCGCTGCAGCGCGGCATCCTCTGTCGCTGCAATATGCTGACCGCAGAGGTTTTCGAGCTTTTTGAAGTCCAGCCGCGCGGGGCTTTTGCCGATCCCGCTGAGATCAAACCATTCGCGCGCCTGCGCGTCCGAAAAGAATTCGTCGTCACCGTGGCTCCAGCCCAGACGCGCGAGATAGTTGCGCATGCCAGCTGCCGGATAGCCCATCGCCTGGTATTCCTGTGCGCCAAGCGCCCCGTGCCGTTTGCTCAGTTTTTTGCCATCCGGGCCGTGGATCAGCGGAATATGCGCCCACACGGGCACGTCCCAGCCCATCGCTTCATAGATCATCATCTGGCGCGCGGCGTTGTTCAGGTGGTCATCCCCGCGGATCACGTGGGTTACGCCCATATCATGGTCATCGACAACAACAGCCAGCATGTAGACGGGTGTGCCATCCGAGCGTAACAGGATCATGTCATCAAGCTGGGCGTTGTCGATGGTGACATCGCCCTGAACCTGATCGCGGATCACTGTCTGGCCGGACTGCGGTGCGCGGATGCGGATCACAAAGGGTGCATCCGGGTGCGTGGCCGGGGCTGCGTCCCGCCAGGGCGACCGAAAAAGGGTGTTTTCCCCTTTCTCACGCGCGGCATCACGGAAGGCTGCAATCTCTTCGGGCGTTGAGAAGCATTTATAGGCCTTGCCAGCGGCCAGCAGTTCCTGTGCCACCGCGGCGTGCCGGGGAGCATTTTCAAACTGACTGACAATGTCACCGTCATGATCAAGGCCCAGCCACGCCATGCCCTCCAGGATCGCTTCGGTGGCCTCAGGCGTTGAGCGGGCGCGGTCTGTGTCCTCGATCCGCAGCAGGAATTTTCCGCCGCGTCCGCGCGCGTAAAGCCAGTTAAAGAGCGCCGTGCGGGCACCACCGATATGCAGAAAGCCTGTCGGCGAAGGGGCGAAGCGTGTGACGACCGGAGCGGACATAAGGCGCGTTTACCTTTCAGTAACCATGGGGGGATAACTCTGTCCTACGTGTCTATCCAGTGCAGTGTCCGGGGGCAAGGAGGTGCTGCGTGCAGGCCATGAGAACTGTCCTTCTGATCCAGCGCGGCCATCTGTTTGAATGGGTGCCCGTTCTGCTGGCCGTGGGCATTGGCTGTTATTTTTCTTTGCGTTTTGAACCGTCGATGACCTTTCTGGCGGGGGTTGCCGGCGCGGGGCTTGCTCTGCTGTTCCTAGCGCGTCTGCTGGGCGAGGCGTGGGGGCCGCTGGCCGTTGGTCTTGCGCTGACCTGCGGTGGGTTTCTTCTGGCGGCAGAACGCGCGCATGATGTGGCGGGCCCCGTGCTGGGCTGGCGCTATTACGGCCCCGTAGAGGGGCGGATTGTGAATATCGACCGCAGCAGCTCTGATGCACTGCGCCTGACGCTGGACCAGGTCGTGATGGAGCGGATATCGCCTGCACGCACACCGGCGCGCGTACGTATCTCGTTGCACGGAGACCAGAGCGCCAGTGTTGATCCTGCGCCCGGTCTGCGGGTCATGACCACGGCCCATGTCTCGCCACCGGGCGGTCCGGTTGAACCCGGCGGGTTCGATTTCCAGCGCCATGCTTGGTTCGGGCGGCTGGGCGGGGTGGGCTATACCCGCGTGCCTGTTCTGGCCATCGCGCCGGCCAGCGAAGGGGCCGCGGGACTGGCGGTGTTCCGGATGCGTATGGCCGCATCCGCGCGCGTTATGGAGGTCCTGCCCGGGGACGTTGGCGGTGTCGCCGTGGCGGTCACAACCGGTGCGCGCTCGGGGATCAGCCAGCAAGCGCTGGAGGATCTGCGCGCCAGTAACCTCGCACATCTTCTGGCCATTTCCGGCCTGCATATGGGGCTTCTGAGCGGCTTTGTCTTTGCGCTTTTGCGGGTGATCATCGCCCTGATCCCGCCACTGGCTCTGCGCATCCCGGCCAAGAAAGCGGCCGCTGTTGGTGCGCTGATGGCGGCCACGGTGTATCTGGCGTTGTCGGGGGGCAACGTGGCGACCGAACGCGCTTTTATCATGGTTGCCGTGGCCCTGACGGCGGTGCTGTTCAACCGGCGTGCCATCAGCCTGCGGGGTGTTGCCATTGCTGCAACCATTGTTCTTATCCTGCGGCCCGAGGCCCTGCTGGGACCGGGCTTCCAGATGTCCTTTGCCGCCACAACCGCCCTGGTGGCCGTCTTCGGCTATATGCGGGATCACCGGATTTCGACTGGTCCGAAGTGGCTTATGCCGGTCACGGCCGTGCTTCTGTCATCCGGAATTGCCGGACTGGCGACTGCCCCCATCGGGGCTGCCCATTTCAATGCTGTGTCCCACTACGGGCTGATGGCCAACCTGCTGTCTGTGCCTGTCATGGGGTCGGTGGTCGTGCCGGCGGCTGTGCTGGCAGGCATACTGGCCCCCTTTGGCCTCGACTGGATCGGCCTCTGGATCATGGGGCTTGGGCTGCAGTGGATCCTGTCGGTCGGCACATTTGTGGCCGGTCTCGACGGCGCGCGCTCTTTTGTGCCGGGCCCAGGAAACGCTGTGCTGCCGATGATTGCACTGGGGTTTCTGTTCATGATCATCTGGCAGGGACGTCTGCGGTCTCTTGGGGCAGCACCCGTTGTACTGGCGTTTATCCTCTGGGTTCAGGCGGACCGCCCCGTGGGCCTGATCGCCGAGAACGGCACGCTGGTGGGCGTGATGACGCCCGATGGCCGGGCGCTGAGCAAACCGCGTGGCGCGGGGTTCATCGCGAGCAACTGGCTGGAGAACGATGGCGCGCCGGTGGATCAGGAAACAGCAGCCAGCCGCTGGCCGGAAGGGGGCGCGGGCGTGCTGCCGGGCGGCATCTCGGTCATCCATCTTTCGGGCAAAAAAGCAGCTGAGACGTTTTCAGGATGTGACGCGAACCAGATCGTCGTGGCAAACCACGACCTGCTCCTGACCGATGTCGACTGCGATGTCTTCGATCCGTCCCGCCTGCGCAATACCGGCGCGGTGGCGCTGGTGCCGGACGGCGACGGGTTCCGGCTCGTCTCGGTGCGCGACACCACCGGGAGCCGCCTGTGGACCCAGTGGAAAGAGGGGCGGGGCTGACCCCGCCCGGGGTGTTTCAGTACGTGCGGATCAGGCCCACAAGCTTGCCCTGAACTTTAACCCTGTCTTCGCTGAAAACGCGGGTTTCATAGGCCGGGTTAGCTGCCTCCAGGGCAATTGTATTTCCCTTGCGCATAAAGCGCTTGAGCGTCGCCTCGTGATCCTCGACCAGTGCCACCACGATGTCACCATTGTCCGCGACCGAGGTTTCCCGGATGACAACAACGTCGCCGTCATTGATCCCGGCCTCGATCATGGAGTCGCCGCGCACTTCAAGCGCATAATGCTCGCCCTGACCGCTGATCATGCCGCCGGGCACAGCAACGCTGGCCGACTGCTGACTGATCGCCTCAATCGGCACGCCCGCAGCAATACGGCCCATCAGGGGCAGTTCGGTTGCATGTACGCCGCTCACCGGTTGTGCGCCGGATGGGGGCGGTGCGTCCGGACGGTCGCCGTCAATCACACGGGGCGTGAAGCCACCCTGTGGTGCGCCGCCAAGGGATTCCGGCAGTTTAACAATTTCGATGGCCCGCGCCCGGTGCGCCAGACGCCGGATGAAGCCACGTTCTTCCAGCGCCGTGATCAGGCGGTGGATGCCCGACTTGGAGCGCAGGTCCAGCGCTTCTTTCATTTCGTCAAAGCTCGGCGGAACACCGTCCCGCTGCAGTCGCCTGTTGATAAAGTCCAGCAAATCCAGTTGCTTCTTCGTGAGCATGTCCTGTCCCTTCGCCACAATATGTGGATTTGTTCTAGTCTTGTTCACGTTTTGTGTCAACTGCCGCTCAGAGCGGGATGTATTCCACGCTCTCGCCCCGGTTGCGGGCGGGGTCGTGAGGCGGCCGTACCAGCAACGCATCAGCACCGGCAAGAACCGTCAGCAGCGAACTGTCCTGACGCCCGAAAGGTTCCAGACCGTCGGGCCCCAGCCGCGCCCGCATGTAGTGTTCGCGCGGGCCGTTCGCGTCCATGTCTGTGGCAAGCGGGATCGTCATCCGCCGGGCCGGTGCGCATGGCAGCCCCAGCATGGCCTGCACGACGGGGGCCACAAAAACCGTGCCGCACACGAGCGCGGACACCGGGTTGCCCGGCAGTCCGATCATCGGCACGCCGCCCAGCCTGCCGGCCATCAGCGGTTTGCCCGGGCGCATGGCAACTTTGTAGAACGACTGCTCCATACCCATGTCTGCGGCCACGCCGGCCACAAGGTCGTGATCCCCCACCGAGGCCCCACCGATGGTGATGATCAGATCGGCATCGGCCGCCAGCGACAGCACGGTTTTCAGCGAGCTTTCCGTATCGCGGGCAATTGGCATCAGCCGCGGAACGGCTCCCAGCGCTTCCAGCTGAGCGGCAAGGCCAAACGTGTTGGAGGCGATAATCTGGTCCGGTCCGGGCGTTTCGCCAGGCATGACCAGTTCGTCGCCGGTCGCAACCAGCGCCACGGATGGTTTGCAAAAGACCGGCACCGTGGCGATATTCATCGCAGCCAGCAGTGCGACATCCGCAGGTCCCAGCCGGCGGGGAGCTGTCATGGCATCGCCCGCGATGAAATCGCCACCCGCCGGGCGGATATTGTCCTTGTTTCCGATGTCGCGTCCAAGCGTGATCAGGTCACCGCGTCGCGTAACATCTTCCTGAATAACAACAAAATCCGCACCATCCGGTACCGGAGCGCCTGTGAAAATACGGGTGCACTGACCCGGCCCGACGGTGCCGTCAAAGCTGTGGCCGGCTGCTGCTTCGCCGATCACCTGGAACATGGCATCCGCTTCGACCTCGACACTCCGCAGCGCGTAGCCATCCATGGACGAGGCCGCAAAAGGCGGCTGCGTGCGCGCGGCGGCAACATCGCGGGCGAGCACACGTCCTGCTGCCTCGCGCAGCGGGACGGTTTCCGTCTCCATGGGACCGGTCAGCGCAAAAAGCGCGTCAAGCGCTTCGGCAACGCTGATCATGTGGCCTCGTATCGTCCGGATTTGCCGCCGTCCTTGAGCAGAACACGCGTGCCGCCGATCTCCATGCCTTTGTCCACGGCTTTCGCCATGTCATAGACGGTCAGGGCCGCGACAGAGGCCGCGGTCAGCGCTTCCATTTCAACGCCCGTCTGGCCGGTAGTGCGCACGGTGGCTTCGATCTGGTACCCGGGCAGGTCCGGATCTGGTGTCAGATCTACCGCAACTTTGGTAATCGGCAGTGGATGGCACAGCGGGATTAGGTCTGCCGTGCGCTTGGCCGCCATGATGCCAGCGAGGCGCGCAACACCCAGAACATCACCCTTCTTTGCGCGACCTTGCTGAATGATATCAAAGGTTTCCGGCAGCATCCTGATGTAGCTTGCAGCAACAGCGATCCGGTCCGTGACCGCCTTTTCGCTGACATCAACCATATGCGCATCGCCCTGCGCGTCGAAATGCGTGAGTTTGCCCGTCATCCTACATGCCCCCGGGCGTGACCGGTGACGCCAGCAGGTTCCGCGTGGCTGTCTCAACATCGTCCTGCCGCATCAGGCTCTCGCCGATCAGGAAAATACGTGCGCCATATCGCGCCATATCGGCCAGGTCCGCAGGGGTGCTGAGACCGGATTCGGCGACGATCAGACGGTCGGCGGGCACATTGCGCGACAAAGTCCGCGTGGTGTCCAGCGTGGTCTCGAATGTCTTGAGATTGCGGTTGTTGATCCCCATCAGACGGCTTTTGAGACGGCTGGCCCGTTCCAGTTCGGCCGCATCGTGCACTTCCAGCAGCACATCCATGCCCCAGTACATCGCCGCATCTTCCAGCTCATCGGCCTGGGCGTCGCTGACCGAGGCCATGATGATCAGAATGCAGTCAGCCCCCATCGCGCGCGCCTCTGCCACCTGATAGGTGTCATACATGAAATCCTTGCGCAGGACCGGCAGATCGCAGGCGGCCCGCGCTTCGACCAGAAATTCCTTGGCGCCCTGAAAGCTGGGCGTATCGGTCAGGACCGACAGACAGGTGGCACCGCCCTCCGCATAGGCCTGCGCCAGGGCCGCGGGATCAAAGTCTTCCCGGATCAGACCCTTGGACGGGCTGGCTTTTTTGACCTCGGCGATCAGGCCATAACCAGAGATGGAGGCCTGGTGCAGGTTGTCGGCAAAAGGGCGCACCGGACCGGCCGCGCGGGCCTCGGCCTCGACCTCGGCCATCGGTTTGGCGGCCTTGTCTGCTGCGACCTCTTCGAGCTTGTAGGCTTTGATCTTGTCGAGGATGGTATCTGTCATGGAGCCTCCGGCGTGTTGGCCCAGTTTATGGCGCGATGACCCTGTGCCTGCAACCACGCATTGGTGCGAGAAAAGGGCCGCGAGCCGAAAAAACCGCGCCGTGCAGAGAGCGGAGAGGGATGCGCCGTCATGATTTTCAGGTTTTGCGCCGCATCAACTGTGGCTGCAGCCTTGTGGGCATGCGCGCCCCACAGCAGCCAGGCCCGGGGTGCATCGCTCAGACGGTCAATCACCTGAGCCGTCAGGTCCTGCCAGCCGAGTTTCGCGTGCCCGCCCGCGTTGCCGGCCGGCACCGTGAGGCAGGTGTTCAGCAGCAAAACCCCCTGATCCGCCCAGGACCTCAGATCCGCATTGGGCGGACGTGCGCCGATGTCAGCCTCCAGTTCTTTGAAAATATTGCCAAGCGACCGGGGCAGGGGATGCACATCCGCCTCTGCCGAAAACGCGAGACCGTGGGCATGCCCGGGTGTCGGGTAGGGGTCCTGACCCAGAATGACGACCCGCGTCGTTTCGGGCGGAGTACGCTCGAGGGCGGCAAAGACCTGATGGCGTGGGGGCAGAACGTCACGCGGGTCTGCGTCAAGCTCCGCTGTGATGCGCGGCAGTTCTGTGCGGAAAAATTCCAGCTCTGCCCAGGCGCCGAGGCGGCTGAGATCGAAGCCCGTCACGCCGCCTGCGTGATCCGGGCCACGGCATCAATGCATCCGGCGGCCGCCCCGCTGTCGATAGATGTCGCCGCCATAGCGACGCCTGCCTTCAGATCCGGCGCGGCATCCGCAACCACAAGTGCTGCTGCCGCGTTCAGCAGAACCGCATCGCGGTAGGCAGAGGCCTCGCCGGCCAGCAGAGCCTTGAAATCACGCGCGTTTTCTTCGGGCGTGCCGCCGACGATGGCCTCAAACGGATGCACGGGCAGGCCTACTTCTTCTGGGTGCAGCTCTATATCGGTGACGGTCCCGTCGGGGTTCAGCGCAGAAACCCAGCTGATCCCGGTGATCGTCAGCTCATCCGTACCGTCCGAGCCATGCACCAGCCAGGCCTTCTCAGAGCCCAGAGCGCCCAGCGTTTCGGCCATCGGGCGGATCAGGTCGCGGGAAAACGCGCCTGTCAGCTGCCGTTTCACGCCCGCCGGATTGGTCAGCGGCCCGAGAATGTTAAAAATCGTGCGCGTGCCCAGTTCAGCACGTGTCGGCATCACATGGGCGATCGCCGGGTGATGCATCGGTGCCATCATAAAGCCGATCCCGGCTTCCTTCAGCGCCTTTTCGACCACAGGCGGGCCAACCATGACGTTGATACCCATCTGGGTCAGCGCATCCGCCGCTCCGGATTTGGAGCTGAGATTGCGGTTGCCGTGTTTGGCCACCACAACGCCTGCGCCAGCAACAACGAAGGCCGTGGCAGTGGAGATGTTCAGCGTGCCCTTGCCATCGCCGCCCGTGCCCACGATGTCCATTGCTCCCGCAGGTGCCTTTACCGCATTGCATTTGCCGCGCATCACGGCCGCTGCAGCGGCGTATTCGTCCACGGTCTCGCCGCGGGTGCGCAGCGCCATCAGCAGACCGCCGATCTGGCTGGGCGTCGCCTCACCGTCGAAAAGGATGGCAAAGGCCTGTTCGGCCTGGGCTTTGGTCAGCGGACCGTCTGCCGCGGCACCAATCAGTGGTTTGAGAGCGTCGCTCATGCCGGAACCTTCATCTCATTCAGGAAGTTCTGCAACAGCGCGTGGCCATGCTCCGAACGGATCGATTCCGGGTGGAACTGGACGCCGTGGATCGGCAGTTCGCGGTGCTGCAGGCCCATGATCGTGCCGTCTTCCAGCTCTGCGGTGATTTCCAGCGATGCGGGCAGGCTGGCGCGTTCTACGATCAGCGAATGATACCGCGTGGCGTCAAAGGGGCTGGGCAGCCCCGCAAAGAGCCCTTTGCCGGTGTGTGTGATGTGGCCCATCTTGCCGTGCACGATTTCGTCCGCGCGCACGACCCTGCCGCCAAACGTCTGGCCGATGGTCTGATGACCCAGACAAACCCCCATCAGCGGTGTCCGGGTTTCCGCAGCAGCCTGCGTGACCGCCAGGCAGATTCCCGCCTGATCCGGATCGCAGGGGCCGGGTGACAGCAGAATACCGGCAGGGTTCATCCCCATGGCTTCCTGCACATCCAGGGCGTCATTCCGGCGGACCACAATATCTGCACCAAGGCTGCCCAGATAATGAACCAGGTTGTAGGTAAAACTGTCGTAGTTGTCGATCAGCAGCAACATGTCCAAAACTTTACTTTCAGGACTGGAGGAGCCCCCCCAGACGCGGTATACGTAGCGCACACATGTTCAGGGTTGGTAGCCTGCGTCAAGAGGTGGCGCTGTCCTGAATGAGCCGGAAAACCCGCAGGACGGCAGGTGGGACAACCCACCGCCGGGGTGTGACAGACTGAGAGGACGGGCTGAGGGTGGCCAGAGGTTTTATCAGAGGAGTGTTCTGGGGCAGCTGCGTCAGCCTCGGCGGGGTCGTGCTGTTGTCTGTGTTCACAGAAAGACCCGGCGCCGTGATCGTGCCGGAAAATGCGGCGGATGCAGAGATTGCCGGGGCGCCGGACGCGACGACGGCCGCGCCGGAAACGGCACCGGCACCTCTGGCGGAAACACAGGGTGCGGCAACCACGCCGCTGAGCCTTGCACCTGAACCTGACACGCTGGCCGGATTGCGCGCGGATGATATGACGCCTGCAGCAGTTCCGGAGGCAGGGGATGCCTCGGCCCTGGAGAAACCGGCGTCGGTCGCGGGCGCCGCCGCGCTTGAGGCGCCGGCAGTGGATGCGCCAGTGGCGGGTGGTGGCCAGACAAGCAGTCTGTCCGCACCGTCGGCTGAAACGTCGGTCAGTGTCTCCACACAACCAGCGAACCCGCCTGCAGATACACAGCAGGCTCAGACGGGCAGTGACCCGGTCGCGGAAATGGCAGATGACCCTGTTGCGGCGCCTGACACGGGCAGTGCGGCCCCGTCTGTGCAGACAGATATTGCCGGGTTTGCAGCACCCGCAGATCCCGTCCCGCAACCGGCACCGGCCCCTGATGAGACATCTATTTCTGCCCTGCCGGCCCAGCCACAGGCGCCAGAGGTACCGGTTCAGCAGTCCGCTTTTGCAGCACCCGGCCCGGATGTTTCGGGCGAGCCGGTTCAGCCGTCCGCCCCTGAGACAGATACAACGGCGTCAGGTCTTGCGGCGCTGACCGACCCGGCGACGGATGAAAAGGCGGATTTTGCGGCACCGGACCGCACATCAGAACCGGAAACCACTGAAATCGCTGCGACGGATACCACGCCGGCAGAGATACCGGCGGCACAGACCCGGCCTGCTGAGGCAGAAACGCCGGCGCCGGTGACCGCTGGGGCAGAAGTGGAGACGTCGGGTGCGGATGAGGCCCCTGAAATCGAAATCGCCGGGAGCCGCCCTGTTGCAGGCTCTGGCGCGCCGGATCAGGCCGCATCAATTGCGGACACCTCCTCGGGGCCACCCCTGCCGCAGGGTGAAACAGCTGCCGAGGGTGAAACGCCGGGCGTACTGCAGGGTACAGTTGGAAATATCGCCGGCGGTGTGCGGACCAACCGGCTTCCGAACCTGGGCGACACTGACACACAGGATGCGCCCGATGTGGACGGCGCAGCAGAAGGTGAGGTTGCGGAGGCGGCAACTGCGACGAATGCGGTGCTGAAACCGGTCGAGAAATACGCCCGCCCCGCTGACAATCCTGATGAAAAACCGGTAATGGCCATCGTTCTGATGGACACAGGCGCCGATCTCTCCGGTGACACCATCGGGTTGCCGGCGCTGCGCAGTTTTCCCTACCCGGTGAGCTTTGCCGTCGAGGCGACGCTGCCCGACGCCGCGGAACGGGCCGCGGCCTACCGTGCGGAAGGATTTGAGGTCCTGTCCCTGGTCAACTTGCCAGAAGGCGCCCGGGCGAGCGACGCTGCGGTGACCCTGTCTGCGGCCCTCGATGCCGTGCCTGAGGCCGTTGGCGTGCTTGAGGGCACAGGCACCGGCGTTCAGACCACGCGCGATGCAAGCGAGCAGATCACCGGCAGCCTCGCGGACAGTGGTCATGGGTTTGTGACGCAGAACCGGGGCCTGAACACGGTACAGAAGCTGGCCGCCCGTGCCGGCGTGCCTTCTGCGGTGGTTTTCCGCGACTTTGACGGGCAGGATCAGACACCTGCCGTTATCCGCCGGTTCCTTGATCAGGCGGCATTCCGTGCCTCACAGGAGGGCGGCGTTGTGATGCTGGGCCGTCTGCGGGAAGACACAATATCCGCACTGCTGGTCTGGGCACTGCAGGACCGCGCGGGCCGGGTTGCCATCGTGCCGGTCACCGCCGCGCTTTCAGTTCAGGAAAACCTCTGATCAGGCAGACTGCTCTGCGTCGGCATGACCGTGACGATCATGATACCATTGTACGAATGCCTCTTCCGGCATTGGCTCTGCGATCAGGAAACCCTGCATTACCTCACAGCCAAGATCGCGTACTGCCTCGAGCTGAGCGGGCGATTCCACGCCCTCGGCCACAATTTTCATACCGAGCTTGCCGGTCAGCCCAACGAGTGCACCGATGATGCTTTCGGCCCGGTCCTCGGGTACCGGCGATATCAGCGATCTGTCCAGTTTGAGCCCGCTGAGACGCAGGTGCGACAGGGTCGAAATTGACGCGTAACCGGTGCCAAAATCGTCAAGGTAAACCCCGAAACCAACATCCGCGATACGGTTCACCGTCGTAACGGCCACATCCTCACCGCTTTCGATCAGGGTTGATTCCAGCACTTCGAGCACGAGGTTTTCCGGCGACAGATGCCGCGCCCTGACGGCCTGCAGCATACGGTCCGGCAGATGGGGATCCCGCAGCGTGGCGGGCGATGCATTAAAGGATATGCGGGGCAGATCAATCCCCACCGCTCGCACACGTTCCAGCAGATCAAGACCTTCCTCAAGCATCAGCATGTCAATTCGGTTCAGCAGACCTGCCTCATCAGCGGCGGCCATAAACAGCGCGGGCGGAATGATCCCGCGCTCAGGATGCTGCCACCGTACCAGAACCTCAGCCCCCTTCAGCACACCGGTGCTCGTGCAGACCTGCGGCTGGATGTAGGCACGGAACTCTTCCTGATCAAAGCCACGCCGGATTTCGTCAAAAAGAATGTTGCGCGTCTCGATGTCCGTGCGCATATCGTCAGAATACCGGCACACCCGGCCGCGCCCGCCGCGTTTGGCGCGGTAAAGCGCCAGATCCGCCTCGATCAGAAGCTGGTCCTGCGTGGCAGTCGATGAGCTTGCAAAGGTATAGCCGACACTCGCACCGATCCGGCAGGGTTTTCCCTTGATGACAAGCGGTGCGCTGATGGCTTTCACAATGTTATCTGCCACCGTCTCGACAAACCGCGGGGCCGCGCGGGAGGTCACCACAATTACAAACTCGTCACCGCCGATCCGGGCGATGAAATCCTCTGCCTGCGCATGTTTTCGCAGCAGTCGCGCGACCTTGACCAGCACTTCGTCTCCGGCGGCGTGCCCCAGGGTGTCATTGACGGATTTGAAAAAATCTAGATCGATCTTCAGAAGGCAGATCCCGACGTCGCCTTCATCGGAACCACGCGCGACACGGCTCATATAGCTGTTCAGCGCGCGGCGGTTGGCCAGCCCGGTCAGAACGTCATGCGTGGCCGCATAGTTCAGCGATTTATGCGCCTGTTTCAGTTCATCATTGCGTGCCCGGGCCTTCTGATAGGACGCCAGCAACTGACTGCGGCGCCGTTCCAGCCTGCTGAAGGCACGGTTGACGCTGACCTGAGCGGGCAGAAAGATCAGCAACGCTTCGGCGATCAGGACCACAATGGCGCTGACGAAGGCTGCTTCCTGTATCCACTGCAGCCGGTCCATTTCCCGCGCAAGCCCGGCTTTAAACAGGCTGACCATCATATCCAGCCGGTCCAGCAGTTCGGTCTTGGCCCAGAGGTTCAGCTGTTCGCGGATGTTTTCGCGTTCCTCTCCTTCGGACTGGGGGAAGTAGAGCGCCATGGCACTAAACCGTTCTGACAGGCGGTCCAGCGGAATTGCCCCGGTTTCGCGGTAGAACTTCTCGACCGCGGGTGGAAGATCGGTACGGGCGCTGAGCTGCTGTTGCGCCTGGTCAAAGGCGATGGCTGCCCCAACAAGACCCTCCTGGGCCGACATGGATCCGGTTTCCGCATAACGGTTCATGTAAAAAAGTATGCGCTGGCTCAGCATGCGCTGATCTGCGGCCTCACTGACCAGTTCGGCATGAGACGCCAGCATCTTTGTGCTTTTGAGAGATACAACATGCACCGTGGCGAGCATTCCTGCCACGAACAGCACGGCAAATGCGTACCGCTTCCAAAGATGGTCCGGTTTCGAAATACAGAATTTGAGCAGCGCGCGCCGCGTCCTGGGTTTCCGCAGCAGGGTCCGGGTTGTCATTCGTCTCACTTTCATCGGTGCACGGGTATGGGGCGTGTGCCGTTGCAGCAGTGAGAATGGCGCGGGAACGTTGAAGAAGTTTCAAACCTCTGGCCCGGGTCACATCTAAGTGCTTAGGATTTGAGCTAAAACCCTGCGATCAGCGGGTCAGATGATCTCGTCTTCGTCAAAAAGCGGATCGCTTTCCAGCTGGGCTGCGAGACCCTCAACAGTGTCGCCTGACGCCGTCGGGCTCAGGGCGGCGAGGTGAAAAACAGCATCGCCTTCATTCACGACCGGCAGAATGGCCCGCCCGATCAGGATACCATCCGACGGCGCCGTCAGATCGGTTTCCACGCCACCGAATGGGTCCGAAACACTGGCAAGGACATCGCCCTTGCTGACGGTTTCGCCTTCCGCGCGGAAAGTCCGCAGGAGGCCGCCGGCTGGCGCGCGCAGCCAGGTCGATGATTTGCACAGATAGGGTTCGGCGCGGGCCTTTGCGATGCCGCGCGCGGGCAGCATATCGAGGCTGCGCAGTACCCGGAGAATGCCTGCTACCCCGGCGCGCACCGCCATTTCGTCAAACCGCAGCCCTTCGCCCGCCTCATAAAGCAGCACTGGTGTGCCGCGTTCAGCCGCCTCCGCACGCAGCGATCCGTCGCGCAGGGGCGACGTCAGAATAACCGGCGCGCCAAAGGCGGCCGCCATCGTCCCCGTTCGGCTGTCCCCGGGCGAAACCCGGATCTGGGGCAGGTTGGTGCGGTGCACGGCCGCCGAATGCAGATCGATGCCGGTGTCGCAGCGCAGCACAACATCATTCAGAAAGATATGCGCCAGTCTGGAGCCGAGAGACCCGGAGGGATGGCCCGGGAAACACCGGTTCAGGTCGCGCCGGTCGGGCAGATACCGTGACCGGTTCAGAAAGCCGAAAGAATTAACGATGGGCACCACCAGCAGCGTGCCGCGCAGCGACTTCAGCTGTGGCGCGCGCAACAGACGGCGCACGATCTCGACGCCGATGACCTCGTCGCCATGAACCGCCGCCGAGACAAACACCGTCGGGCCCGCGCGCCTGCCGTGGTGAACGCGCACGGACAGGCTGACAGGGGTGTGATCCGGCATAGTAGAGACGGGCAGGTGCACCGTATCCGCGCTGCCCGGCGCGATGCTCCGGCCCGCAATCTCAAAAGGTGCGCGGGCCATGGATCAGCTGTTTCCGTCGCCCGAGAACCGCGCCGCATCCGCCGCCGCGCGCCGGATTGCGTTGGATTTATGCACGGTTTCCATGTACTCCGCCTCCGGATCGCTGTCGTAGACAACGCCGCCACCGGCCTGAATATAAAGCTTTTTGTCCTGCACGACCGCCGTGCGCAGCGCGATACACATGTCCATGTCGCCGCCCGCGCTGAAATAGCCGACACCGCCGCCGTATACACCGCGCTTTTCGGGCTCCAGCTCGTCGATGATCTCCATCGCCCGCACCTTGGGCGCGCCCGAAACCGTCCCCGCCGGCATGCCTGCAAAGAAGGCATCCAGCGCGTCCTTGTCCTCGTTCAGCTCGCCCACAACGTTCGACACGATATGCATCACGTGGCTGTAACGCTCGACGATGAATTCCTCGGTCGGGCGCACGGTGCCGATTTTGGCAACCCGGCCCACGTCGTTGCGGCCCAGATCAAGCAGCATCAGATGCTCGGCCAGTTCCTTTTTGTCGGCCAGCAGATCGGCCTCCAGCGCGCGATCCTCTTCGGGCGTGGCACCGCGCGGGCGGGTGCCGGCGATGGGCCGGATCGTGACCTCCTGGCCAAACACGCGTACCAGGATTTCCGGGCTCGCACCGATGACCTGAAAGCCGCCGAAGTTGAAATAGAACATGAACGGCGAGGGGTTCGTGCGCCGCAACGAGCGATAGAGCGCGAAGGGGTCCTGCGGAAAATCCTGGGTCCAGCGCTGTGCCGGAACAACCTGGAAAATATCGCCTGCCACGATGTAATCGCGCGCTTTTTCCACCGCGGCCTTGTACCCTTCGTGGGTAAAGTTGCTAACCGGTTCGCCGGGGGGAACCGCATCGCCCAGATCACGGGTCGCAGCAGGCATCGCGCGTTCCAGATCGCGCACCGCATCCATCACCCGTTCCGCCGCCTGCGCATAAGCCGCGCGCGCGGACTGACCTTCCGAGGCCCAGGCGGGTGAGACCACCGTCACCTCACCTTTGACACCGTCCAGCACAGCGACCACAGATGGGCGCAGCATCACGGCATCCGGCAGGTTGAGCGGGTCGGGGTTGATATGCGGCAGATGCTCCACCAGGCGCACCATGTCATACCCCAGATACCCGAACAGACCCGCAGCCGCCTGGGGCAGATCTTCGGGCAGGTCGATCCGGCTTTCATCAATCAGCGCGCGCAGAGCGTCCAGCGGGTTGCCCTGCATCGGCTCAAAGGCTGTGGCGTCATACCGTGCGGCCCGGTTGACCTCACTCGTTTCCCCCGGCAGCGCCAGACCAGATCAGGTTTCATCCCGATGATCGAATACCGTCCGCGCACCTCGCCGCCGGTGACGGATTCCAGCACAAAGGCGTCTTTCTGCGCGCCTGTGAGTTTGAGCATCAGCGAGACGGGCGTGTCGAGATCCGCCGCCAGACGGGTATAGACGATCTGGTTGCGGCCTGCGGTATAGGCGGCCTCAAAGGCGTCAAATTCCGGGGTCAGTGCCATGCCGGATCAGGGGAAATTAACGTGCACGGCCTGCAGGGCCTGCGGGTTGATCTGGGGGTCGGCACGGCGCGTGACATCGGCGCCATAGATGTCAAAGAGATCCTGCGCCAGGGTGCTGCTCGACTGCTGGGCCAGCTGTTCGCGCAGGCGGGTGTTGTCCTCGCTCTCCTCAGGCGCTGCCTTGCTGTCGAGGCGCACCACGATCACCGAACCCGGTGCCTCAACGACGCGCACTTCACCGGGGGTCATTTCAAAAACCGTGTTCATGAAACCTGCCGGTGTACCGCCGACGAAATCGCTGCGCACCAGGTTTTCTTCAACCACAGCATCATAGCCGACTTCGGCAAAGCTGCTGCCGCTGTCCAGCTGCGGGACAACCGCCTCGGCCTGTGCGGCCAGCCGGGATGCGGTTTCGGCTGCCTGCCAGTGCGCCAGAACCGCCGCGCGCGCGTCCTCAAAAGGCTCCGGGCGCGGTGCCAGAACATCGTCCAGCCGCAGGGCAAAGAGCCCGCCATCATCCAGCCGCTCGATGGCCGGGAAATCTTCTGCTGTGACACGGGCCGCCTCGGCGCGGAAGGCTTCATAGGCGGCAACACCTTCGGCGGTGGCTGCTGTCCAGTCGATGGTGCCGAGCGTCATGTCCGTGTCGCTGTCCAGCTCTTCGAGCGTCGCACCACCGGCGAGCATATCGTCCAGGTTCTGTGCCTGCGCATCCACCAGCCGCTGGGCGCGGTCGTTGACAAGGGCCGGGCGCAGGATGTCGCGCGCTTCTTCAAAGGAAGTCTCCTGTGCGGGCAGCACCGCATTGATGCGGAACAATGCTGATCCCAGCGAACTGGGCAGCGGGCCCACAACATCGCCCACCGATGCCGCAAACACGGCGGCTCCGGCCTCGCCCAGTTCGGCCTCTGTTACATCGCCCAGATCCACGTCCTGCAGCGTCAGACCGCGTGTTTCGACCAGATCCTCAAAGGCGGTCTCATCCCCCAGAGAGGCCAGCGCAGCCGCAGCCGCTGCTTCGTCCAGATAGGCCAGACGCTCCACCAGACGGCGCTCGGGCACGTTGAATTCAGCGGCGCGCGCTTCGTATTGTTCGCGTAGCAGGTCGTCCTCGATCTCAACCTCATCAATCAGCATGTCCGGCGTCAGGATCGCATAGGTGATCCGGCGGGTTTCCGGCAGCGTGAAATCGTCGATGTTTTCCTCATACCAGGCACGCAGTGTCGCCTCATCCGGCGTTTCCAGCGGCTCGGCCAGATCATCTGCCCCCAGTGCGGTCCAGGTAAAGCTGGCGCGCGCAGCAACATAGGTCATCAGCGTGTCAACATAGGTGTCGGGCATTTCAACGCCGCTGAGCACAGCACCCTGAAGCAGCGTACGCGCAACTTCCTCGCGCAGCTGTTCTTCGAACTGGCTCTCGCTGATGCCGTTCTGCTGCAGCGCAAACCGATAGGCTTCGCGGTCAAATTCACCATCAAGGCCCCGGAAAGCGCCGATGCTCAGAATGCGGTCGCGCAGGTTCTCGTCGCCGATGGAAATGCCCATCATGCTGGCCTCGTGGTCCAGCGCGCGGTCGGCCACCAGACGCTGCAGAACAGCGCGGTCAAGGCCGATCTCCTGGGCGCGCGCAAACGGCAGCACCTGGCCGCTTTGCTGCTGAAACGCCTGAATTTCCTGCTGCAGACCGCGGAAATAGGATTCCACCGGCAGATTCTTGTCACCCACGGTCCCGATGCTGCGGATATTGCCCGAAAGGTTCGTGGCACCAAAGCCCGCAAGGCCCAGAAACAGCAGGCCCATCAGAACCCACATCGCCGTTTTCGATAAGCTTTTTCCAGCAGCCATTATGATCTCTCATCCACAGGGAATTTTAACTTGCAGCACTGTCTATGCGCAGGCGCGGGCAGGGGCAAGGGGAAGGGTGCCTCAGCCCGTCACAGATGCGAGACGTTCATAAAAACTTGCGATCCCCGGCACGTCCAGATTGGCAAAGGCGATCCGCAGCTGCCGCGCGCCCGCGGGATCATCTTCCGGGCAGAACATTGTGCCCGGCAGACACAGAATGCCCTGCTCGCGCACCAGCCGCTGGGCCAGTGTTGCAGAGCTCTCTGCGAAAGGATGCGCCACATAGGCGAAGTAGGCACCAACCCCCATCAGGACCCAGCCTTTTTCCGCGAGCGGGCCAAAGCCCGCCTCAATCGCCGCACGTCTGCGCAGGATTTCATCGCGCTCTCCGGCCAGCCAGTCGTCCAGATGCTGCATGCCCCAGAGGGCGGCATACTGGCCGATCTGACCGGGGCAAATAGCGACCGTATCCAGAAATTTTTCCGCCTGGCCAAGACGTTCCGGGCTGGTCACCAGCGCGCCCACGCGGTGGCCTGTCAGCCGGTATGCCTTGGAAAAGGAGTAAAGATGGATCAGCGTGTCATGCCAGTCCGGATCGCGGAACAGATCATGCGGCGCACCGTCGCGGCTGTGAAAATCCCGGTAGGTCTCGTCGAGGATCAGGGCGATGCCCCGCGCGCGCGCCAGATCGAAAAAAGCACGCAAAAGCGCCGCTGAATACTCAGCGCCAGCCGGATTGTTCGGCGACACCAAGGCAATTGCGCGCGTGCGGCCGGTGATCAGCGCAGCCGCGGCATCTACATCCGGCAGGAGATCCGCACCTGTTGCCAGCGGCACGCTGCGCACACCGGCCATATCCAGCCACATTTTGTGATTGAAATACCAGGGCGTCGGCACAATAACCTCGTCGCCTTCAGCGCAAAGGGTCGAGATTGCAGCTGCAAAAGCCTGGTTGCAGCCTGAGGTGATCGCAACATTCTCTGCTTCAACCCGGCCACCATAGATCCGCTCCGTGCGCTCGGCCAGACCGTACCGAAGCGCCGGCATGCCGAGCACAGGCCCATAAAGATGCGCGTCGTCCCGGCTCAGGGCGGCATCCGCCATGGCCTGCTTCATCCCCTCTACCGGAGGATCAACGGGGGCCGCCTGGCTCACGTTGATCAGGGGGCGGTCTGCCGGAAAACTGACGCCCTCAAGCCAGCGGCGAGCTTCCATCACGGGTGGGGCGAAAGTGCTTGCGGTGCGTGTCGGTATCATTTGATCTCCTGTAGCCCCGGATCAGATGGCGGGAGCCTCCGGCGGGGATATTTCGGGCCAGAAGAAAAGGCGCGCGTGGTTTCTTCTGGCGAAAAGTATCCCCGCCGGAGGCATTGAAATCTGCCCGGTTCAGTCGGTACCGCGGTAGGGTTCGACGTACTGCAGTGCCATATCCCAGGGGAAAAAGATCCATGTATCCTGGCTCACGCCGGTGATGAAAGTGTCGACCTGCGGTTCGCCCTGGGGTTTGGCATAGACGGTTGCGAAATGGGCTTTCGGGTACTGGGCACGCACCAGTTCCAGCGTTTTGCCGCTGTCCACCAGATCGTCGACGATCAGAATACCGGTGCCGTCGCCCATTATGTCCGCGTCCGGCGCTTTCAGCACTTCGGCTTCGCGCCGCTGATCGGCTTTGCCGCCGCCCGAGTGATAGGACATCACGGAAATCGTATCGACCACGCGGATATCCAGTTCACGTGCGACGATCATCGCGGGGGCCATGCCGCCCCTTGTGATGGCCACAACCGCGCGCCAGGCACCATCGTCCGGTCCCTGACCGTCAAGCCGCCAGGCCAGTGCGCGGCTGTCGCGGTGTATCTGGTCCCAGCTGATGTGGAACCCTTTTTCATGTGGCAGGCGGCCGGGGTCTTTGGGCGTCATGGTCGGTTACCTTTCAAGCAGCAGGCGAAGGCCGAGCGCGCCGAGGATGGTGGCAGCGATGCGGTCCAGAAGGGGTTTGGCGCTGAGATATCCGCGCCGGGCGGGGCCGCTGGAAAGCAGCAGCGCAAAGAGGGTGTAGAAGGTGATCTCGAGCACCAGGTGATTGACCACGATCAGTGCGATATCCCGCGCGGCCAGCCCCTGAGGGAACACAACCACAATGACAGCCGCGGCGAACAGCATGGATTTGGGATTGCCGGCATTCACCATCAGGCCGGACAGAAAGGCACGGCCATGGGGGCGGGTGCTTTCGCTCAGCGGATCACGCGCATGCCGCCAGGTCTGAACGGCAATCCACAGCAGATAGAGCGCACCAGCGATCTTCAGTGTTGTGTAGGTCCAGGGAAACAGGCGGAAAACGCTCTCAAGCCCCAGAAGAGCCGCAAGCGTCCAGAGCGAGGCCGCGATGCCAAGGCCGATGCCCGTCGCGATCCCCGCTGCCCGCCCGGCGCTCACCGAGATCCGGATAAAGTAAAGCAGCGCCGCACCGGGGCTCGCAATGGCTGCGGCCAGCACGAGGTTGAAGGCAATCAGGCTCTCGGCGCTCACCGGGTCAGTCCTTGCTCATGTCAGGCGCATCCACCGCCTTCATACCGACCACATGATAACCCGCATCCACATGCAAGTTTTCGCCCGTGGTGCCGGAGCCCAGATCGCTCAGCAGGAAGAGGGCCGCTTTGCCCACGTCATCCGTGGTGACATTCCGGCGCAGCGGGGAATTATATTCGTTCCACTTCATGATGTAGCGGAAATCGCCGATACCTGACGCCGCTAGTGTCTTGATCGGACCGGCCGAAATGGCGTTCACACGGATACCGTCCTTGCCCAGATCTTCGGCCAGATACTGTACCGATGCCTCAAGTGCTGCCTTGGCAACGCCCATGACATTGTAATGCGGCATGACCTTTTCCGCGCCATAATAGGTCAGCGTCAGGCAGGAGCCGCCCGGGTTCATCATCTTTTCCGCGCGCTGCACCACAGCCGTGAAGGAATAGACCGAGATATCCATCGACATGGCAAAATTCGCGCGGCTGGTGTCCACATACCGCCCGCGCAGCTCGTTCTTGTCCGAGAAGCCGATGGCGTGCACGACAAAGTCAATCGAGCCCCATTTTTCCTTCAGCGCCTCGAAAAGCGCATCAATCGAGGCCTCGTCGCTCACATCGCAGGGCAGCACGATATCGCTGCCCAGCTGTTCGGCCAGCGGACCCACCCGCTTTTTCAGAGCGTCCCCCTGATAGGAGAAGGCAAGTTCGGCACCGGCTTCGGCACAGGTTTTTGCAATGCCCCAGGCAATCGACTTGTCGTTTGCCAGACCCATGATGAGCCCGCGTTTTCCTGCCATCAGATCGTTTGCCATGTTCACCCCTCAAAGTTTCAGACGCCGTTGCCTGACCTTTAGGCGATTGGCAGGGGGCCATCAAGATGCCGCAGCGGGCTTGACCTTTCGCGGCTGACAGCCACCTGTTGGGCGCAACGGAATTCTTTGGAGCACAACCGATGGAAACGCGGTCAGGAAAATTTGCCGGCGACAATCCTTTTGAGATCGCACAGCGCTGGCTGGACGAGGCCACGGCCAGTGAACCGAATGACCCGAATGCCATCGCTCTCAGCACGGTGGACGCAGACGGGCTGCCCAATGCGCGGATGGTCCTGCTCAAGGCGATCGAGGACGACGGGTTCGTCTTCTATACCAACTATGGAAGTGCCAAGGCCGGCGAGCTGGATGGCGCGGGCAAGGCGGCTTTTGTGATGCACTGGAAATCGCTGCGGCGGCAGGTCCGCGTGCGGGGTACCATTATGCGCGAGGATGGGCCGGCGGCGGATGAGTATTACGCATCGCGCTCTCTCAAGAGCCGGCTGGGTGCATGGGCCTCACGCCAGTCGCAGCCGCTGAGCAGCCGCAGCGCTCTCATGGCAGAAGTCGCAAAGGTCACCGCACGGCATGGCACCAATCCGGCCCGCCCGGAATTCTGGGGTGGTTACCGGATCACTCCCGTAGAAATAGAATTCTGGGCCGACGGTGATTTTCGCCTGCACGACCGTTTCGTCTGGCGACGCGCAGAGGCTGGCGCGGACTGGACCGTGCAGCGGCTGAATCCCTGAGGCAATTGCCTCAGAAATTACAGGTTTTCAGTACTGTGTGATTTTGCACACTCAATGTGCGCCAACTTTCGCAAATCTTCATTTCAACGCTTTGCCGGAGCGGACACCCGCATAGCGCGAAAAAATAGCACTTTCACAATCCGGTGATGCTTGCGACAGTAGGAATTTGAGAATACCAGCCTAAAAAGTGGGACATCAGCGCGTTTTTGGTTGATAGATGAAAGCCTTTTCGCGCAAGAGTATGGTAAGGTGGCCCAGAAGTCCGGGAAGTGAGTGAGTGAACGAAGCGGCTGAAATCGCGACACCCGTATCGGGAATGGTCAAATGGTTCGATCCTGTAAAGGGGTTCGGATTCGTTGTGGCGGACGAGGGTGGGCCGGATATTCTCCTTCATGTGAACGTCTTGCGCAATTTCGGGCAGAGCTCGGTTGCGGATGGTGCGCGCGTCGAACTGGAGATTCAGCGCACAGACCGCGGTGTTCAGGCGACTCACGTGCTCGCCCTGCATCCGCCGGACACCGGCGACAGCGCCGGATTGTCTGATATCGCAGCCCTGGACCCTGAGGTGGTCGCCGGCGCACCGCTCGAACCCGCGCGGGTCAAATGGTTCGATAAAGGCAAGGGCTTCGGTTTTGCCAATATCTTCGGGCGCCGCGATGATATCTTCCTGCACATGGAAGTGCTGCGCCGCTCCGGCCTGTCAGATCTGGCCCCGGGAGAAGCGCTTGCCCTGCGTGTCATAGAGGGTCGCCGTGGCCATATGGCCGCCGAGGTCTTTGCCTGGGAAGCCGCGCTCGACCGCGACGAGGAATGATCCTCAGAACTGCCGTTCTTTTCGTGATGCTGGCCGGTTCCGCCGTGGCACAGGCCTGTCGTGAGGACACAGTGCATCTGCGCGGCGACTGGGGTGAGGCACGTTTTTCCGTAGAAATCGCAGATGACCGCTCCGAGCGGGCGCGCGGGCTGATGCACCGCGAAAGCATGCCGGCCGCTGCGGGCATGCTGTTTATTTATCCCCAGCCGCAGAGCCTGTCGTTCTGGATGCGCAATACGCTCATTCCGCTGGATATGCTGTTCATCGATCCCGGCGGGGTTGTGCAGCACATTCACCACCGGGCCGTCCCGCTTGATGAGACGCCGATCCCGGGCGGCAATGGCCTGACCCATGTGCTCGAGATCAATGGCGGTATGGCCGAAGCGTTGGGTATCACGGTCAGCTCGCAGGTGCGCCACCCGTCTTTTGATCCTTCAGTTGCCGCCTGGTCCTGTTAGGGCTTTTCAAATCATCTCAGCCGGTCTATGTGAGCGCTGTCGGAGCGTGGCGCAGCCTGGTAGCGCACCTGTTTTGGGTACAGGGGGTCGGAGGTTCGAATCCTCTCGCTCCGACCATTTCCAGAAAATGACGGATAATGTGCGGCTGAAAAGCCTTCGCGGCCCTGCATGCGGATATCCACGTGTTCTGCGGCGGCGCCGACCACCTCAGGGTGCGACTCGCGACGCGAGCCAGCCCGGATTTCGACCACCGCGGGAGATTCCCTCAGCCACAATATCTTGTGACACCAACCACCCCGGACACTGCATCCTCGCTATATATGGGGAGGGCTGATGCAGCCCTGCCACGCCGCTGTCTTAAAACTGTAACATCCGGTGAATATCCTTACCGGGCTGTCTGTGGCGTTTACCTTTTGATAACGTTTGTCTCAGAAACCGGCGCGGGTTTGTGGATAAACTCAGGTGATACCTCAAGACGGGCACCTAAAGCTGCTGGTCTAAACGGAAAATCCGGACGGTGTTTCGGAGGGGTTTTCCACAGCTGACGGCGTCGCTGATACCGTGGGTTGTGATCTGAATCACGTCGCCGTGAGCGGTGCTTAAATCCGGCCTTCCGTCAAGCCGGTAAGTTTTAAAAAAGTCTAAAAATATCGTTGACCCACCAGGGCAAGATACGTCAGTTTGTGCAGGCCGACGATGACGCCACAACATGTAGTGGTTAAACGCACAGGGGCGGATCGACGGGACAGGGGCATCAAGACGATCAGTATCTGACCGATCTGAACTATGCCGGGGCACGCTTATGCGCTGCTGCGGACCGGTTCGCTGTGCCCCCGGACCTGCGGCAACGGGCTGGGCACCGGGCGCAATGACGCACGGGGCTCGAAAAAGAGACATGCTGGATACGAGGCAGCGCACATGAAAATTGAACGCAAATTCACCAAAGTCGGACAGGACGCCTACGCGGACCTGGAATTCGTGACAACCGCTTCGGAAATCCGCAATCCGGATGGCACCATCGTGTTCCGCCTGGACGAAGTCGAAGTGCCCGGCTCCTGGAGCCAGGTGGCCAGCGACGTCATCGCCCAGAAATACTTCCGCAAGGCAGGCGTGCCCACAACGACCCGCAAGGTGAAAGAAAAAGGCGTTCCGGAATTCCTGTGGCGCTCAGTGCCCGCAGAGGGTGCCACCATGGGCGGCGAGACTTCCTCCAAGCAGGTGTTTGATCGTCTGGCCGGCGCCTGGGCCTACTGGGGCTGGAAGGGCGGCTACTTCTCCTCCGAGGAAGACGCCCAGGCCTATTTCGACGAAATGCGCCACATGCTGGCCAGCCAGCGCGCGGCGCCCAACAGCCCGCAATGGTTCAACACCGGCCTGCACTGGGCCTACGGCATCGACGGCCCCGCCCAGGGCCACCACTATGTCGACTATAAAACCGGCAAGCTGACAAAATCCAAATCCTCTTACGAACACCCGCAGCCGCATGCCTGCTTCATCCAGTCGGTGTCTGACGACCTCGTCAACGACGGCGGCATCATGGACCTCTGGGTACGTGAGGCGCGGCTTTTCAAATACGGCTCCGGCACCGGCACCAACTTCTCGTCGCTGCGTGCTGCTGGCGAAAGCCTCTCGGGCGGTGGCCGTTCCTCCGGCCTGATGGGCTTCCTGAAAATCGGCGACCGTGCCGCAGGTGCGATCAAATCCGGCGGCACCACGCGCCGTGCGGCCAAGATGGTGATCGTCGATGCGGATCACCCGGACATCGAGGATTTCATCAATTGGAAAGTGATCGAAGAGCAGAAAGTGGCGAGCATCGTCGCAGGCTCCAAGATGCACGAGCAAAAGCTCAACGGGCTGTTTGAAGCGATCAGAACCTGGGACGGTGCCGAAGCAGACGCCTATGATCCGGCCAAAAACGACGCCCTGAAACAGGCGATCCGCGAGGCGAAAAAGGTTTCAATCCCGGAGACTTACGTCAAGCGCGTGCTGGACTATGCCAAGCAGGGCCACACCTCGATCGAATTCCCGACCTACGACACAGACTGGGACAGCGAGGCCTATAACTCGGTCTCCGGCCAGAACTCCAACAACTCCATCCGCGTGACCAACGCATTCCTGACGGCCGTCGA
The DNA here is from genome assembly GCF_055693285.1 of Roseobacter sp. S87. Next base: position 967,563 of record NZ_JBVFTR010000004.1, read on the forward strand.
GAAAGACGCCGACTGGGAACTGATCAACCGCGTGGACGGCCAGGTCACCAAAACCGTCAAAGCCCGCGATCTGTGGGAACAGGTCGGCCATGCCGCCTGGGCCTGCGCCGATCCGGGCATCCAGTACCACGACACGGTGAACGACTGGCACACATGCCCCGAAGACGGCGAAATCCGCGGCTCCAACCCGTGCTCCGAATATATGTTCCTCGATGACACGGCCTGTAACCTGGCGTCGATGAACCTGCTGACCTTCCTTAAGGACGGCGAGTTCCAGGTCGAGGACTACATGCACGCCACACGTCTGTGGACCGTGACGCTGGAAATCTCTGTGATGATGGCGCAGTTCCCGTCCAAAGAGATCGCACAGCGTTCCTATGACTTCCGCACGCTGGGTCTGGGCTATGCAAACATCGGCGGTCTGCTGATGAATATGGGCTACTCCTATGACAGCGACGAAGGCCGCAGCCTCTGTGGTGCACTGACCGCGATCCTGACCGGTGTGTCCTATGCCACCTCCGCTGAAATGGCGGGCGAGCTCGGCCCGTTCCCGGGCTATGACAAGAACGCCGAACACATGCTGCGGGTCATCCGCAACCACCGCACGGCGGCGCATGGCAAGGTCGGCGGTTATGAGAAGCTCTCGGTGAAACCGGTGCCGCTCGACTATAAGAACTGCCCTGACGAGAAGCTGATCGAAGTGGCACGCGGTGCCTGGGATCAGGCGCTGGAGCTGGGCGAGGCGCACGGTTACCGCAACGCACAGGTTTCCGTGATCGCACCCACCGGCACCATCGGTCTGGTCATGGACTGCGACACAACCGGTATCGAGCCCGACTTTGCCCTGGTGAAGTTCAAAAAGCTCGCAGGGGGTGGTTACTTCAAGATCATCAACCAGTCCGTGCCGGCGGCCCTTGAAAAGCTGGGCTACGGTTCTGCCGAGATCGAAGAGATCGTGGCCTATGCCGTGGGTCACGGCACCATCGGCAACGCGCCGGGCATCAACCACACCACGCTGGCGGGCCACGGTTTCGGTGCCAACGAGCTGGCCAAGGTGGATGCGGCACTGGCCTCGGCTTTTGACATCCGCTTTGTATTCAACCAGTGGACGCTGGGCGAAGAGTTCTGCCAGCAGGTGCTGGGCATCCCGGCGGACAAGCTGAACGACCCGTCCTTTGACCTGCTGCGGCACCCGGGCTTCAGCAAAAAGGACATCGAGGCGGCCAACGACCACGTCTGCGGCACCATGACCCTGGAGGGCGCGCCCTTCCTCAGGGAAGAGCACCTGTCTGTCTTTGACTGTGCGAACCCCTGCGGCAAGAAGGGCAAGCGCTTCTTGAGCGTGAACAGCCACATCACCATGATGGCAGCGGCCCAGTCCTTCATCTCGGGTGCGATCTCCAAGACGATCAACATGCCCAACGATGCAACGATCGAGGACTGCCAGAAGGCCTATGAACTCAGCTGGTCGCTGGGCGTCAAAGCCAACGCGCTCTACCGTGACGGCTCCAAGCTCAGCCAGCCGCTGGCAGCTGCCCTGGTCGAGGATGACGACGACGCGCAGGAGGTGCTGGAAAGCGGCTCCATGCAGGAAAAAGCCACCGTGCTGGCCGAAAAAGTGGTCGAGAAGGTGATCGTCAAGGAGATCATCAAGTCGCACCGCGAAAAGATGCCTCAGCGCCGCAAGGGCTATACGCAGAAGGCCATCGTCGGCGGTCACAAGGTGTATCTGCGCACCGGCGAGTATGAAGACGGCAACCTGGGCGAGATCTTCATCGACATGCACAAAGAGGGTGCGGGTTTCCGGGCGATGATGAACAACTTCGCCATCGCGGTCTCGGTCGGTCTGCAGTACGGTGTGCCGCTTGAGGAGTTCGTTGACGCCTTCACCTTCACCAAATTCGAGCCTGCGGGCATGGTGCAGGGCAACGAAACGATCAAGAACGCCACGTCGATCCTCGACTATGTGTTCCGCGAACTCGCTGTGTCTTATCTCGACCGCACCGATCTGGCGCATGTCGCACCCGAAGGTCACACCTTTGATGACCTGGGCCGTGGCGAGGAAGAGGGCGTGAGCAACGTCTCTGAACTCTCCGACACAGCGGCCAGCAAATCGCTGGAAGTGCTCAAGCAGATCAGCTCCACAGGCTACCTGCGCAAGCGCCTGCCTCAGGAACTGGTGGTGCTCAAGGGCGGCGCGGACGGCTTTGCCGAGGAAACCGCAGCGTTTGACGGGGCTGCACCGCTGGACGGCACTACAGGCGGGGTCGCCACCATGACCACTACCACGGCCGTCTCCAGCAGCACTGTCAGCATGGACGCCCGGACCAAGGCGAAGATGCAGGGCTACGAGGGCGAGGCCTGTGGCGAATGCGGAAACTACACGCTGGTGCGCAACGGCACCTGCATGAAGTGCAACACCTGCGGCGGGACATCCGGCTGCAGCTGATGGAAAACGCGTCCCTAGGGGACGTGTAGGGGGCCCTGAGCCAGCAATGGCCCAACCCCCGACGAATACCGGAAAGGGCAGGGTGGGACCTTGGCCTTCCAGTTACCCGGCGGGGCAGGACCCCGCAGGTTTTCGGATGAAAACCCGCTTTGTTCTGCGCCGCGAGAAACCGAAGGGTTTCTCACGGGACACGGGGCGGATGCGTTCGCTCCTGACGACGTTCAGGCCGCAGGCAGAAAAATACCGAGCGGTTAACATATTGAGCCTGAACGGCGAAACTCCCAGGGGTGCTTCGGCACCCCTTTTCTTTCCCGCCAGCCGGGTGCAGAGACGATAAACTGCAACTGAAATCTGTGTGAGAATGCGGCCCGTTTTTCTGGCGGCAACGTCATGTGCAAGTGAACGGCACCTCCGGTAGCAAACAGGCATCCCGATCCCGGGACCCTTAAAAACGGAGATCACCATGCTCAGAAAACCCCTTCTCGCTCTTGGTCTTGCCGCCGGTATGGCGCTGACGGCCCAGACGGCCACGGCCGGTAACCAGCTCGCTGTTGCGATCGGCGGATATGACACAGTGTCCTATCACAGCGGAACACCCACGCAGGGCGAAGCACGCTTCAACTACTTCTGGAACGGCGCTGTCTGGTACTTCAGCAGCGAGGAAAACCGCGACGCCTTCAAGGCCGACCCGGCCTCCTATGCCCCCGCCTATGACGGCTATTGCTCCTGGGCGGCCAGCCAGGGCTACAAAGCGCCGGGCGACCCAACCGTCTGGCAGGTGGTTGATGGCACACTCTACGTCCAGGTCCACCCCCGGGCCCAGACCCTCTGGCAGGAAGATATCCCGATGTACATCACAGCGGGTGACGAGAACTGGCCGCGTATTCATCCGTTCTGACCCCTCGCAACGCGACACGTGGCCAGGGCCCGGGCGACTCACCGTCGTCCGGGCTTTCTGCATCTGCAGGTTCCCGCCGATGCCGGATTTCGGCGGTTCGGTGCCGGAACCACCAACCGTCGGTCATGGATTGCCGAAAAACGCACCGGCAGGATTTTGCCCGGCAGAGACAAGCCGACCGTTAACGCCCAAACCCGCGCGCCCATGCCGGTTTTGAGCGATCTGCGGGGCAGGGGATGTCGCCGCACAAACGCGGTGCCATGTGAAGGGCGCGGAGATGTTCCGCTTAAAAATGGGAGTAACCAACATGACCAGAACAACTCTTACCTCGATCGTCCTTGCCCTGGGTGTCGCCGGTGCAGCCAGCGCCGCAACAGAGGCAGATGCCAATGGTGACGGCGTTCTGACCATTGACGAAGTGCAGGCCGTGATGCCCGACATCACAGCCGATGCCTTCAACACCATGGACCTGAACGCGGATGGCGCACTGGATGCGGCAGAAATCCAGGCCGCGCAGGAAGCGGGCCTGATGCCTGCCTGATCCCCAGGTGTCCTGACCCCGGTCGCTGCCCTGTGACCGGAGGGGCACAAGGCGCCCCCGGTGCGATACCGCACCGGGGGTTGCTTTTTTGAGTGTCATGCGGAAACCCCGGATCACTTATCGCTGTCCGGAGCTACAGATTTCGGCGGGATACGCGATGTTTCAGGTTTTTCGTCAGACGCCTTATGCCGGCAGATAAATGTTGAACCGCGCCCGCAGCGCGGCATCCAACGCCGGATCAAACCGGGCCGCTGACCGTTTCGCCAGAATCTCGTCCTTGCGCTGGCGCGCCTTTTCGATGAGATCCGGCTTGCCGTTTTCTGTCCATTCCTTGGGCGAGGTCCGGTCCCCCAGCGCGGGGTAGACATGGTCCGCCTCCATCCGGCCCAGGGTCTGTTCCGTGCCCAGGTAATGGCCCGGCCCGCCCACACAGACCTCGCGCATCTGATCCAGGGCCAGCGTCTCGTCATTGACCTCGATCCCGCGCACACAGCGCATTGCCTGGCCAATCAGATCATCCCCCAGAATCAGGGATTCGTGGCAGAAGCCCAGCAGGGATGCGTGCATGCCCGCCGCCTCATAGACCATGTTCAGCCCCGACAGCCCCGCCATGACGTTCGAGCACATCTGCTCCCAGCCCGCCTGCATATCCGGCAGTTTCGCGTCTGCGATACCAGCGGCGGCACCGCCGGGCAGGTCATAGTATTTGTGCATCTGGGCGCAGCCTGCCGTCAGCAGCGCCTGTTCGCCGGACCCGCCCGTCATGGCCCCGGTGCGCAGGTCGAGACCAAAGGGCCAGGTGCCAAAGACCGCCGGATGCCCCGGTTTTACCGCCTGGACATACACAAGCCCCGCGAGGCATTCGGCCACCGCCTGGACAATGGCACCGGCCACTGTCGAGGGCGCTGTCGCACCGGCCATCCCGGCCGACAGCAGCAGAACAGGCATGCCTGCGTGGATACAGGCCTCCATCGTCTCGCAGCTTTCGGTGGCGAATTTCATCGGCGGGACCACAAAACAGTTTGAGTTCAGCACAAAAGGCCGCTCGCGCCATTTGTCCTCACCGCCCGCGATCATGTGCAGCATCTCGACACAGGGGCCGACATTGGCGGGATCGGAAAAGGAGGTGCCAATGTGTTTTGTGGTGCCCGCGCAGGTCGCATAAATGGTGTTCAGGTCCATCTCCAGATTGTCCGCGATGTCGCGGCAGACCATCGGGCGCTGGAGAAAGTGTATATTATCAAGCACATCCGTGATGCGTGCTGCATCGTGCAGATCCTGCACGCCGCATTCGCGGTAATTGCGGCCATCGGCTTCCACAAGGTGCACCGCAGCACCCGCAGTGCCGTAGTGAACACGGTTGCCGGACAGTTCCAGGTCCTGCGCCGGGTCGCGCCCGAAGAGTGTGATCGTGCGGTTGGCTGAGGCAATGGCGTCCTCCACCAGGGCGCGCGGAAAGCGCAAACGGCCGTCATCGCCCAGGATGGCACCCGCGGCGGTCATATAGTCGATGCCTGACTGCGGGGCATCCACCAGACCGATGTCTTCCAGCGCCTCCAGGGCTGCGGCGTGGATGCGGTCCATGTCGGCGGGGGTCAGGGGTTTATACTGGCCGCCGTCCATGCCGGGGCGGATCGGGCGCATGTGATCAGGCAGGGCGCGGGCGCGCGCCGCACGGCGGGCCGAGCGGCCCCCGCTGCGGGTTTTTACGGATTGTGTCATGTTGTCTGGTCCGGAAAAGGGAAAACTCTGGGGTCTGGCGGATCAGCGCCTGCCGGGCCTCCCCGTGCAGCGCGCCCGCGCTCCGCACCGATAGTGCGGACCACCAGTTTGATTTTGCAGCAAACGCCCTGCATCTCCGGCCTCCCTTTACTGTGACAGGCTGACGCAGGGGGGCTTCCCTGTCTGGTCTGTTTGCGACCTCGTGAACTTTTTTCCAGCGCCGGGGAACCGGCGGGAAATGGCCGGGTAAAGCGTTGTGGTGGCAGCGTTTTGCCGGAAAAACCCCCGTTCCGGCGGGGTTGTGCCGCCACTGCCTGGCGCGCCTTGAACCCACCGGGGGGATGCACAGTTGGGTCAGTACCGGGCGGCGGTTGTGCCGGCCGGAAATGGCAAGGAGACAGTCATGAAAAAGACAAGAGCATTCTGTGCCGCATTGATCGCGGCGGGCGTGGCGGTCACGGCGGCGAGCGCGGGATCACCCGCAGCTCCGGTGATCGAGACGGTGCCTGCGGCACCGCTGCCCGAGCCGGTCTACACCGGTGGTCAGTGGACCGGTGCCTATGCCGGTGCCCAGCTTGGCTATGGTGACGTGAGCGGTGACGGCACGCTGGATGGCGTGGACGGCGACGACACGCTTTATGGTGTGCACCTTGGGTACAACTACGATTTCGGTGCCTGGGTCAGCGGCGTCGAGTTTGACTATGACGAGGCCGATATCGACATCGGGACAGGTGCCGCCACGGTCGAGGATGTGACCCGCCTCAAGGTCAAAGCAGGCTACGACATGGGCCGCTGGCTGCCCTATGCCACCGCCGGTGCTGCGCGGGTGAACACCACAGCCGGCGATGACACCGGGCCCTTTTACGGTCTGGGCGTCGCCTGGCAGGCCACCGAGCGCATGACTGTCGGCACAGAACTGCTGCGCCACAACTTCAGCGATCTGGGCAACGCCGCCGGTGCGGATGCGGATGCCACAACGCTGACTGTGCGGGCCTCTCTCCGGTTCTGATCCGGACAGGCCGCACCGGCCCGGATGTCTCTCCCCCGCATCCGGGCCACTTCAGGCCGCGAGCGTCTCCGCATGGGCGCAGAGCTGGCGCAGGGATGTTTCAAAAGCGTCATCTGCAACGGTCATCGCCACCCGGATATGGCCCGCTGCCGCACTGCCGAAACTCTCGCCCGGCATCACCGCAATGTGGTGCGCATCGAGCAGGCTGTAAGCGAAATCCTCGCCGCTCATCCCCGTCGCACGCACATCCAGCATCAGATACATCGCCCCCTGTGCGGGCACGAGCGCCACGGTATTCTGTGCGGCCAGCACCTCATGGGCCAGCGCCCGGCGGCGGCGGAACGGCTCTGCGATCTCTGCCTCAAAATCCGCTCCCTGGTTCAGCGCAAAAAGGCCTGCATCCTGGATGAACCCCGGGACGCCATAGGTGGTATTCGTCGCCAGATTGATCAGATTGCCGATCACCTCTTCTGGACCGACCAGCCAGCCACAGCGCGACCCGGTCATCGCATGGGATTTCGACAGGGACCCCACCACCAGCGTGCGCTCCGCCATGCCGGGCAGGCTGCGCGGGCTCAGATGATCGCCCTCCCAGACCTGGGTGTCATACACCTCGTCCGAAATCAGCCACAGATCGCGCTGCCTGCAGACCTCTGCGATCCCTTCCATCGTGGCGCGCGAATAGACCACCCCCGTGGGATTGTTCGGACTGTTGATCAGCAGCGACCGCGCGCCTGTCGCATGGGCGTCAATGTCCGCCGCACGGGGTTGGAACGCGTCCGCGGCGCGGGTGGTGATCACCTGTGGAACGGCACCTGCGGCGCGCAGAGTGCCGGGGTAGGTGGCGTAATAAGGGTCGATATAGAGCGCCGTGTCGCCCGCGTCGCAGGCGGCAATATGGGCGGAAAAGAGCGCGGACTGACCGCCCGGCGTGATCAGCACATTGTCAGGCGTTGTCGGCACGCCGGTGCGCGCCGCGACGCGCGCCGCTACCGCCTCCCGCAGGGGTTCCGCGCCGGGGATCGCCGCATATCCGGTGTTGCCGGCCAGCGCACGCGCGTGCATTTCCTGCAGGATGGGCGCTGCGGTGCGGATGTCATGCTCGCCGATCGTCAGCTCGGTCACGGGCGTGCCCGCCGCAATCATACGGCGCGCCTTCAGAAAGACGTCCCAGCCGTCTGACCCACCGCCGTTGATCCCTGTAAGGCGCTGTGAAAGCTGCATCTCTGCCTCCGTTGTGGCGCCCTGTAAGGGCGCGTGACTGCGACCCCGCAGAGGCGCAGAAAGATCCTGCGGGCAGGGGCGCAGAGCGCGCGCGATTCTGTCAATCGGCCTTGACCGGCGCGCCCGCGCCGTGCCACATGGGGCCATGACCCGTACAACAATCATTTGCTGTATTATTTGCTGAACGCTTCCATGCGGGCAGTTCTGGTCGTTTCCATTCTGACAGATGATTGCTATGCCCGCGCTGACCCCCTGCGCCAAGGACACCTGTCATGACGACACTCACGCTCCACAACACCCGGACCCGCCGCAAAGAGGTCTTTGCGCCCATCGACCGCCGGAACGTGCGCATGTATGTCTGTGGGCCGACGGTCTATGACCGGGCGCATCTGGGCAATGCGCGGCCCGTGATTGTCTTTGATGTGCTCTACCGGCTGTTGCGGCACGTCTATGGCGCGGCGCATGTGACTTATGTGCGCAATTTCACGGATGTGGATGACAAGATCAACGCGGAGGCACAGCGCCGCCGCGAGGCCGGTGCGCCGGGCACGCTGGAGGAGCTGATCCGCGAGCGCTCTGATGAGACCATCGCCTGGTATCTGGAGGACATGAAGGCGGTCGGTACGCTGGAGCCTGATGAGATGCCCCGAGCCACGCAGTACATCGCGCAGATGGTGGCGATGATCCGGGACCTGATCGCAAAGGGCCACGCCTATGAGGCGGAGGGCCATGTGCTTTTTGCCGTCGACAGTTATGAGGCCTATGGTGCGCTGTCGGGCCGGTCGGTCGAGGATATGATCGCGGGCGCGCGTGTTGAGGTGGCTCCCTACAAGCGCAACCCGATGGATTTTGTGCTGTGGAAGCCGTCGGACGCGGAAACGCCAGGCTGGGACAGTCCCTGGGGCCGGGGCCGTCCGGGCTGGCACATCGAATGCTCGGCCATGGCGCGCGATCTGCTGGGGGAGCGGTTTGATATTCACGGCGGTGGGATCGATCTGCAGTTTCCGCACCACGAGAACGAGATCGCCCAGTCGACCTGTGCAGGTCATGATTTCGCGAATGTCTGGATGCACAACGAGATGCTGCAGGTCGAGGGAAAGAAGATGTCCAAGTCGCTGGGCAATTTTTTCACCGTGCGCGATCTGCTGGAGCAGGGTGTGCCGGGCGAGGTGATCCGCTTTGTGGTGCTCAGCACGCATTACCGCAAGCCGATGGACTGGACAGAGAAGAAACGCCAGGAGGCGGAGCAGGCTCTCAGATATTGGATGGATTTGACATGGGAACTGGATCCGACACCACAATCCGATTTGGAAATTGATGGAGCCCTAATTGAAGCACTATGTGACGACCTGAATACCCATCTGGGGTTGACGTACCTGCGGGCATTGCACAACCAACCTCAGAAACTTTTGGACCACGCTCGATTTCTAGGGTTTTTGGGAGATGAAGCGCGGGCTGCTGAAAAAGACTATCGCTCGAAAATCAGCCAGTGTTTTGGAAGTGGCCCAAATGAACAATTGGCCGAGTTGGCTGGTAAACTAGACGAGCTGCGAAACGGCGCCAAAATCTCAAAGGATTTCAGTAAAGTCGATGCTTTGAAGCAAGCTCTTTTATCAGCCGGCATCGAGGTTCGCATGACTAAGAATGGCGTGGAACTAAATGTCACGCCTGACTTCGACGCCTCAAAGCTGGAAGCTCTCAAATGACCCCGCTCCGATCACAGGACAGCGCCTGGCCGCGGGTGGGGGTGAAGCCCCCGCCCGGGGGGCGGCCGGGGGCTGTCCGGGCCGCTGGCCCGGACGGGCTGTGATCTGTGGGTCCCCGTTTCATACAGCGCGGGCTCAAACAACACTCCTGACCTGGTGCCAGACAGGTGTTTCCTGTCAGCATGTGGCAACCCCGACAGCCCCCACCAACCCTTACCAGTCCGCAAACACACCGCACGCCACGCACCGACGTAATACCGACGTTAAACCGACGTGGTACCGACGCCGCACCGACGCCCCGGAAACACCTGGAAAAACCGCATGACCCGAGAACGTCTTTATCTCTATGACACCACCCTGCGGGACGGCCAGCAGACCCAGGGCGTACAGTTTTCGACGGATGAAAAGCGCAGCCTTGCGGAGGCGCTCGATGCCCTGGGCGTCGACTACATCGAAGGCGGATGGCCCGGGGCGAACCCTACCGACAGCGCGTTTTTTGATGCGGCCCCGGCGACGCGCGCGCGCATGACCGCGTTCGGCATGACCAAGCGCAACGGCATGTCGGCAGACAACGACGATGTGCTTGCTGCCGTGATGAACGCGGGCACCGGTGCCGTCTGTCTGGTGGGGAAAACACATGATTTCCATGTGCGTGCGGCGCTCGGGGTTGAGCTGGATGAAAACACTGAAAATATTGCGAAATCTATGGCGCATATCGTGGATCAGGGGCGCGAGGCGCTGTTTGATGCGGAACATTTCTTTGACGGCTACAAAGCCAATCCCGGCTACGCGCTGACCGCATTGCGGGCGGCCCTTGAAGCCGGTGCCCGCTGGATCGTGCTCTGCGATACCAACGGCGGCACGCTGCCCGACGAAGTGGGCCGCATCACAGCCGAGGTGATTGCCGCGGGTATCCCCGGCGACCAGCTGGGCATCCACACGCACAACGACACCGAAAACGCCGTGGCCTGCAGTCTGGCCGCCGTGGATGCCGGTGCGCGTCAGATCCAGGGCACGCTCAACGGGCTGGGCGAACGCTGCGGCAATGCCAACCTCACAGCGCTCATTCCGATCCTGTTGCTCAAGGAGCCCTATGCCAGCCGGTTTGAGACAGGTGTGACCCGTAACGCCCTGAAAACGCTGACAAGAACGTCGCGGATGCTGGACGAGGTGCTCAACCGTGTGCCCCGTGCGCAGTCTGCTTTTGTGGGCTCATCCGCCT